>CAMZNJ010000050.1 GCA_947313825.1 uncultured Deferribacteraceae bacterium | reverse complement strand
GGTAATCTGTTTTCGGATGATGGTGCTTGGAGTGCTGCTGTTCCTGAGGCTTTCCGCGTTGGTTCTGAGTGGGGTTCAGCGACGGCACGTTCTATGGGTTTGGCTGATGCTGGCATGGTTAGTGCCATGAAGGTGAAGATTGAGCTAATGAAGTAGGGCTAACACGCAAGATAGTGTTGGTAGAGTTTTGGACGTGAAAAACGACGCAAAAGAACTAGGAGGGGGCAAAATGCCCCTTTATTTGTGTGGACAGCCCCCCCCTATTTACTTATGTAGATGCCTGCACCTAGATGCCTGCACCTAGGTGCCGGGCTCACCATCAGGGGCAATTGTAGTGGAAGCCGCTTTATGGGCAACCCAAAGCTTGTACACAGACCAAGCAAACACTGCCAAGGCGAAGCTAACACCACCAGCAACACTAACACCATAAGGCAACCTAAACCCCTCGGGGGCAACGAGTAGGTAGGTTATCGATACTGATGTCAAAAATGTGGCTGGGATGGCCGCAACCAAGAAATAACGGTAGTTATGACGAATAAGGTAGGCAGTTCCAAGCCACAGGGTAATGGCAGCCAAGGTCTGATTCGACCATGTGAAGTAACGCCACAAAACATTGAAATCGATGAAATACAGGGCAAAACCTGTCGCAAACAGTGGCACAGCAAGCATCAATCGACTTTTGATAGTTACCTGACTAATCTTGAAGATATCAGCCAAGGTTAGGCGTAAAACGCGGTAGCAAGTATCCCCCGACGTAATGGGAGCGATTACTACACCTAAAATAACCATCCATGTACCAATGGCTCCAAGGAGAGTAATGGACATGGTTTTGATAATCTCAGGCTGTGTGCCTGCCTTGCCGGCCGCCTCGTACGAACCGAAAAACGCAATAGTACCAGCAGCCCAAACCATAGCAATCATCGCCTCCAAAATCATGGCACCGTAGAACGCCTTGCGAAGTTGGAGCTCGTTGCGAACACAGCGTGCCATCATGGGCGACTGAGTAGCATGAAAACCACTAACAGCACCACAAGAGATGGTAACAAAGAGGAACGGAAATATTGCCAAACCAGCAGGGTGCATGCTACTGAAAACACTGCCGGTGGGGATACTGTAGCCACCAAGGGTTAGAGTCGCAATAATTAACACAGCCATCACTAACAGTAGCAATCCGAAAAACGGGTACGCCCTGCCGATAATTTTGTTAATGGGTAGCATGGTCGCAATGAAGTAGTAGACGATGACGATAATAAATAGGGTAAACGCAGAAATACCGGTGTAGGACGACAAAATATCGGCTGGACCGCGAGAAAACACAACGGCCAAAAGCATCAACAAAAGGATACTAAAACCACGCATTAACAATAACGCTGAACCACCCATATACTTGCCAACAAGTTCGCCGATGGTACGACCGTTGTTGCGTGTGGAGATTGTGCCACTAATGAAGTCATGGACGCCACCAATGAGAACCGCACCTAATGCTATCCATAAGAATGCCGCTGGTCCAAAAAGTATCCCCGCAATAGGACCATAAATGGGTCCCAAACCAGCAATGTTGAGCAGTTGAATGAGGGTTATTTTCCACAGGGGCATGTCGACATAATCGACGCCGTCGCGATTTTTGTCTAGTGCTGTGGGGTTAGTGCTGTTCACTTTGAAGATGTGTTCGATGAACTTGCCATAGGTGAAGTAACCGATTATTAGGAATGCTATTCCTAACCAAAAGTATAACATAAAAGACCTCCGAGTAAATTTTGGGTATGTAAAACAAAACTTATCATAGCAAATTATTGTTGTTGAGTCAATTGAGCTCTGGGGGAGTGTGTGGAAAAAATATGCAGGTGCCGTTTTTTCTCTTGACTAAGGAGGGAATTAGTGCTATAGTGTCAGACGTTGGCACTACTTATACTTAAGTGATACTTAACTGATACTTGTTTTACGCGTAACTCAACCACAGTGCCAAACGTTAAGTATCGTTTACTCAGTTACTGAGCTTTCTGGGGTGTAGCCAAGCTGGCAAGGCAGTGGGTTTTGGTCCCATGATCGGAGGTTCGAATCCTTCCACCC
>CAMZNJ010000049.1 GCA_947313825.1 uncultured Deferribacteraceae bacterium | reverse complement strand
AAATATTACTACCGTCCATACCAACTAACATATGTTACCACGTGTCCAAATACCACCACAAGCATAGACCTTGCCATAATTATTGTGGTGGCTGGAGCATAGCTGTGAGGAGTTGCAGTTGTGGTGGTGCATGGGGTCAACATGTTTGATGTTTCCAAAGGCGGGGGGCAAGCGTCATACGATCAAGAAAAATGGGGATACTGCTACGCTAGGGGATCATTGCATTACGTATTACGTACCTACGTACCACGTGTACCACGTTCATGAAAATGAGAGGGGGAAAAAGGAACGGAGAGAGAGGGATTCGAACCCTCGGTACGATTTGACCCGTACACACACTTTCCAGGCGTGCGCCTTAAGCCTGACTCGGCCATCTCTCCAAATGAATACGATACCCAAAGAAAGTAACGTAAGCACAATTATACAACATATTGCACACAAATGCAACCACTATTTTACACACCACCGCCACGCCACATGCCAACGACCAACGCCGACTAACGCCACCGCTACTTGTAGAAGTACGTGCTAATCTGAGCCGTGTTACTGATAACGTACGGATCGTAGTAGATGTTCAGGAACAGCTCGTCCATCGACCATGGTTCGCCACCGTTGACATTCGGATTGCTGAGTGTTGCACTGCCACCGATGAGTCCGTCCACGGGTCCTATTATTTGGAAGATTGGTGCCCCACTGTCGCATTTGTCGAGTGGTTCGCGTTTGATCATTAGTGTGATGTCGCTGCCTCCCGATCCGGACAGGTCCGTTTGCAGGTACAGTATTTCGCCGAACTCTTCATACCGTTTTGCAATATTTTGTGGCACAGGTGTTGCCTTCAGCACGTGGAATGCATTGGTGAGGTGCGTGCATTGCGACGAACTCTCCACAAATGTTACGTAATTATCTCTGAACAGTGCCCGTCCTTTGAGGTTCATGAGTGTTTCGTTTCGCTGATATTGCGACTGTCGGCGAAGCAGGCTCACACCCTCAAACGTAGTTTCATCTTGGTCAAGCCTTGCCACTCCACTCATTTCGTATATGTTGTATTTGAGGTAGACATCGTTGTTTACGAGGTTGCTGACAAGTTTATTTTGCGTAAGGTTTTCCGTATTTTGGCTGTGTTTGAGTTGGAAGTTGCCCATGGTTTCGTTCAAGTATGTTGCAATGCCTGTCATGTTGTACGTACGGGTTTGCGAGAGGGTTGTTTTGTTCCCTTTGGAGCTGTTGACGATGGCGTGGAGTCGATCTTTGGAGGCACATTTCTCCCCTGTGCAGATTCGGCTCACGTTGTTTACTAGTGCATAGCTTGCTGCTAGGGTTGCGTATGTAAAGAACACACTTTGGTCGTTCTCCATTTTGGCGGCACTTTGTACTGATCCGTCTAGTGTGGCGAGTCCGTCGATGATTTTTCCTGTGTTGGTGAGTTTGATATTTGTGAGCGTAATGGTGTGGTCGGATTGTGCGAACTGCCTGAAAACTGTGGTTTTGAGGTCTGAGGACTGCAGGCTAGGGTTTTCGCCTGAGCTGTCGACGGCGACTGTTCCTGTGAAGGCTGAGTACCCTGATGTGTAGTTGTCGAACAGTATTGTTAGTGTGTCGCCCAAGGCACTTCCGCTGGCTGTGCACCCTGTGGTGTCGCATTTTAGTTGGCTGTGCCCCACTCGGAATTGGTTATTGAGCATGTTGACCGTATGTATGGCAATGGGGATGGCGATTACTGCTGGGTCTCCTTCGTCGAACTTCCCTTCGAGGATATTGTTTTGTTCTTCATCTTTGTTGCCCCCGCAGGCTGTTAGTAGCGTCGCTGTTAGCACGATTAGCATTGCTAGCACAGTTTTTATTTTTGTTGTGTTTGATTTTGTTTGAGTTGCCATGTTCATTCTGTTTTGCTCCCGTTCTGCACTGTTCTGCACTGTTCTGCACCATTCTGCACCGTTCTGCACCGTTGCCTTTTGTGTTCACGTTTCTGTTCCTTTGAAGTATATAACAGAATAGCATTCATTTAAACCTTTAAATTGTTTAGTCCTTTCCCTGTTTTTCCCTGTTTTGTCCTCCTTGAGGTTGCGACTCTGTTCGTCTTTTGCAATATTTTTCTCCATGCCCATCCCCCCCCACAGCCTCCCTTCGCCAATCTTATTCGGTTGGTGATTATTTTGTGTTGCTTTTCCCTGTCAGTACTGTTATTATTGATTATTAAGGGTTTTGTGTTTAATAGGGGTGTAGCCGAATGGGCAGCATTTTAAATAATATATTGGGGTTTATTCCTGCTAATGTGCGGGGAGTAATCTTCAATTCTGACTTAATTTTGATAGCGAGTATTATCCTAATCCTTGCTGCCTTTTTTATCCCCATGCCCGTATTCTTCCTCGACATCCTCCTCACCATCAGCATCACCGTCAGCATTATTATCCTCCTTGTTGCCCTGTCGGTGAAGGAGCCTTTGGACTTCTCCCTGTTCCCCTTTGTACTACTCATGACAACTATCTTCCGCCTCTCCCTCAACGTTGCCACCACTAGGGTAATTTTGTCCAACGGTCATGAAGGCACGTCGTCTTCTGGTGCTGTTATTCAGTCTTTCGGCGAATTTGTTGCCGGCGGCAACGTCATGGTGGGGATTATCCTGTTCCTCATATTCATTATCATCAACTTTGTTGTTATCACCAAAGGTGCAACGCGTGTTGCTGAGGTTGCAGCCCGCTTTACGCTGGACTCCATGCCTGGTAAGCAGATGGCCATCGATGCCGATCTTAACGCTGGCTCCATTGACGATGCTGAAGCAACTATTCGCCGTACTCGCGTTCGCCAAGAGGCAGAGTTTTACGGAGCCATGGATGGTGCTGCTAAGTTTGTCCGTGGCGACTCCATTGCCGGACTACTCATTACGTCCATCAATATTATTGCTGGTGTTGTTATCGGTGTTACTCAGTTTAACATGGGCGTTGGCGATGCCTTGGGAACTTACGCCATCCTCACCGTTGGCGACGGTCTTGTTTCGCAGATACCCGCAATTATTGTGTCTGTGTCCACCGGTATTATTGTTACCCGTGAGGCAAGCGACGACGGTACTAAGTTCGCCACCACCCTTGCCAAACAACTTGCACCATCCTACAGTATCCTCATGATTGCTGGCGGAATTATGACCGCGTTCGCCATTATCCCTGGAATGCCCAAACTACCGTTCTTCATGCTCGGCGGACTGCTCCTAGGTGGTGGTTGGCTTTACCGACGGCAACTTCTCGCCCCCCAACAAGATACTGCCACCACCACCAAAGAACAGGATGATGCTGATGCTGAGCCCAAAAATGAGGAGGACGAACTCAAAGACCTCCTCTCAATGGACACCATGGAACTAACCGTTGGTTACGCACTTATCCAGCTTGTGGACGAATCTCAAGGGGGAAGCCTCCTCACACGCATAAAAAGTATTCGTCGCCAAATCGCTAGCGACCTCGGATTTATCGTGCCCCCCGTTCGCATCAAAGACAACCTCTCCCTCGACGTGAATAGCTATCAGATACTCATCAAAGGTGTCAATCGTGCCTCAGGCACCATCCTCCCCAGCAAACACCTCGCCATGGAAGGACAAGGCTCCCTCGATGAGATTGAAGGCGTATCCACCAAAGATCCCGCATACGGACTTGACGCCAAATGGATCGATCCCGACCAAAAAGATCTAGCGGAAAGCCTTGGCATGATGGTTGTGGATTCCGTAACAGTTATTTCCACACACCTCGCTGAAGTTGTAAAAGCCAACGCCAAAGAACTCCTTGGACGACAAGAGGTGCAAACACTGCTGGATAACCTCAAAGAACAGAACGCCAAAATGGTGGAAGATGCACTGGGAACCGTGGACATGTCTGTCATCACACGCGTACTGCAAAACCTTCTTGAAGAAAAAGTTTCCATACGAAACATTCAAACCATACTCGAAACACTATCAAATTACGGCGAAGTAAACAAAGATGTGGAATACCTCACCGAAAAAGTTCGCTACGCCCTCAGGCACAATATCACTGAAGGACTTGTTTCCGACGGGAGCGTCCTCAAAGTATTCACACTACCATCAGCACTAGAGCACCACCTTGCCAAAAGTATTCAAAAAGGGGACGAAGGGAACGAAATCATCATGGATCCAACCCTCGGACAACGCGTGCTCGCCGCCATTGGCGAATTCTCCGAAAAACTCAAAGGGGAAGGACTACCCGTTGTACTCGTTATCTCACCACCATTGCGTTTTGCGTTTTACCGCTTTGTGTCGAAATACGCCGTGTCCGACCTGCACATCATCTCACACAACGAAATTAGCGAAACAGTCAAACTCGACCTCGTAGGACGCATTGAAGTTGAAATGCAAGGTGCAACACAATAACAACAAATAAATATAAATAAATAAATATAAAGCAAGCTTGAAGGGGATACAACACCAGTGATTATCAAAAAGTATGAAGTAGCCGATATGAAAGACGCCATCCCTACCATACGGAAAGACTTAGGCGAAAACGCAATAATACTCGGCACAAGACGAATTAGTCGCAATAGTGTTCTGGGGCTACTGTCGCGACCCATGATAGAGGTAACGGCAGCCGTGGACTCCCCCTTGTCCACTGCTCGTTCACGCCGTCGCAACGGCAACGGCAACGGCAACAGTGGTGGCAACGGCAACGGCAACGGCAACGGCAACGGCAACAGTAACAGCAACAGTGGTGGCAACGGTAACGCACCCTCCCCAGCTGTGGCACCCATGCCCCCACACCATACATCTGAGCCATACCGCGAGGCTGCCCCTGTGCCCTCCTACCCTGCTCAACCTGCACCTGTGCCTGCACCTGTGCCGTACCAAGCACACTACTCCGCTCCCTATCAGGCACCTCAGCCTTACCCCGCACCGTACCCTACGCACCAGAGTGCCCCCCACTACCCCGCACACCACTACCCATCAACGTCCGCAACCATGACCGCCCCCCCTACCGTATCCCCCTTCGCCTCCGCCATCAACACCATCGGGTTGCAACAGTTTGAGAACCTCCTCACCGAGATAACCCTCATTAAGGATGAGCTCCACTCCCTACGCACCATTAATACTCCGTCGGCTAGTGCTCCGGCTAGTGCTCCGGCTAGTGCTCCGGCTAGTGCTCCGGCTAGTGCTCCGGCTAGTGCTCCGTCGGCTAATCCCCCCCTTACCCCCGATACTGCCGATTCTGCCAATTCTGCCGATTCTGCCGATTCTGCCGATTCTACCAATTCTGCCAATTCTGCCAATTCTGCCAATCAAGTGCCGGAATTTATTTGGACCCCTCAGCACGCCACAGCTCCCACTCCCCCCGCAACTACTGCTCCTATGGGCACCCTTAGCAACCCCATCCTCAACTCCATGATGTCCACCATGATAAACAAAGGTATCCATGAGGAAGTTGTGTGGCGGTATTTGAGTCGCATGGATTCCATGAACCTTGAAAACCTCAGCAACGAACAGCTTCAAAACCTTATTCTGGAATGTATCACACACCTTGTTCCCGTTAAGAGCGACTACTACACCAACCCTCAGAACAAAGTTATTGCCCTCGTTGGTCCCACAGGTGTGGGGAAAACAACTACCATCGCCAAAATGGCAGCTACCCTGTCGCTCAAGATGCAGAAGAAGGTGGCATTAATCACCATCGACAACTTTCGTATCGGTGCCGTTGATCAGCTTCGCACCTACGCTGATATTGTTAATGCTCCCATTTATATCGCCTCCAACGCCCGAGAATTACAAGACGCCTTTCAGAAATGCCAAGATGTTGATCATATCTTAATCGACTCCATGGGTCGCGGTCAGTTCGACAAAGATGAGATTGCTAGCATTCGCGATGTTCTAGGCGATTCCGCCAATATGGATATCGCCATGGTGATGTCCATGTCCTCAAATCACAGCGAAATGGAAGATGTTTTTAAAAGTTATAGAATATTGACCCCGAATTATGTTATATTTACAAAGTTAGACGAAACGAAACATTTTGCACCCCTCCTCAATATCCCAACGCGGTACAATACTCCCCTACTATTCCTCTCCACTGGGCAAAATGTTCCCGACGATATTGAGATACCCGATATTGCTAAGATTACTGGCAGTATCCTAAACACTGATAGTCTACTTTGGAGCAACTCATGAAAGACCAAGCGTTTGAATTAAAGAGAACCTACTGGGAACAAGAGCATGCAGCCACATACATCTCCATCGCTAGCGGCAAGGGTGGTGTTGGCAAAACAAGCTTTGTTGTTAACCTTGCCTTCTGGCTTGCTCACCTCAAAAAACGTGTGCTAGTTTTTGACGCTGACCTCGGTCTCGCCAATATCGACATCATGCTCTCCCTTTCCGTTAGTGCCTCTGTTGACGACTACCTCGCTGGGGACGCTACCCTCGACGATATCATCATTCGCAATATTTACGGCTTCGACGTCCTCCCCGCCTCCTCAGGTATGGCGAACTTCAGCCAAATCGATAGTGTTGACTTCGACAAAATTGTGGATATTTTTATTCGTCTCGACAAAGCTTACGACTACATTTTATTCGACAACGGTGCCGGCATTAGCGATCGCATTATGCAGTTTTCCGTCATCGCCGATCAAGTTATTGTTATCACCAACCCCGAGCCCACCGCCATTACCGACGCCTACGCCTTCATGAAGCTCATTACCCGCGATCACCACGTTTCCAAAATATCCTTGGTCATGAACCGCGTTGACACTCAGAGCTCCTCCATCTCCATTTACGAATCCTTACGTGGCGTTGTTAAGCGATTCCTCAATCTTGACTTAGAATTCCTCGGCAATGTTCGCGAAGATTTTGGTGTTCGCCGTGCTGCTCGCTCACAAAAACCCATTAGTGCCCTCGACTCTGGCTCGGTTTTTGCTAGAGATACCAAAGAGATAGCACACAAGATTACTGGCACACGATACAACAAGGACAAAGTCGGTATCTCCAGCATGCTCAGGAGGATAATGAAATGATATCAAGCCTAAAATACTACCCTATTTTAATCGCCTCACTAGTTTATATCATATCTTTTGTCTACAAACTGATGAACGACCAATTTACCATCACTAGCCTGTTTCGTGATTTCGTACTATTCATCATTGTTCTGTTCGTCGCTAGAATCCTTTTCGGCTATATTGAGCAGATACTGAAAAATTACTGGAAAATAATATAGTACGCAACGAGGTTGGTAACAAAATAGTGGATACCTTTACAGCGGAAGAACGTGAAGAGGTTTTAGTCTCTTTCCTTCCACGAATTAAATCTTGGGTAATTAAGATGAGTGCAAACCTGCCCAGCAGTGTGGAGCAACAAGAGCTCTACTCGGCAGCATCACTCGGACTCATGGAATCCATGGCACGATACGACAAATCCAAAGGTGCTAGCTTCCACGCTTACGCCGAAAAACGTGTCAAAGGTGCCATGATCGACGCCCTTCGCAATATGGACGTCTTACCACGCAACGTCCGTACACGCCTAAAAGTCATCGAACGACACATCGAAGAACTCACCGCCCAACTCAACCGCGTCCCCACATACGAAGAGGTCTCGCAACACTTTAACATCGAACTCGACGAAATCTATAAACTCATGGACATGAAAGTACGATCCATTACCGCCTCCCTTGAAGACAGCATTTCAGCCTCATCCGATACCATGCTGAAAGACTTTATCCGTAGCAACGACATCTCTCCCGAAGACTCCACGTTACGTAGCGACCTCATCAAAAAAGTGTCCACAGAGGTTGCAACCCTCGGCGAAAAAGAACAACAGGTTCTCTCCCTCTATTACGTGGAAGACCTCACCATGAGCGAAGTTGCCGAAGTGCTCGGCGTTACCGAATCTCGCGTATCTCAGATACACTCCAAAGCTGTTAGTCGCCTACGCAAAAAACTAGTTCTCGACTAGGCTCGGGGCTCACGGTTTGGGCTCACGGCTCACGGTTCGGGGCTCACGGCTGGCTGTTCGGGGCTCACGGCTCGGGGCTCACGGTTCGGGGCTCACGGCTCGGGGCTCACGGCTGGCTGTTCGGGGCTCACGGCTCGGGGCTCACGGTTCGGGGCTCACGGTTCGGGGCTCACGGCTGGCTGTTCGGGGCTCACGGCTCGGGGTTCGGGGCTCGGGGCTCACGGCTGGCTGTTCGGGGCTCAAGTTAGAGCGAAGCACCACCACAAATAACTCGACTAAAACTAACCTACCCGCAAAAGTGTTGCCGTCTTTGGTTGCAATCAGATTTTTTTTGCACTATAATAACCGAGACAACCGGTTTTACGTCCATGATTGGGGGATACCCCACACCTACAGCCTGTTGCATACAGCCTGTTGCATATTGCCTGTTGCATATTGCGACTCGCACAGTTGCAGCACCGCAACAAGGAGAGTCCATGTCAGACATTCTGAGTCAGGAAGAGATTGATGCTCTGATGTCCACCATTGAGGACATTGGCGAACAGGACGATATTGACGGTTCTTCTGATCCCATGCAGGCCGTTGATATTGATGCTAGTCGTGCTATGAAGGTCAGTCCTAGTCGTCGTGTTGCCCTGTACGATTTTCGTCGTCCCGACCGTGTGTCCAAAGAGCAGATTCGCTCCTTACGCAACCTTCACGATAAATTTGCACGCAATTTTTCGTCAGATTTATCAGGTTTCTTACGCACCATCACCGATATTTCTTTGTTATCCGTGGATCAGATGACTTACGGCGAGTTCCTCATGTCTTTGCCCGATCCCACCAGCTTCAACATTATCAGCATGATACCCCTTCAGGGCAACGCTGTTTTAGAGATAAACCCGTCCCTTGTTTTCCCCATTATCGACAAGCTCCTTGGCGGTCAGGGTTCCCCCCTCTTCACTACCCGCGAAATGACCTCTTTGGAGAAATATATCGTCGATAATGTTATCAATATTGTTTTGAAAGATCTCGAAGATGCTTGGAAACAGATTGTTCCTAATATTCGCTTCAAGAAAGAGGTTTCGGAGAATTCGCCCCATATTGTTCAGGTTGTTTCCCAAACGGAAGTTGTTGTTCTTATTACGTTTGAGGTTCGCTTTGGCGAAGCTTCAGGTATGATAAATATTTGTATTCCTGCCCTTGTTTTAGAGCCTATCCTGAGCAAAATCAACTCCCAAGACTGGATGATGGGCACAACCCATGGTCGCATAGGCGAGAATTCCCTGCAAATGCTTTCCCTTGTTTCCGATATCAAAGTTACACTTTTTGTCGAAGTTGGACAACTCCAAGCTCAACTGGGCAAAATTATCGACCTTGAAGAGGGCGACCTCATTGTTCTACCCAAAAAGAGCGACCGCCCCCTCAGTGTGTACATCAACAACAAACTAAAATACTACGGCGAAGCAGGCATTTACGGCTCTAAAAAAGCGGTGAAACTGACCTATATTTTAACTGAAGACGACTACACAGAACTCTCATAGGCAAACCACTCTTGCAACCCCAAGGCACCTACCCCTTCCGAACAGCCTTAACACCCGCCTGTAGCCTGTAGCCAACCATACGCGTAAAGTACGCAAGGAGCACCACAATGGCAATGGATTTTGACGATATTTTGTCCGACGACAACCTAAGCGACGACAACGCCTTTACCCCCGAAGAGATTAACAACCTTGGTGGCGACAACACTGCTGACGACAGCACGACTAACGACAGCATTGTTGATATCGCCGCCCCTCCTAAAAACAGAGGAACGTCTAGCAACATAATCGACGATACCACCGACGACAGCGTCCCTACGCGGAACCTAAACATGCTCCTAGATGTGGAAGTCCCTGTTAGCATTCGCATGGGCACAAGCAAACTGTTTCTCAAAGATGTTCTCGGGCTCTCCCCCGGCAATATCATAGAGCTAGATGAATACGCCGACGACCTCATCCAACTCACCATCGGCGACAAAGCTATCGCCCGCGGTGAAGTTGTTATTGTTGACGGGTATTTCGCATTCCGAATAAAAGCTATTATGAGCAAAACAGATAGAATTCAACAACTGAGAGGATAACACTTATGTCACAATTTGCACAAAAATCTGCCCTAATAGTAGACGACTCTTACACCATGCGTCGCATTATCATAAATATACTGGAAAAAATAGGCATGGGCACGCTTTTCGAAGCTGGAGACGGTAAAGATGCACTGGAAATACTGCATCGCGAACACATCGACCTCATTGTTACCGACTGGAATATGCCCGAAATGGACGGACTAGCACTAGTCAAAGCTGTGCGTGGGGATGAAAAACTCAGCAAAACACCTATCCTAATGGTTACAACTGAAAATGCCAAAGACGATATCCTAAACGCACTACGTAGCGGCGTGGATAATTATGCCGTTAAACCGTTTACACAAGAAGTTATCGAAGAAAAAATAAGCAAACTCCTCGGCATGCGCTAACACCAACACCAACACTAAGCCAGCACTGCAACGCCATACTGCTTACACGGAGCGTCAACAGGTGATAGATAACGATGAAACACTTGTCCAAGCCTTCTTAGAAGAAGCCTCTGATCTAGGCGAAGACTTAATCGACAACATTTTAGCCCTCGACTCAGACCGATCTAGTACCGAAGCCCTGAACAAAGTATTCCGTACGGCTCACACCATCAAAGGCTCCTCCTCTTTCTTGGGGATGCTACCCATTGCCCAATTAACACACTGTGCGGAAGACCTACTCAACAAGATTCGCACCGGCGAAATTCCCTACAGCGACCTGCACACCGATGTTCTACTCGGATTTGCCGACGAACTCGAACGGCTACTCGAATTCGCCTCACGCAACGAAGGCACCCTTGCCGACAAAGATGTTATGGACGCCCTGAACAACGCCCATACCCCGCCTACACCCTCTGACAACGACGCCACACCCGACGCCAGCACCCCCGACGCCAACACCCCCGACGCTACCATGGCGAACACCAGCACGGCGAACAACGACGCCACCCCCGACGCTACCATGCCCGATGCCAACAGTAACCCCCTCGACAGGAAAGATTCCGTCCGCGTTTCCATCCTGAACCTTGAGGAGGCGTCCGACCTTATCGGCGAGCTTGTTATCGCCCGCAACCGCCTCAACCTCCTCCATAGCAAGATTAATGAGAAGATTGGTAGTGCCTACTTGCAGGAGGAGGTGTCCACCGTTGTTTCGGAGGTATCATCCCTCACCACCGAGCTACAGCTCTCCACAACGAAGATGCGTCTTGTTCCCATCGGCACCATCTTCCGCCGATTCCCACGCCTTGTTCGCGATCTTTCACGCAAGCTAAACAAACCCATCAACCTAGAGATAAGTGGCGAAACAACAGGTATCGACCGTAGCATTATCGAATACCTCACGGATCCCCTCATCCACATTATTCGCAACGCCTGTGATCATGGTCTCGAGCACCCCGACGAACGACTTGCCTTGGGCAAAACAGCTGAGGGCACCGTTACCATTGCTGCCAGTTACGACAAGGTTTTTGCAAACATTACCATTACGGACGACGGCAGGGGGCTTCATCGCGACACTATTATTGCGAAAGGTATCGCTAACGGTTTAATTGAGAGTGGCGAGCTCATGTCGGACAAAGAGGTTTTCAATCTGATTTTTGAGCCGGGCTTCTCCACTGCCAAAGATGTAACTAATGTTTCTGGTCGTGGCGTTGGCATGGATATTGTCCGTAGCAGTATTTACGCCCTTAGTGGTAGCATTACCATCCATAGCACCCCCAATAAGGGCACAACCTTTGACATACGGTTGCCCCTAACCCTTGCCATTATCGACGCGATTATTGTGGACGTTGGTGGCGACCCTTTCGCCCTCCCCCTTCACGCTGTTACTGAAGTTGCCAACATCTCCTTTGATGAAATAACCATGTTTGACGGCTCCTGTTTCTACCGTCTTCGCGAGCAAACCATCCCTATTTTAATACTGAAGACTTTGTACGATATCGACTCCTACCAACACGGCAACAATTACGCCTTAATTATTTTGAATGTTAGTCATAAAAGCATTGGCGTTCTTGTGGATAAGGTTATGACTCAGGAGGAGATTGTTGTTAAGCCCATCAACCACTACTTCGGAATGAGCAAGGTTACAGGGTTTTCTGGTGCCACTATTCTCGGCAACGGTCAGGTGTGCCTCATTGTTGATATCGAATCTGTTGTCCTTGCCTTGGAAGATAAAGATAAACGAGCCCTGTTTTCTGGTCTTGAAGATCGCAACTGTCGTACTAAAGACAGCCTCACTGGGAGCCTCCAATCCCAAGGCACTCACATCGCCATCGTTGAGGACTCCTCTTCCGACAGGCGAAACATCAAATCTCTTTTAGAGAATGAAGACGGGCTCTCATGCTCACTCTTCTCCGATCCAATCTCAACACTGAAAAGCCCCGAACATTTCGACCTCTACGTAATCGATATTGTCATGGAACACGGTAGTGGCGAAATGTTGGCACTTAAATTGCTTAAACAGGGTAACAACAAGCCCATAATATTTATCTCCTCCAAAGTGGATGCCCTCAACACTGCTCTGCTCCCTGAGGGACTCAAGTACACCTTTATGCGTAAACCCCTTCGACAAAATGAATTCATCGCCACCATTTACAAGATGATAGAGCAGAGCACAGCACCGCAACAAACACAACTAGGGCAACAACAGGATACCAACAGGACAGCAGGGTACTAACATGGGCTCACAACAACACTCAGCACAAATGCCACCACACACGACCACACCTACGGCACCCCGCATCGTCCTGGCACTGCTTGTGGCACTGCTTGTGGCACTGCTCACCTTCACAACAGCTGCCCGAGGGGATATTTATGTTTACGAGGTGAATACTGTTGAAAAAAGGTACATTACCGTTTCGCAACTCCTCCCCGACGCATACCTCTACTACAACGGTGGCGACGACATTATCGCAGAGATAAAAGTACTAAAAACATACCCAAACGGCAATGGCAATTACCAAAAAGCCATGTCCGATTACAACATTCAAGGTAATAATTATGGTCCACTCCCCCCTCAAGATGCTCAGCATAATCTTAGCTTCCGCCCTTATATTTGGTGGCGGTAGTACCTCCTTGGCTGTTGCCATCCCGTTCAAACAGTACAAGCTAACCGTGTCCCACACTACAACAAACTACAAAACAACCATCCGCGTCTTCGCCTCCACCCCCTCCAGTGCCAGCAGTATGGCAGCCCTAAACGGATGGCAAGTTATCTCCCTCGAAGAGGTGCCCGTTGTGGGCAACCTTGAAGATACCACCGATACTCTCCAATTCAACATAGCCATCCCCGAACCCGCGTACAGTAGCTACTCCACCATCATGCCCGCCATTGACGGCACAACCAGTAACGACAACACTAACCCTGCCCTAACCGATACAACACCCCTAAACAGCATGGCTAACAGAAACGGCGATAACAACACCCCAACCATGACCCTTGTTGCCGAAATCCACTTCATGCCCAACTCCCTCGATTACGAAAATACCGCCGAGCTAAACATACTCCCCCTCCTCATCAAAGGTAATGTGCAATACTTTGTTGCCGGTTATGGCGAAGTTGGCTTTATCGAAGGTGCACCCGATAGCAACACTCACCTGACCCCCAGCATGGTTGACACCTTATCAACTCAACGTGCCAACAAAGTCGCCGCATACCTGAAGTCCAAAGGTGCCAAAGACAACCAAATAACCGTTGTCGGGTTTGGCAGTGCCCTCCCCGCCTACACCGACACTTACTACAAACCGAAAGGCAACCGACGTGTGGAGGTGTACACCTATGAGTAGCCCCGAAACCAACCAAACACCCGAAAAAATAACATACGAACGACTGCTCGTTATCTCCCTAACACCATTCTATCGCATCGCTAGCGAAATACTGTCGTACTTCAGCTATAGCCAACACTACAACATCTCCGAAATTACAGGGAAAAGACGTGTCGAAATCTGGGCAAATGCCCGCAACCCTGATGCCAAAGCACTCGTGTGGGTAGAACTTGTAAACGATGAAGGGGAATACCCACCATCACTAGCCTCCGAAATCCTACGCACAATGAACGACGAAAATGTGGAACACCTATTCCTCTTCACCAACAACTACATATCCGCCTCCCTCAAAGAGATACTCTCCTCACCAACAGCCAATATCTTTTCCGTTGACGAAATCACCGAACACCTCATGAGATCAGGCACAAAAGAAGCAGGAGCCTCGCGACGCCGTAAAGGCACAAGCGTACCTGCAGGGAAAGTGCTCATCGCAAACTTCCTAAAGCGTACCGACTACAAACGACAGATGATCAAAGTTCGCACAAGCTCCATACCCGAACTCGTACACGCCTACACCAGCCATGTCAGCAGCATACTCGAAACACTCGACGAAGTGCCCGACATGGAAGATATCCCCTCAGCTGTCAAAGACTGGACGAAAAAACAACAATTCAACATGCTACCGGAACTCATCAAAATACCCAGCTACCACTTTGTACCAAAATTTAACTACGTACAGCAGCAACTATTCGTTCTCGTACACTCCACAATAATCTACATGGGTAACGTGGTCGAATACGAAAGCCTCGAAGACGCCTACACAAACAGACGTATCATCGAAGAAACCATCTCTGTACTGCTCAAAGTGGACGACGAAGTGTTGCGATACAAGTTTGACATTATGCGTTATTCCGAACGAGTTGCATACCGACTAAGCGTCGTATCCATCATCGTCATACTCGCCTCACTAATAATATTCATAGCTCTAAAAACCGCAACCTAGACGAAAGGGGGAAAACAATGGACAACATACGTGCAAAACTCATACTGGGAAACAATTTCCCACGCCAAGTGCTGTACGTCATGGCAACCATCAACAACACCCGCAAACACAACAACACTCGCAGTGGCTACATCCGACTACCCCACGCCATACAACCATCAACACTATTCGTCAACAACAACAATGGCGACAACCCACTGAAAGGCTTGCTCATATTCTTCCACAACGCCAAGCAGACTCAACTTAGCATCACGTTGCAATACGACTACCTTGGCAACACGCAAAACGTGGAGGAACGCACCATAGTGTTCGACACCGTAGACCCTCACGGCTCTGACGGCTCTGACGGCTCTAACACCAGCACAACACACATTTGCAACCACACACACAAGGTGCTGTACCAACCCCTTGCAACCCATACGGACAACAACGGCGGCGAACGCGGTATCATCGTTGCCGACGTGCACGAATTTAACCAACACGCACTCCAACAGGCAAGATCATCCTACTCCCCACCCCTCTCCATGGCAGATGCTCCCGCATACGTTAACATACTTCTGCAGGCTATCCAGTCCATCAACACCCGCTTAGAGGCGATTGAAGAGGCTCTCCTCGCAAACAACACTAACGCTAACGGTAACGGTAACGCCAACCAAGACAACTCCCCCCACGCTCGAGGGCTCACACTATCCCTGCAACACATCACCATGACTGTTGACGGAAATCCCGACGCCAACCATGACGCCAACCATGACGCCACCCCCGACGAACACCTTTCCCAAGGTCGCTCCCTACTGCTCACACTACCCATCAGAAGTGGCAATATTTCTATGACTTTTCAGCTACCCTGTGATATAGTGAAAGCTACAACAAACACGGCGGGCACCACTTGGCTGCAGTGCTCTTTCTGGGAGATGGACGCTGACGTGCGTGAAGAGGTCGCAAAGTACATATTCTACCACGACCGTGCAGCAATGAAAATGCTCACCGAACAGCAACACATCACCACCGTCGACTAAACAAACACCATGGAGGCATACTCACCATGAATATTTACACAGTAATGATGATTCTATATGTTGTTATTCTACTACTACTCTTTATTGTAGCCTTCATTCTAATACGCATGCAACGACTCAGTCGCAAAGTTGTGGGCATGGAAATATCCCCCGCCGAAGTGGCACACTTTATGGAAGAGATGCGTTCCATCGTCCTCGATTCCGAAAAAATAGCCGCCTCACTCGAAGGCAGTATTCGCGAAAAAGAGATGCTACTGGAAGACACCACCGAACTCGTTGACGCAAAAATACACAAACTCGAACTACTCATGACACACATGGAAGATCGTATCAAAGCCACTGAACCCATGGTCGGCGGAAACGATAGATACAACAAACACAACAGTAACCAAAACCAAAAACACACCGAAACCGTATTCGAAATGGAACAAAAACTCGAAGCACAATCGCAATCACAACCACGCTACAACACAAGACCAACACCGAACGAAACACAACAGATGGACGACCCCGTGCCATGGATCAAACCCGCCTCGCCATACTCCAACAACGAAATAGGCGAAACACTCAACATTATGAGCGATACACAGCAACCTACGCCACAACCACGCATAACAAGCCCGCGACCACAAAACTCATACCGCGACGTACAGGTTCACCGCGGTTTCCCAAACGACGACAACATCGAAAAATCAACACTTAACACCAACATAAACAAAAACAAATACAACTTAGCCGACAATGTAAGGGATCCCCTCTACCGCGACGAACACAGCTCTGAAAGCGACCTCAGCTGGGTAATCGACCAAGACGAATACCTCCCCACAAGCACAGTAGGACAAGGAACAAAATCGCACTCGAGCGGACAAAATAGCGGGCAGAATATTAGTGCCAAACATAACGCCCAACTGCAAGAACTATCCATGAGAGACAAGGTTATCAAACTGCACAACGAAGGACTCAGCAACATCGACATTGCACGCGAACTCGGAATATCCACCACAGAGGTGAAACTCGTCCTCAACATGAGGTAAGCAGTGGCATGCAAGTCGGCACGCACCACACTACGCAACGCAACGCAACACACTCGTCCACAGAGTACGCATGCAGCCGCATACAAAACACCTGCAACAACTAAGACTACAGTGTTCATGGATTGAGTTGGTCATTAATGGAACATACCAACAGATTTAGGAAAACTGTTCGCGTAAGGTATTCGCGTAAGGTATTCGCGTGTGTGGTGAAAAGAACGTGGAAGCATAAGAAGAATGCGGGAGGCGACAGAAGAAACGTGGGAAGTGGTGAGAAGAAATGTGGGAGGTGGTGAGAAGAAACGTGGAAACAGGAAAAGAAACGCGGGAGGTGGAAGAAGGAGAAAGGTATGGAGCTGGACGGGTTCGAACCGACGACCCTCGCCTTGCAAAGGCGATGCTCTCCCAGCTGAGCTACAGCCCCATATTAAATGGAAAATACAGCAATCAATTTCCTGCTGCGTTGATAATACTAGCAAAGTTTAAACACAAATGCAAGCAAAATTTTAACTTCCGACAACATTTTTATTTCAACCGCGGCAAAACCCCGCATACACAACAAAATACCCCACCCCAACAGGGACTAATCCTCGATTAATCCTCGTCGAATCCCCCCGCTAAAAACCACTCACACCCACCTACTTTTTACAATATCGTAAAAATATTTTGAGCCCCACCGACAACCCCTAATAACCACGCCAGTTCCAACCAAAAACCTATCTCATACCGCTTTACGGTATTGTAAAAAACCTTGACCAGCAAGGCTTAAACGTGCATAATTACTGAACGACAAAGCAGTATTTACTTTTAAAACATCACCACTGCAACTGCATAAAATAAATATATTTACGACACCAATACACCCAAGGCAACCACTAAAATATACTTTTTCACAACCAAGATTTCGCCACGATAGGCACACAGGAAGTTGCCCGATTTATGCCAAAACATAACCTTATTTTAAGTGGATTTTAGGCGAACAATCATTTATCAGCTTGACACATTTTTGAAGCTTTTTCATAACAAACAAGACAGATTTTGCTCAGCTTAACCACCCGCAAAAATAGTCGCATATTTAATAAAATAGTTGTATATTTGACAAAAAATAACAAAAAACCGTAGGTGTATCTCATGAAAATTCTTTTCTTCTCAAAACCGGACTGCGAACCTTGTGCCCATGTTATGGCTTGGTTTGCCGAAAACAATACCAAATACGACAAAATCGATGCGTATGAAAGTCCTGAGCTTGCTGGCAAATATATGGTTCGCATACTCCCAACCATCGTTTTAGTCGACGAGAACGGCGAGGTTGTGGAGCACCTCACAGGGTACAAACCGGAACAGCTTACGGCAATTAGCCCCCGTGTTAATTCATAGTGCACTGCCTATTTTACTAGGAGACTATTTTATCAGGAGACCGTCATGTTGCATATTGTGTATGAGTCCCGTACGGGGCAGGTGAAGCGTTTTGTGGACAAGGTTCACCTTGCTTTTCTTCGCCTCAAATCCCCCGAAACACCTTCGGACGCCCTTGTTTTCCACCGCATCAGCAAGGGCAACATCCCCAACATCAGTACTCCGTTCCACATGCTCACCTACACCGACGGCTTTGGCGTTGTGCCCGAAATTACGCAAGCCTTTCTGGATCACGGGCACAATGGTCGAAATATTTTGTCCATCGGAAGCAGTGGCAACAAAAACTGGGGCACGCATCAGTACGGTCGTGCCGCCGATATTATTGCCCACGCGTGGGACGCTCAACTCTCCCTTAAATGGGAGCTTGCTGGCACCGTTAACGACGTGGTTGCCTTCATGAAGTACCTCCATAGTTTCGAAAATGAAAGCAGGCTTACGTCGCCCCTTGCCTAACGCTAACGCCTAGCACCAACGCTAACGCCTAGCACTAACGCTAACGCCTAGCACTTGACGCTGAGGCAACATACTAACGAAAAACGTTACCTACGATAACGATTGCAACAACGAAAAACGTTACCTACGACAACGATTGCAACAACGAAAAACGTTACCTACGACAACGATTACAACAACGACAACACTTACGTATGAAGGGGAGGGGTGCATAATCCGTGCGTGCCTGCTACTACCTCCAGCTACTTCGTGTTCCCAAGGAGACAGGGATGCTAGAAAGCCCGTGGATTGCACTCAACAACCAAATAACGCTACACAAAGATGACGATTCCCTCAATGTGGAGAAGGACAAGGACGCTGTTCGCTCATACTTTGTGAACCACGTTAACCCAAACATGATGGTGTTCCCCACCTTGGCGGACAAGATACACTACTTTGTGGATAAAGACTACTACGTCGACTTCTTCGAAATGTACAGCGAGTCCGATTTGGTGAGTGTGTTTGAATCTGCCTACGCACGCAAATTTCGTTTCGGTTCCTACATGAGTGCCTACAAGTTTTACCACGACTACGCCCTGAAAACCGACGATGGCTCCCAATACCTCGAGCGGTATGAAGACCGTATCGCTTCCTGTGCCCTCTACCTTGCACAGGGCAGTGTTGATTCAGCACACCTATTCGTAAACGTTATGATTAGCCAAGAATACCAACCTGCAACACCCACATTCCTCAACGCTGGACGCAAGCGTGCTGGCGAACTTGTGAGCTGCTTCATGGACGAAATAGACGACTCACTGCAGGCAATTTCCCGTGCACAAGAGTACGCTGCTTATTTGTCGTCCATCGGTGGTGGCGTTGCGTTTAACTTGTCGAAACTTCGTGCTCGCGGTGAGCCTATCAAGGGTATCGAGGATCGCTCTAGTGGCGTTTTGCCTGTGATGAAGATGTTTGAGAATGTGTTTTCGTACGCCAATCAGCTTGGTCAACGCCCCGGTGCTGGGGCTGCATACCTCAACATTTTCCACTGGGATATTGAAGAGTTTTTGGACTCCAAAAAGGTGAATGCCGATGAAGCCATTCGCATCAAAACCCTCTCCTTAGGCGTTGTTGTTCCGTCCAAGTTTATGGAGCTGTGTGCCTCTGGCAACGATCTGCTCATCTTCTCCCCCTACACCGTCTTCAAAGAGTACGGCATCTACCTCGACGAAATGAACATGGACGAAATGTACGACACTCTTGCCGCCAACCCTAAGGTGAAAAAACGTACTATTCAAGGGCGTCAACTGCTGGTGAAAATCGCCCAAACTCAAAAAGAGAGCGGATACCCGTACATGATCTTCATCGACAACGCCAACGCTCAGCACCCACTGGCAGGCATCGGCAAAATTAAATTCTCCAACCTCTGCACAGAAATCATGCAACTATCTGAAGTTAGCCATATTCAATACGGCGACCCCATCAAAATAAAGCGGGGCATCTCATGCAACCTCGGCTCACTCAACATCGCCACCGTCATGGACAACAAATCACTGGAAAACGCCGTGTCCGTTGCCACAATCATGCTCACCGCCGTTACAAACATGACCAACATTGAACACGCACCTTCCATACAAAAAGCAAACGAAGAACTGCACAGCATCGGACTCGGTGCCATGAACCTACACGGCTACTTAGCCAAAAACCACATCATGTACGAAAGCGACCAAGCACGGGACTTCGCCAACGTATTCTTCATGATGATGAACTACTACTCCATCAAAGCCTCCATGGCGGTGGCAAAGTCGTTTGGCAAGTCGTTCAAAGACTTCCACAAATCGGACTACGCCTCGGGGAAATACTTCCTCAAATACACTCAACACAACATCGAACCCGAATACGACAACGTTGCCAAACTCTTCCAAGGGATGAACATACCAACACGAAACGACTGGGAAACACTGGCACAACAGGTGAAACAACACGGACTCTACCACGCATACCGACTCACCATCGCACCAAACCAATCAACATCCTACGTCATGAACGCAACAGCATCAGTCATGCCCATCACAAGCGTTATCGAAACACGAGAGTACGGCAACAGCCAAACATACTACCCCATGCCCTTCCTCGACGACTCAACATTCTTCTACTACAAATCCGCCTACGACATGGATCAAAACAAAGTCATGAAACTCATGTCCGTCATACAACAACACGTCGACCAAGGCATATCAACAATACTGCACATCAAAGGCGAAACCGATACTCGTAGCATCGCAAAATACTTCATCGTTGCACACAAACTAGGTCTCAAATCCCTTTACTACACTCGAACCAAAAAGTCGCAAATTGACGACTGCATCGGCTGTGAAGCATAACTAGAAACATGCAACATGCAACATGCAACATGCAAAACATAAACATACGTGAAGCATAGAAATATGGAGAACTACCATGGCAACAACAAGCAAAGTCTACTCCGCTGTTAACTGGAATACACCCGAAAACGATTACGCACTCATCTTTTGGGAACAAAACCTCAAACAGTTCTGGATAGATACCGAATACATACCCTCCAACGATATTCAGTCCTACAAAAACCTCTCACCAGAGATGCGTGAAGCGTACAACTATGTCCTCGGAGGACTCACACTGCTGGACACACTGCAAAGCACCACCGGAATGCCAAAACTCATCGACCATGTTGATTTACTGCAAAACAAAACTGTGCTAGCGTTTATGTCCATGATGGAGGGGATACACGCCAAATCGTACTCAACCATATTCACCACCGTCGCAACCATGGACACCATCGACGAAGTGTTCGCATGGATAGAGCAAAACCCGCAACTGCAATACAAAAGTAGCGTCATCGACTCCTACTACCGTGCCCTTGACAAAAAAAATGTTACCGACCTCGACATCTACATGGCAATGGTGGCGTCCATCCTGCTGGAATCGTTCCTCTTCTACAGCGGCTTCTTCCTACCACTCTACCTCGCTGGACACGGCGAAATGGTGGCAAGTGGCGACATCATCAAAAAAATACTGCAAGACGAAAACGTACACGGACTATTCGTCGGACTGCTAGCACAAGAACAGTACGCAAAACTTACCCCCGACAACAAAGAACTCGCCGATACCAAAACACACAACCTGCTAATGCAACTCATGGACAACGAAATCATCTACACAAACGAAATCTACAAACCCATAGGACTGGAATACGAAGTGAGCGAATTCCTCAAATACAACGCCAACAAAGCACTGCAAAACATGGGTCGAAAAGAGATGTACACCAACGTGGAAATGAACCCCATCGTCCTCAATGGGCTGTCAACGGAAACAACCCAACACGACTTCTTCTCCAAAAAATCCACAAACTACCAAGTGGCAGTAGAGGTAACACACCTGCAAGACGAAGACTTCAACGTGGACATTGACTCCATCTAAGCGGGCACACTAACTAACAAAGCACAGTCCATAAACAACAGGAGCACCATAATACATGTTGCACACCACACGGCTCACACGGCTCACACTAGCACTTGGACTAACGCTCACCCTAGCAACAACCGCCTTTGCCTCTGAGCCGAGCCAGCCGAGCCAACTGAGCCAAACGAGCCAACTGAGCCAACCGAGCCAGCCCCCCGTATGGTCGGTGTCCCCTGCTCCCCTACAGTACACCGCCCTCACCCTTGGAATTGCTGGCACCGCTCTCGTTATTGCTCGCCCAGAGCCGTTGTTTCACACAACATTCTCCCCACGGATAGACGAACGCATTACGTTCACCGTATCGCCAACCGTTTACTCCCTCGGCGACAAAGGTGCACAGGGGATGCTCCTCGTGCCCTACCTGTACTACTTAGGTGCTCGTCCTACGGATGCCCTTGCTAAGTCGTACGTGTACACAGAGTCCCTCCTTCTGATGCACGGCATTACCACCATCGGCAAGTACACATTCGGTCGACAGCGTCCTGAAGGTGGCAACCGCCTCTCTTTCCCTAGTGGGCACAGTGCACAATCGTTCATGGTTGCTTCGTGGCTCGCCACCGACCTTTATCGCACACACCAAGACTCGCCCCTACGGTATGCCTACGCCGGTGCCCCGTATCTGTTTGCAGGGTTTGTTGGCGTTACGCGTATCGGTGGCGGGAAGCACTACTTCACCGACGTTGTTGCTGGTGCTCTCCTCGGCAGTGCCATCGGTTATGCCATGTACAACTATCACTTCGACGCCAACGCCAACCTAAGGACACGGAACAGGAACAATAATGCTCTACGTCCCACCGTGTCGTTTGTGCCCGATGTTGCGGGGGATAAGTACACACTCATTGCCACATTCCGTTTCTAGGTGTGCGGTTACGGTGCTGTGCGTTACGTGGTTGCGTTGTTGCGTGGTACGTGGTTGCGTGGTTGCGGTGCAAACTGCCGTATCACCTCTTCGCCAAAAAATGGTACAACGCACCCAGCAACTGTGCATCACTCCCATACGTGGCAATGCCTACCTCAGGCGTTTGCCACTTCTCAGGCTCCTCCCCACGCACAGCTGTACGCACCTCCAACAAAAACCGCTCCCTACTGACAACACCACCGCCGATAACAATCCTATGGGGATCAAACTGCTCCTGCAAGAAGATTAAACCCTTAGCAAGATCCACATACCACCTATCCACAACCGACGCAATAGCTCGACCAGATACGTAAGCACGAAAATCGCTATCACTAAGGTTGCCATCGAACGAGTCCAGCACATCGTACGCATCAAGCATGGCAAAAATACTCTTACCACTCAAGCCCTGCGAGTCTTCGTCGCGAAAACCTCTGCCCAAAACATCCGATAACTTCAAACGTGCTTTCTCCACCAGTGCAATCGTTGAAGCGTGGAAACCCCATCCGTACGGCTCAGCAAAGTTGTAACTCCCCGACTCGCCGAGGGGAACATGGAGGTCATGGAACTCCCCGCCATAAAAGTTCTTACCGCGATGGAGGGTGTTGCCGTACACAATGGCACCGCCGATACCCGTCCCAAGGGTAACGAATAGCGTCAACTCGGTGTCCTTCAAATTGCCAGCCCAAACCTCGCTCAAAATGGCACAGTTGGCATCGTTCTCCAAGGATATGGGGATTGAGCGACCCAACTCCTCCAACAACTTCCCACCCAGCACATTGCACAAATTAGCTCCTGTCAAGCACGTTACTGCCCCAGAAGTCAGGAAAACACACTCCGCCGAATCAATAATACCAGGGGCACTCACAGGGATTCCCGAAATTCGTACCCCAGCACCACCCTCAACAGATTTCACAATATCCACCATCTTGCCGATTAGCTCTGCCTGCAATAGTTCTGCCTGCGACAATTCTGCTTGCGACACTCCCGACTGAGAGCCTGCTTGCAACGAGCCTGCTTGCAACGAGCCTGCTTGCAACGACTCTGACTGCGACAATCCCGACTGCGACAATTCTGCTTGCAACGACTCTGCTTGCAACGACTCTGCTTGCAACGACCCTGACTGCGCCCCTGCTTGCAACGACTCTGACTGCGACACTCCTGCTTGCAACTCTGCTTGCCTACTCCGCCTCCTAGGTGTGTCGAACGAACCTCTCCAGTCATCCGAGATATGCACAACCCCATCCTTTGCTAGAGTCAGTAAGGCGTACTTCACATGGGTGCCACCAATATCGAAAGCCAAATAATGCCTCGCACCGCCCGCATCTCCCCCCCATTCCACCGATTTGTCTGAACTATTCTGTACTACTAACTTTGCCATCCCTTTCTCCTCCGTGTTGCCGTGTTGCCGTGTTGTCGTGCTGTCGTGCTGTCGTGTTGCTGTGCTGTCGTGCTGTCGTGTTGCCGTGTTGCCGTGTTGCCGTGTTGCCGTGTTGCCGTGCTGTCGTGCTGTCGTGCTGTCGTGCTGTCGTGCTGTCGTGCTGTCGTGCTGTCGTGCTGTCGTGTTGCTGTGCTGTCGTGTTGTCGTGCTGTCGTGCTGTCGTGCTGTCGTGCTGTCGTGTTGCTCACCAATCTCCAGAGTGTTTGCAACACATTGCAACATCCACAAACCGACTAATATAAAGCATCCCTCAATTTCATACAAACGGTATGAATCAGCACACAAAAGCCAGCAAGCTTAAAAGTGCCATGGAAATACCAACCGAAAAGGGGGCACATGTCGAAAAAATAAAACATTGCACCTTTTATTGATGGTAGCATTATCGTGCCACAAAGTCAATAGAAAGTATCAACAGTTGTTGTGCAGGTGTGTGCAGGTGGTTGCAGGTGGTTGCAGGTGGTTGCAGGTGGTTGCAGGTGGGTGCAGGTGTGTGCAGGTGTGTGCAGGTGTGTGCAGGTGTGTGCAGGTGTGTGCAGGGGTGTGGAGGTGGGTGCAGGTGGGTGGAGGGGGGGGCGGGGGGGGGGGGGGGGGGGGCGGGGGGGGGGGGG
>CAMZNJ010000048.1 GCA_947313825.1 uncultured Deferribacteraceae bacterium | reverse complement strand
CAGAACCAAGGCAGAACCAAGGCAGAACCAAGGCAGAACCAAGGCAGAACCAAGGCAGAACCAAGGCAGAACCAAGGCAGAACCAAGGCAGAACCAAGGCAGAACCAAGGCAGAACCAAGGCAGCAGGGGGCAAGATCGATAATGGTAAAAAAGGGGAACCTTGCTAAACACAGCAACACGCACGCCAACACGCACAGCAACACGCACGCCAATACGCACAGCAATACGCACGCCAATACGCACGCCAATACGCACGCCAACACGCATGCCAACACGCACGCCAACACGCACGCCAACGCGCACGCCACCACGCACGCCAACACGCACGCCAATACGCACAGCAATACGCACGCCAATACGCACAGCAACATGACCATTCGCGGTGCCATCGATGTTGGCTCCAGCAGCATCAAACTACTCATCTCCGGCGTTAGCAACGTCAACAACGTAAGCACAATTGTAGAGCAAATCTACTTTGCCACCTACGTAACCAAGCTTGGTGCTGGGCTCAACAAAACAGGGCGACTGTCGAAAAGGTCTGTGGATAAATCCCTTGAGGCGTTCCGAACCATTGCTGAGCTACTGCAATACCACAACTGCAAACTGGAAAATACCCGCACTGTGGCAACGGCAGCACTACGCAATGCCCACGACGCCAACAGCTTCATCGACCTTGTTTACACCGAAACAGGTATAAAAATAGACGTCATCTCCCCTGAAGACGAAGCTTTATACACCGCTAACGGCATAATTTCGTTCATTCCCGAAATGTTTGCATCAGGCATAAAAAATATTATTGTGGACATCGGTGGCGGATCCACAGAGTTTACGTCCACAGTTGGCAACCACTTCAAGGAAACCACCAGTCGACACATCGGTTCGGTACAGCTGTCCAATATTTTCAACATGCATGAACACTACAAAACCTTCCCCTTGGACAAGGTGCAACAATATATCGAGCAGGAGCTTAGTAGCCTGTATGCTAGCGAAATGTTTTCCAACAAACCGCACAACCTTGTGGTAACAGCGGGCACCATCGCCACCATTACATCCATATACAAACGGGGAACGCACAACCACCACCAAGCAACACACCTTGAGGTATCGGATATTGAAGGTATTTTTCAGAAAATACTGCGTACACAGTACAGCAAGCGTACAAAAATACCGGGGCTTGCCCCTGGCAAACAAGACACAGCTCTTGCAGGCTGTATCTTACTGTTAAACATTGTGAAACACTTGGGCATAAGTCAGGTGGTGTACTCCCCTTGCGGGTTGAAAGAGGGGCTTGTTGTTAGTCCTTAGCACGGTGCTGTGGCGTTGTGCTGTTGTGCTGTTGTGTATTTCATGCACGTCGGTGTAAATTTTCTTTGTTACCCGTTGGATAATTTCTTGACAAGTAGATTTGTTTGTGCGTATAATGTTAGCTGGTAGCCGAAGTGTCGGAACTGGTAGACGAGCTGGACTAAGGATCCAGTGGGATTAATCTCCCGTAGGGGTTCAAGTCCCCTCTTCGGCATTCTTATTGATGGGCAGAGAATTTTTGCGGATTATATTTTATGGTTTAGGGTTTGTTTACCATTACCATTACCAATTTAACTTCCGCTTCGGTTCTCTGCCCATTTTTATGTCATATCATCAATTTCCCAATTTCCATGCACGCACGTACGTAACCATCATGCACGCACGCACGTAACCATCATGCATGCACGCACGTAACCACCATGCACGCACGTACGTAACCACCTATCCCCCCTTGTAGTAACCACGCGTGTAGTACGCAAGAATAAACACACCCGCAACTATCATCACCAACGACGCCAAGTGGGGAGCACGAATAAACCCAATCATTAAATCATCTGAGCGGAAAAACGTAATAAATCCGCGGTTTAAGCCGTAAGCAATGCCGTAAACGGCAGTAATGAGCCCTGAGCCCATGTGCATATTCTTACGCCAAAAATACAGTACAATCACTAAAGTAATGACGCTCAAAATCATCTCGTAAAAGAACGTGGGGTGCACGGGGAGAGCATTAAATTCGCTGTAAATCGCTGTCCCTGGGGGGAACGAAATGCCCCATGTTACGTACTCCTTAAGGGCGTAGAGCTGTCCTTGGAACATCACAGAAAGCTCGCCAGCACGAGCAACACCACTACCGATAACCTGCTCCACGGGCACACCCGATTGCTGTGCAATACCCGAATACGTCTGCAAAGCTGATGCCCAAAACTCAGGGAAATGGTTCTGCCAACTGAAAATCACACTCAAAGGGGTATAAGTCGGCACGCCCCCCGCCTCGCCATTAGCAAAGTTACCAATTCGTCCGATGGTTTGACCGAAAATAAGCAAGGGCACGGCAACATCGCTCGCAACAAAAAACGGAAGCCCCACCCTCTTGGCGTAAAAATATAACCCCACAACACCGCCAAGAATACCTCCATGGATAGCTAGACCACCCTGCCAAATAGCAAAGGCAGAAAGGGGGTTCGCCGCGTAACTACCCCACGAAAACACAACGTAATAAAGACGTGCACCGGCAATGGCAGAAAAAAATGTAACCATAATCGCGTTTTCAATCATACCACGGGAATAACCAAGCTTGGCAAGGCGACGAGGGATTACAACAATTGCCAACATAATGGCAATAATGTACATGAGCGAATAAGTGCGAATATCCAGTGGTCCAATACTAAACAGAACAGGGAACATGGGATCTGCCTCCGAGGTGAAAAAATATATGTAGCTTGTTTGTGTATAAAAAGATGTACAACAAAAATAATACCACATCTTACAACTTAAAACACACTAATTATATTAATTGTTGCCGTCAATATTTATTTTTGCTGAGGGGGAGGGGTTAGCTCGAAGAAGTGGATTAACGGGGGTTAAGTGGCAGAGTGCAAGAGGTGTGCGGTGTGGTTAACTGTGCACTGAATGAAAAAATAACTTGACAAAAGTGAACCAACGCGTTATGTTAGCACTCATAAAAGTCGAGTGCTAGTAAAACGCGTTGCCTTAGCGGCAGCAGGTTGCCTTGGCAACACGAGCACACGCGAGCACACACGGCGGGGCAACGCCTCTGCAACACGAGCACACGCACACGGCAGGAGCACAGCTCCATAAATATGCAGGAGTATGGATTCAACCATGGGTAAGCTAACAGAGAGGCAAGACTTAGTGTTGAAGATGGTTGTTGAGGAGCACCTCAGCAGTAGCGAGCCCGTGGGTAGCAGGTTCATCTCCAAGGCGATGGGACTTAGCCCCGCAACCATTCGCAACATTATGAGCGACTTGGAGGAGATGTGCTACATATCGTCGCCACATATTTCGGCTGGCAGACTCCCCACTGACGAAGGGTTCCGCTACTATGTTGACAACTGCATCAGCCTGACCTCAGAGAGTGTTGGTTCCGCCATTGCGGTGCTGGAATCGTTGCTCAATCTGGAGGACAAGTCGGTGAACACACTGCTGGAGCACGCAACTAAGCAGATGGCAAACCTAACACATGCCACATGTTTTGTTGCTGCACCGAAGCTCCAAGAGATGGCACTGCAGAGCATCAAGTTTTTGCCGGTGCAGGGGAGCACGGTTTTGGCAGTAATTGTTACAAAGTCTGGCTACATCCACAATACCATCTTCAACATGGACAAACGGATAAAAATGAGCCTTTTAGATGACGTGGCGGGGTTCCTTAACGAAAACTTTGCGAACAGAACTCTTTTGGAGATACGCGACTCACTAGAGGCGGAAATAATCAAAGGGGAAGGGGTGCTCCACGAGCTGGGGGAGGCACTGCAACTAGTACAGCAGGGGCTCTCAAGTAGCAATATTTATATCGACGGCGATGGGGATAGTAGTGGCGAATTAATTATTTCAGGACGGGAAAACATGTTCTCCCAACCGGAATTCAACAACCCTGAAAAACTCACCGCGTTCTTCACATCCATCGCACAAAAGTACATCACAAAGCATATTATTGATCAGTGCATTCACAGCGATGGTGTGCAAATATTCATCGGCAACGAAGTTATCAAAGGGTTGGAACCTGAGGCTGAAGTTGTGGAGTTTCTGAAGGAGTACGGCGTAATTATCAAAGGGTACGGCGGGGATGGCCATGGCAAAAATCTCGGATTTGTCGGGGTTGTTGGTCCCAAACGTATGGATTATGCCGCCATTGTTCCTATCTTGAACATGACCTCCCAACTAATTACACAAGCACTAAACAAAGAAGATGACAACGATAACAACGATAACAA
>CAMZNJ010000047.1 GCA_947313825.1 uncultured Deferribacteraceae bacterium | reverse complement strand
AAAGAAAACTTCATCATGAACACAGGCACAATCAAACAGTGGCAACTCGTGGTTGAAGGGCTTTACGGAGTAGAAATTGGCAGGGTCAAAGCCAACAACGACAACCAACCGTGGAGCAATGATGTTCTCGAAAACAAACGGGAATCCGCAATCAAACTTGTACAACAAAAAAACAAAAACTTCGGCGACTTCCCATTCTTTCAGTTCATTGCTCGGGTAGGGAACGAATACCTCTGGCAACAAGATATTTTCATGGACGACGTCAAGGACGCCGAAAAACCGAAAACATTCCTGTGGAGGAGCATCAACAAAGATACCAACTCCTTGGCGTGTCCTGAAGATCAGAACCAAGTACCGTTATTTGTGCTAGTCGCAACCACAGGGATGTGGAAACTCGAAAAACGTCGTACCCGAGATTTCGCACTCTACACACCGCCGAACCATATCTTCAACCCACAGTGGTCGCGATACGAAAGCAGTGGGAGCAACTACGACACATACGGATTCCACGGGAACCTCAAGGGTCGACGGATGTACGAAATATCCCTCGGCAACATGGGCAAACCTCCCAAACAGAAAAAATCCAAAAAAGACGATATTCCCACCGTTGGCAACATCTACCCCAAAATTCACGCCATACGAACAGCCCACTTCGACGGCTTCAGTATTGATACTTCAAGCAAGAAGGTTAAGATCGAATTTAACTCGAACTACAAACAGTTCACTGGCGAACTCGGTGGCGGCAAAATAGTGTACGATCGGAACCTACTCGAACGCATGGAGATGGCACGCATTCGTGCTCACAACCGTGCCAACGACGATACCCTTGCCAACGATACCCTCGCCAACGACAAAACACCTTCCCCCGACAAAGCGAGGGGGGGACCTGCATTCATCAGCATGACCATTGACGTTGAGCCAATAATGGATAATGGTATTCAAAAAGAGATTGTCCGCAACCATGGCATAGGTAACGAAAATATCACCAAGGCTCTGGCTGTTGGCGACAATATCTTGAGCGTCGATCTGGGTGTTCGCACGTTCGCCTCCTGCTCCGTATTCGAGATTACAGACCAAGAACCAACCCACGAAAAAACGGTGGGCAACAGTACGCTGTGGTTCCCCATACCCGATCGCAAAAAAGACAACCTTTACGCGGTGAAAATACGCTCCTTCCCACTCAATATGCCTGGGGAGGGCTCCATCGTTGCAGGGGCAACCCACTCAAGTGCAAAGAGATCCGAAAATATACGC
>CAMZNJ010000046.1 GCA_947313825.1 uncultured Deferribacteraceae bacterium | reverse complement strand
AGTGTCAATTTATCGGGCTGGCTCACAATATTGGGCACTAGTCTTGTGAGCGAGATTTTTAGAGCCAACCCATTACTGCCCTGCCTGTGGGGAACAGTGGTGGGTATTTAAACACAGGCTAAGCATGTAGCGTCTTTTTGCATTAGTAGTTTGGACGCGGGTTCAATTCCCGCCACCTCCATCCATCCCACCAAAAACAACTCACCGAAGGAACACAATCAACATAATGAAAAACCGTATCAACAACCACAAAAAAGGGTAGGGAAAAAACCATCCCACAAATAGAGGGGATTATGCGGGTATTGCACACTTCAGACTGGCACATAGGACGAACACTTTACGGACGGCAACGTTACGACGAGTTTGAACAGTTCCTGCAATGGCTGGCAACAACGATTGACACCGAAAAAATCGACGTACTGCTTGTCGCCGGCGATATATTCGACACGAGCACGCCGAGTAACCGTTCGCAGGAGCTGTATTATCGCTTCTTGAAGCGTATTGCCCACAACGCCCACGACGCCCACGACGCCCACGACGCTCACACCGCTCACAACGCCCACAACGCCCACACAGCCCACAACGCCCACAACGCCCACACAGCCCACACAGCCCACGACGCCCACACCTGCCGCCACGTTATCATTACTGGTGGCAACCACGACTCCCCCACCTTCCTCAACGCACCGAAAACGCTCCTTCGCGGTCTGAACATTCATGTTGTCGGCAGTGCTAACCTGTCGGATGAAGTCATCGTCTTGCGTAACGCTGCTGGTGTGCCTGAAGGCATCGTATGTGCCGTGCCGTACTTACGCGATAGGGATATTCGCACGGTTGAGGATTCGGAGAGTGTTGAGAGCAAGGCGATGAAGGTGGTTTCGGGCATCAAGCGTCATTACCACGATGTTTGTCGTTCGGCTGAGCAGTTGCGTTCCGAGTTGGAGAGTTTGTCGGGCACAGTTGCCATTCCCATCATTGGTATGGGTCATCTGTTTGCTGCTGGTGGTCGGACGACTGAAGGGGATGGTGTTCGCGATCTCTACATTAGCTCGCAGGTTGTTGGAGGTTTGGCACAGATTAGTGCCACAGATTTCCCCACGTCCATGGATTACCTTGCCCTTGGGCACCTTCATGCACCGCAATCGGTTGGTGGTATGGAGCACATTCGTTACAGCGGTTCCCCTTTGCCCATGGGGTTTGGTGAGGCTAAGCAAACGAAGAGTATTGTTGTTGTGGAGTTTGGTTCGTCGTCTTCAGAGCCCCTTATTCGCGAGTTGCCCATACCGTGTTTTCAGCCTTTGGAGTGCATAACTGGTAGTGTTGAGTTTATTTGTAACCGTATCGGTCAGCTGAAAGAGTCTGGTAGTCGTGCTTGGCTCGAGGTTGAGTATTCCGGTTCGGACACTATCCCCCCCCACAGCAGTGTTTTGCAGAGTGTTGTTTTGGAGGCGTTGCAGGGGTCTGCCATGGAGTTGCGGCGTATCAAAAACAGGGCACTGATGAGAGCTGTGCACGCTCGAACCACAAACGTTGAACCCCCTGTTTTGGATAGCCTGAGTACTTATGAAGTGTTTGCGATGCGTCTGGATGCCCATGAAGCCTTAGTGGGAGAGCTTTTGCACAAGGGGCATCGGGATGAATTGCTAGATATGTTCGACGAAATAGTAAGGGGCTTGGAAGAGGAAGATGTTAATGCGGAATAATAACTGTGCGAATTATGCGAATTGTGGGCACTGTGGGCACTGTGGGCACTGTGCAAGCTGGTGGAGGTGTGGGTTATGAAAATCCTGAATCTTAGATTCCAAAACCTCAATTCCCTCTACGGCGAGTGGAGTATCGACTTCACGGCAGAGGAGTACACCGCTAGTACAATATTTGCCATCACAGGCACAACGGGTGCAGGGAAATCAACCATCCTAGATGCAATATGCCTAGCACTTTACGGAACAACACCACGACTAGGCAGGGTTACATCCTCAAACGACATCATGTCTCGCAATACAGCCGAATGTTTCGCCGAAGTAGTGTTTGAAACACAAGGCAAATTCTACCGATGCCACTGGAGCCAACACCGTGCTGGGAAAAGAGCGAACGGAAAACTACAAAACGCCAAACAAGAGATTAGCTGTGGAAAAACAGGCAAAATTATCGAACATCAGAAAAATAAAGTGGCGAAAGTTATTATCGAAAAAACTGGGATGGACTTTAAACGATTTACCCGATCCGTACTACTTGCACAAGGAGGGTTCGACACATTCCTAAAAGCAGAAGACAAAGAAAAATCCAAAATTCTAGAGCAGATTACTGGCACAGAAAACTACAGCAAAATCTCACTGGCTGTCCACGAACGTCGCAAAAATGAAAAAGATAAACTGGAATACCTAGAAAAAGAGATACAAAAAGACAAAATTCTGGACGAAAATGAAAAAAAAGACATTATCAACAAAATTAAAGAAGCCACAATAAAAAATAAAGCCATACTAGCAGAAAAAAATGAGCTGGATGAAGCAAAACGACGACTAGAAAACATCGCCAAACTAGAAAAAGAACTACAAGGGTACAAAAAAGAATGGGAAAAACTAGAACAAGACAAAAATAACTTCATACCACAACAACAACAACTTGAAAAAGCACTGAAAGCCGCAGAACTAGACGAAGATTACGGCAAAATACAAACAGCAAAAAAAGAACTGGACTCCTCCAAAGAGGAACTCAACAAACTACAACTACACCTGCCAACACTCACAACCAACGCCGAAACTAGCAACAAACTACTAAAACAAGGGCAACAAGATACTCTGAAAGCAAAGGAAACACTAGAAAAAACAATGCCACTAGTGAAAAAAGCAAGAACCCTCGACCAAAACATCATTGCACAAAAAAAGATTATCGAAGGGATTGAAAAAATACGACAAAACCTAGAACAACAAATAAACGAAAACAAAAGAAAAATAGAACAAAAAAATAACGAAATAAAACAAACCAAACAAAACCTAAAAAAACACCAAGACTACTTAAACACACACCAAAGCGACGGCTGGCTAATTGAAAACTTCTCTGCAATGAAAGGGAACCTCGAAAACCTCAGATACCTCAAAACCGAAATACGTAACAAAAACAACAACAAAGACAGAACCGAACAAGCACTAAACAAAATCAACACAAACATAACCGAAAAAAACAACGAACTGGAAAAAGCCAAAACTGAAGTGCGTAAAGCTGACGAAAGGCTAAAAGAAACCGAAAGCAACCTCAACAAAATGCTGGACGGCAAAACACTACGTGAATACCGCGAAAACAAAGACGCACTAATGACCGAGCTTACGCTCAGGCTGGAAATTGCTGAGCTCAAAGATTTCCGTGCAAAACTCAAAGATGGCGTGGAATGCCCACTATGCGGTGCCCTAGAGCACCCCTTCGCCAAAGGGAATGTGCCCGAAGTAAACCAAATACAAACACAAATCAACACCATCAACACAATCATCCACCAAGGAGAGGCTCTGCAAGAGACCAAGGACGTACACAAAGAACGCATAACAGATGCCCACGAAAACCTTGACAAAATCGAACATGGAAACCTCGCCTTACACGGAGATAAAAAAAATACGCAAAACAACCTCGACAACATAATCAAAGAACTACAAATATTAACCGAAAAATATGAAAAAGATCAAAACAAGATAATCAAAGAACTAAAAGCCATAAACATAAACACAAACATGACCATAACCATAAATATGGACACGGACATGGACGCAACAACCATCATCAACACGCTGGATAGCAGACGCCAAAGCTACATGGACGCTCAAACTAGCAGGGACAACCACACAAATAACCTAGTTACCATGGGCGTGGAGCTAGCCAATCTGCAGGAAACTGTGCAAAACCATGAGCTCAACCTAGGCACCAAGATGGACGAATTAAACGTGGAGCAGGGGACGCACAGCAACCTCCAACAGGAACGAAACACAGTATTCGCACCAATAAACATAGGGCAAAACACGGGAACATCCGCCGACGACGTTGAGTTGTGGTTAGCGAATTCCCTGAGCAGTGCCGAAAGCAGGGGGTTCGCCCTCTTAGAGGCAAGCATTCTTGACGACAAAAACCTATCCACAGCCCTGACAAGGATTAACGACCTCAAGGAGCGTATCCGTAATGGGGAAACCGATTTCGAACGCACCTTCGAGGAATTCGAAACGGAAATCCACAGTAGCCAACTATTCACCAGCATGGACGACTTCATTGCGGCACGTTTGAGTGTTCAGGAGCGTGAAACCCTTTCAGCTGCGGGGCGTCTTCTCCAAGAACGAACCACACGCCTTGCAACCATGGAGAATGATCGTCGTGAGCAGCTTCGAGCTGAGCATATCAGCCCCATGCCCCCTGTTGCCGTTGCTGTTATTGCCTCTGCCTCTGCGTCTACTATGAGCACAGCGGGCACAGCGGACACAGCGAGCAGTGTGTTGTATAATGTTGGGACTATCACTATTCTTGAGGAGGCTCTTGGTGCTTTAGTCGATGATATTGATGAGATTGCAAAGTATGTTGCAGAGTATGAGCATCGTCTTCGGATGGATCGCGAGGCTAAGGCTCGTGTGGAGGGTAAGTTGGTGTTGATTAGTCGTCAGAAGCAGGTTGTGAGTCGTTGGGATACTCTTCACGGGCTTATCGGTTCCAATGATGGCACCAAGTTTCGCGATTTTGCACAGGGGATTACGTTCGAGGTTGTTGTTGGTCATGCCAATAAGCAGTTGTCAGAGATGACCGACAGATACCTTTTGGCTAGGGATGAGGCACTCCCCTTGACCCTCAATATTATTGATGATTACCAAGGGGGTGAGGTTCGAACAGTTAGGAACCTGTCCGGCGGTGAGTCGTTTATTGTCAGTTTGGCACTTGCTTTGGGGTTGTCGAAGATGTCGAGCAATAAAGTGCGTATCGATTCGTTGTTTTTGGATGAGGGTTTCGGCACCTTGGATGAAAACGCGTTGGAGGTTGCACTGGAGGCGTTGACGCGTTTGTCGGTGTCGGATGGTGGCGGTACTGGCAAGCTCATCGGTGTTATCTCCCATGTTGGTGCATTGAAGGAGCGGATCGATACTCAGATAAATGTTCAGTCGACGAGTGGTGGTAGGAGTGTTCTTTCTGGTGCTGGGGTACTGTCTTCTTAGGTTCGTGGTTCGCTGTCGTCCGTGGTTCACCGTGGTGAACCATCGTCCACCGTCCACCATCGTCATCCACCGCTCACCATCGTCGTCCACCGTCCACCGTGGTTCGCTGTCGTCCGTGGTTCATCGTCGTCCACCGCTCACCGTCGTCGTTCACTATCGTTCACCACCGTCCACCGCCACCGTCGTCCACCGCTTACTGTGTGTAGGATATTGCACCTATTGTAAATGCGGCGTACGGTTTTTCCCTGTAGTTTACTAGGTTTGTTTTTTCTCCTTTTTCTAGGTCGTATGAGTGTAGTTTTGATATGAAGTGGAAGGCTGATTCGGCGTAGAAGTATTTGTACTGTATTTTTGAGGCGACACTGTGCGTTGTGCGATCTATTTCGGTGTTGTTGTTTAGGAAGCCATACGCTTCGCCACGGTCGTCCAGCACATAACTAAGTGTTAGGTCGGTGTCTGGTGTTGGCAGGTAGTCCCATGAGACTGCTGCTGTGCCCCCTGCACCTAGTGTTGCTACTTCTAGGCTGAGGTACTGTTTTTCAGGGTCAAGGGTGTAGATGACGGATGTTGTAGGCAGTCCGATGTTGGCTTCAAGTCGCTCTGTTGTGATGTTTGCGGATATAACGGGGAACGGTATGAGGATGGGACCTTCCCGTGTGTAGAGGACGCCAGCACCGAGGTTGAATGCAACATGTTCGTACGGTTGGTACACGCGTGAAAAGTCGATGTACGCGGCGTCGAGGTAGCTTTCGGTGGATACTTTGTTGTCGAAACTTGTGCCCTGTGCTATGGCGGTAAAGGTGTAGCGTGGGTAGTAGAGGTGCCCCTCAAACTGATACTCGGTGGTGTCAGCAATCTCGATGCCCGCCAAAGCAGGGATGGATGTAACATTGAGGCTGTTCGCGGAGTATGCAAGGGTAAGCAAGCCAACACCGGTAAGGTCGTTCGTTTGGAAGATGATACCTGGTGTAACCTGAAAAATGTTGGATTCGACAGCACTAGTTTTTTGCGATGAAATTTCGGCACCTATGAGGGGCACCACACCACCGCCACCGTCGTTGTTGGTGGAGTCTTCGCCATATGCCACCGTTGTACCTAAGGCAAGCAACGCTGTTGTTAGTGCCCATAGCATTGATAGCATTAACAAGGAGGCTGAAGTTGTATTTTTTGATTTATTGTTTAAACTTGAAGATATGGTCGTGTTCTGGTTGTGTTGGGGAGAGTCTGTTCCGATCATATTACTTACCTCCAATGATGCTTTGTTGTGGGAGTGCTTAATTAGTAAATAAATAACGGTTAGTAGTAAGAGTTTTGAATGTGTGTTTGGTTCATAAAAGGTAAGGAGTTGTGCAAGGTATTTTTTGTGAAGGTATTTTTTGGGGAAACAGGGCAAAAAAATAGCCCAAGGGGAGAGTTTCAACCCTTGAGCTAGATTTTAAAAGATGGATACCGAAGGGGGGAATCGAACCCCCACGGTATTGCTACCACTGGATTTTGAGTCCAGCGTGTCTACCAATTCCACCACTTCGGCAAGGTAAAGCATTACATTGTCTGCATCAAGCAGATTATGCAATATGTGGTGAGTATACCACAAAAATATTGAAGAAGCAATTAGAAATATTTGTTTCGCCATGCACCACGCACCACCACGCAACGCAACGCCGTGCACCACGCAACGCACCACCACGCACCTCACCACCACGCACCGCAACGCCGTGCACCACGCCACGCACCGCACCACCACGCACCGCAACACCACGCACCACGCACCGCCGTGCACCACGTAACGCAACGCCGTGCACTACCACGCCACGCAACGCACCGCCGTGCACCATGCACCATGCACCGTTACTCAGCTGTAGTGGAGGCGAAGAATCTTCTGGGCAATCTTCTTCATCATAGCGTTGTGCGGGAACTCCATGGCAAAATCGCCTAGGATCATTACCCCTTTATTTTCCTGCTCGAATTCGTCAATGAGGTTGGCAGTTTTTGCGTAGTCCACGGATGTGTGCAGGTTGCAGGCACGGTATCTGCTTTGAACAACCTCGATGGGCACCATTTTTCGGCTCAAAGTATCGTAAAGTTCGTTGATGATGTCGTCCCATAAGTTGTCGGATGTGTTTACTTGGGTGTTGATGTTTATGCGTAGCAAGGAGTAGTGTTTGTTGTCGCCTATCATCTTGCTGAGGTTGGCGATGCTACTAATGAGTCCTCGCTCGTAGAATGGTGTTAGTAGGAGGGAGAAGTCGAGGTGTTCGTTTGTATTGTAGAGCAGGTATAAGTTGGATGTGTGAATATAAGGAACGCGAGCAAGGGCTAGTGTTAGGTGGTGGTACTTACTTTGGTCAAATGGTGTTATCATCTTGCTAGTAGTATGTGCGTCGGTGGTGATGACAACGCTGGAGTAGCCTTGGTGGTCGCCCTGAGACGAGATAACGCCGTAAAGGGGGGTATTAGTAGTTTTGTCGGTGCCGTGGGGGTACACAGATGTTACGGTGTGGTTATGGTGCACGTTAATGTTGGCACGGGCAATAATATCTTGTGCAAGACCGCTTTGTCCCCCTTTGTAAAAAGCCACTTCAATGATGGGCTTGGATCGTTTAAGCCAAGATTTTGACAAATTGAAAATATTTATAAACGGTACCTTATCCCTAACTTGTGTGTGTGCAAAGGCATGGCTTACCTTGAGATAGCTGGGGGTGCTGCCGTAAATTGCATCAATCAGGGGGAGGGCAATGTTGGACGAAAACCGTGAACCGTAACAATCCTCAAAATACTTGCCGATGGTTTTGTTGTGGTGCCTAGTTTTCTTGGTAAACAGGTGTTCGATGTGGCGAAGGGTAAAGTACAAGGCAAGGTAGAGACGCCCACTCATCATGCTGTAGAAGGAGGAGGAACGAAGACCATCATGGTAAACAGAGATATCTTTGGGAGCGATACTAGCAATTGTTATATTTTCGTAGAGGTCGGCATGCCGGAGAAATTTCTCAATGTAGGCGGAACTCATGGGGAGGTAAAATAGGTGATCCTCAAGGGGGAACTTTTCACTCAAGGTGTTGGCAATAGGGACATCAAAGGAGTCGAGGGAATCGAATAGATCCACGTCGTAGCCGAGTTGGGAGAGGTGGTAAGCAGTAATGCATCCAGGGAGAGTTGCACCCACGATGGCAACACGTTTTGGCATAATTAAACCCCTTGACCTTGGTCTTGACCTCGGTCTTGACCTCGGTCTTGACCTTGACTATTGGCTACCGAGAAGGCGAACAAGGTACAGCTACAATATGTGCAACGCGACAAGAATACAACCACAATCGCAATCGCAACCACAATCGCAATTGCAATCGCAACACAGCCAGAGCATGAAGCCTACTGTATGGAAACAATGTAAACGTCGAAATTCTTTTCCTTTAGGGCACGAACATAGTTTGTTGCGGCGGTGCGGTCGTTGGTGGGGAATGCTCTGATACGATAAAAGACACCTTTAACACCAAGATCGGCACGAACCATGTAGGCTGTAGGCACAACCTCGGACATAAGGCGTACTTGCTCTAAAGCGTCGGATTCTTTGCTGAGAGACATGAACTGAACAGCATACTTGCCTAAAAACAACTCCTGCTCAGGGGTAACATAGATGGGGCTCCCAGCGGAATTGAGCTCAACATCGGGGGTGCCAGCAAGAACAGGGGTGCCAGTTGCAGGAGCGGGCGTTGCAGGAGTGCCAGTTGCGGGAGTAGGTGTTACAGGAGCAGGCGTTGCAGGAGTGCCAGTTGCGGGAGCAGGTGTTGCGGGAGCGGGCGTTGCAGGAGTGCCTGTTGCGGGAGCGGGCGTTGCAGGGGTGCCAGTTGCGGGAGCAGGCGTTGCGGGTGTGCCAGTTGCGGGAGCGGGCGTTGCAGGGGTGCCAGTTGCGGGAGCAGGCGTTGCAGGGGTGCCAGTTGCGGGAGCGGGCGTTGCAGGAGTGCCAGTTGCGGGAGCGGGCGTTGCAGGGGTGCCAGTTGCGGGAGCGGGCGTTGCGGGGTTAATCGCGTTGGGGCTATCGAGTTTTTGGGCTTCAACCTCGGCTAGTGCTGTGAGGTTGATTGTTGTTGATTTTTTTATTTTGGTTGTGTCGCTGTTGCTGTTCGGTTGCGGTGTGTTGTCGGCGGGGTTTTTCACGTTATTTGTAGCGACTAGTGTATCGGGGTTTTGAGCTAGTTTTAGGAGGTCGTCGCCATTTTCATCTTCCCCCACATTTTTGCTGCTGATGATGTCGTTGGGTAGTTTGTCCACTTTGACAAATGTTTCTTGTGATACTTCGACTTGTCCTTTGTCGTTAATGTCGGTGATAGTGAGAGTGCCGTTTTTGTCTAGTTCGTACAGCATTATGCCCCCTTCAGAGGGGTTTGATGCAGCGACGAATACGTTATCGTTTTTTTGTGAGTCTGAGGCTGTTGCGATGTTTGAGGTTAGTGATGTGATTCCTACTACGAGCAGGGCGAAGATTGCGAAAGAGATTCCGACCATGAAGATGGTTTCTTTGATAAGTTTTTCGCCTCCATCGGCGTGTATGGGGTTTAGACCGGCATGTCCGTGTTGTTGCGTGCTAGTATTGTGGTCGTACCCGCCGTGGTTTTGTTTGTAGTCAGCCCCGTTGTAGGTATCGCTGTTGCTTGATTTAGATACTTTTAATCCCATACGTTTCAACATAATGCACACCTTATAAAGCGTTGGCTTAGTGATTGCTTACAATACACACAACCGACTATAACATATTTAATATAAAAATGCAATACTTGTCAACACTTACAAAAAACTATATACTTGTTTAGTGATATTGATGTTTTGGTGGGTCTGATTACGCATAATTTGCCACATTAAAACTTTTATAATTAAAAAAACATAAGAGGTTCCTAGTTATGATACGAATGGTGGATCTTCAACGAGAGCTCCTCGATATTGGCGATGACGTAAAAAAAGCTGTTGGAGAGTGTATTGACAGTGCATACTTTGTCATGGGTCCACGCTTGGCAAAGCTGGAAACCGACTGCCAAACCTACCTAAACGCACAACATGCCATGGGGGTCGCAAACGGAACGGAAGCACTAACCATCGCAATGAAGGCTGTGGGACTAAAACAAGGGGACGAAGTTATAACAACACCCTTCACCTTTTTTGCGACGGCAGAAAATACAACACACCTCGGGCTTGTTTGTAAATTTGCCGACGTTTCTCTGGACACCATGAATATTTCACCCGAGTCGGTGGAAGCACTCATTACCCCCAAAACAAAGGCGATTATCGTGGTACATATTTTTGGCAACCCTGTTGACATGGATGCCATCCTTGCCCTTGCCAAAAAACACAACCTTGCTGTCATCGAAGATGCGGCACAAAGCTTTGGAGCAACGTACGACGGTAAGCCCACAGGTGCCATTGGCGATGTGGGAACATTTAGCTTCTACCCCACCAAAAACTTTTCCGCGTACGGCGACGGTGGGATGATTGTTACTAACACGTCGAGTGTTGCTGACAGGGTGCGTTCCTTGCGTAACCATGGTTCCTCCCCTGTGGACAAATACAACAACGTGGAGTGCGGCTACAATTCACGACTAGACGAAATTCAGGCAGCAGTGCTCAACACCAAGCTCCCCCTGCTCGACGGTATGAACCAACGTCGGCGTGATATTGCTACCCTTTACCGTTCGCTCCTTGGGGACAAGGTTTTGTATCAGAAGGAGCAGCCCAAAGGTGTGCACGTGTATCATCAGTTTACGATTCGCGTCGGTGCTGACAAGCGTGATGGTGTGTTATCTGCTTTGCAGGCGAATAATATTCAGTACGCTATTTTTTATCAGATACCCTTGCACCTTCAGGATGCGTTTCAGAGCCTTGGCTACAAGGTTGGCGATATTCCCAATGCCGAGCAGTTGTCTCAAGAGGTCATCTCTCTGCCCGTCCACCCCTACTTGAGTGATGACGAGGTTGCCACTGTTGCTAAAACTATCCTTGGTGCTTTATAATGGCTAGGGCAGGAGCAGCTTCACCGAAATACAGAACAGCCTTACGACAGGTTCTGTTTTCGTTGGTGTCGTTTCCGAAAAAGCTTGTGCGTACGGCTTTGTACTACATAGCTTTAGAGTTAATTTCCGCATTTTATCAGGCGTTACGCCACTCTTGGGATGTTAAGTACTACATTCACGAGGATTCCTTGAAGTTGGTTAACGACGACGATGCCCATTATGTTATTGCCATGTGGCATTACAATACTTTGGCGGCGGCGTTTTTGAGTGCACTGTGGGGCACTGTTCCCCTCGTGTCCACTAGTCGCGAGGGTGCTTTTGTTGCTAAGTTTCTGGTTAAAATCGGTGTTCCCACTGTGGCAAGCAACAGCAAGACGAAGCCGTTGACGTTACGTCGTTCGGTGTCGTCCATGGGTTCGAACCGTGTTATTGTTGTGCCCACGGATGGTTCTGTTGGTCCTAGGTTTCAGGTCAAAGTTGGCACAGGGTTCCTTGCCCGAACAACTAAGTCCCCTGTTGTGCCCATGTTGTTGGTTAGCGACAACTATGGCGTTGCGAAGTCGTGGGATAGGTTGATTGTGCCCAAGCCCCATTCGACCCTCCATATTATTATGGAGCAACCGATACTGCCAACTCTGCCCCTGTCATCACAGCGTAAGCGTCCGAAGCAGATTGCTGGCGAAGTGGAAGAAGTTTTGTTAAGGATGGTGTGCACACACTCCAATGATTATTTACAAAAGCATCACAGCGATCTTACGCTTTGCTCTTAGGGTATGGTATCGCTCCCCTTTTAAGGGGCTGAACTACAGCAGGGAAGACTTTGCTGAGCTCATGGGGAATACGAACTACCTCAACACACTCAAGAGCAATGATAGCAACAACGACGGTGGTTACCTATGGTTCCACGTTGCTAGTGTTGGTGAGGTGCGTGCGTTAGCCCCTCTGCTTGCCTATGTTCGCTCTGCCTACCCGAGTGTTAACGTGGCTATCTCCACCATTACTGCAACGGGGAAGGGTGTTGCGTTGGATCAGTACTCCCCAGAGTTGGCGTTTATTTTGCCTGTGGAGAATCGCAGATCGTTGACACGAATTTTTCGCACCATAAACGTACGCGGTGTTGTGATAATGGACACGGAGTTGTGGCCGTTGTTTGTTGATATTTCGTCCAAGGAGTCCGGCGTATATTTGATAAACGGACGTATGTCCCCTAATACGGCAAAAACTTACTCCCGTGTTGCTCTTCTTTTCAGAGGTTGTTTGGGCAAGTTTACTGAGATTATTGTTAAATCCGATGAGGATGCCAAGTACTTCCTCGGCGTAAACAGGGGTATCAATCCTCAGGTGAGTTTCGACATTAAAGTCATCCAGCAGGGTGGTGTTCGCCTTTCGAACGACGAAGCCCGTGTTAATCCCCCGTGGATGCGACCCTTGGAGCCTTACCTAATAAAATCCGTATTCCTCGCCTCCTCTTTGCACCTTGGTGAGGAGGGTTTTGTGTTGGATGAGCTCAGGGGCAACCGTAGCCGTTACGGTGTGTTACTTATTGCCCCTCGTCATATGCATTTTGTGGATAAAATGGTTGCGAACATACTTGCAGAGGGGTTCGCGGTATCAACTTTGAGCAACCTTGCTGCTAAAATGGGGGTTGGTGAAAACACTGAAACACACCTTGGCACACATGGGGAAGGCTTAGACGTGATTGTTGTGGATAGGTTCGGTGTTTTAGGCGACCTTTACGCTTGTGCCCACAAAATTATCATCGGTGGTTCATTTTTGCCAAAACATAGCGGGCATAACCTTTACGAGGCTTTGGCACTTGGCAAGCGTTGTGCGATTGGTCCTTACCATGGCAATTTTGAGGCGTTTGTGTCCATAGGTGTGTCCCATAACCTTGTGGATATTGTCCCTGGCGATGAAACCTCAGGGTACGCCATGGCAGGTTTGGGGGAGGGTACGCCCACACTGAGCAACCTCGAAATGTTTAGCCATGAAATGGACGGCGTGAAAGAGTCAACACTGCAAACATACACTAATTTAATCGATAGAATTTTGAAACAGAACTAAATCACTAAATAAATTTCGCAAGAAGGAAGGGAACATGAAAGAGCTATTCATAGAGCTGAGGGTGCAGGAGATACCGTCGGATACGTTGAACATAATGGAACAAACTTTTTGCGAAGGGGTAGCAACTGCCCTGAAAAACGCAAACCTCCCATTCGGCAAAATAACACAAGGATCAACACCACGCAGGCTCTGGGTAAGTGTTGCAGACGTCGCAACGGAGCAGGCGAATGCAGTTGAAACAGTTATCGGACCACCAACGAGCATTGCCTACAACGACGACGGCACTCTGAGTGTTGCTGGTGAGAAGTTTCTCCAAAAAAATGGTATCGACGAAAGCAGCATAATAAAAACAACCGCTCGAGGGCGTGAAGTAGTATCGTGCGAAAAGCATACTGTGGGGATGAAAACCGTGGACATCCTCCCCGAAATATTCCACAACGCCATGGGGAGCATCAAGTCCAAGCGTAGCATGCGTTGGGGAACGCACACCACAGAATTCATACGCCCCTTGGAGGGGGTTGTGTGTGTGTTTGGCGGGGAGAGCGTCCCCAACATACACCTAAAAAAAGACGGAATCCCTGTGGGGAACACTACCTTGGGGCACCGCTTCACTAGCCATGACCAAGCTACTGTTAACGGCGTAGACGACTACCTGCAAAAAATGGATGAAGGTGGCGTTGTGCCTAGTTACCATCAGCGTCGCACCATGATCGCACACTCCTTGGAGACCCTGAATATTGCAAACGCACCCAAATCTTTCCTGCCCACTACTCATAAGGTTGAAATAGACGACGATCTTTTGCACGAAACAGCAAACCTAGTTGAGTACCCATACCCTGTTGTTGGTATGTTTCATGAGAAGTTTCTTCAGTTGCCGAAAGGGGTTTTGACCACAACAATGAAGGTGCATCAGCGGTTTTTCAATACCGTAACAACAGCCGACAACGCCATCAGCAACTACTTTGTAGGCATATCCAACAACCCGTTCCACCCCAACATACAAGAGGGGTACGAACGAGTAATTAACGCACGACTCCACGACGCACTATTCTTTTACGAAGCAGATATGCAAACAACCATGGACGAAATGACCGAGAAGTTGCAAGGTATCGTGTTTATGCATGGGTTGGGCAGTGTTGCACAAAAAGTGGACAGGATTGTTGCGTTGGCATCACTGTTGCCGCCAACTTTAGGCGTGGACGTGGACACACACAGGGCTGCACAGTTGTGTAAATCGGATCTCACAAGTGCCATGGTGTACGAATTCCCCGAGCTCCAAGGGTACATGGGGGAACACTACGCCAGCAAAGGGGGGGAATCGCCAAACACAGCACTAGCAATAAGGGAACACTACTTACCACGATTCGGCGACGACCTCTTGCCAACAAGCCATGAAGGGGCAATGGTCGCAATAGCAGACAAAATCGACTCCATATGCGGGGCATTCATCGCCGGAACCCCGCCAACAGGCAACGCTGACCCCCTTGGCATAAGACGCCATAGTGTAGGCGTTTTGCGGATACTCCAGTCCATGAACTACACCGTTTCACTGCACAGGCTCATCACCGAATCCATAGCCACTTACCGAACAGTATCAAACGTGGAACCATTACCCGAAACACACAAAAAATATATGGGCACCGACGAACAGATTGCAAATACTGTCCTCAAGTTCTTCGAAACACGACTACAAGCAATGAACGCCGATACTGTTCCACCAAACTTTATTCAAGCAACATTCCAGCTCAACAGGAATATTAACGACGACACAAACCTAGCACTCGCTCTGCATAAAATATACAGCGAACAGAACGACGAACAACAAATATTCACCACCATTGCGGACACGTTTAAGCGTATCAACAACATTCTCAAAAAGAGCGGACACACTGTGCCAAGACACACGGTGCCAAGACACACTGTGCCAAGACACACGGTGGAGAACCACTACGACGCCAAACTGTTTACGCAAGATGAAGAGGCACAGCTCGCCACAGCATTGGAGAGGCTGATGCCATTGGCACAGGAGAGTATTAGGACGGGCAACCATGCGGAAGGCGTTGACGCTGTGTTAAGTATTGCCCCTGTGGTTGAGGCGTTTTTCGACAAAGTTATGGTCAACCATGACGACGCAACTGTACGCGAAAACAGGTTGGCATTGCTTCAGCAGTTACGCAAGCTGTTCACCACTGTGGGTAATTGGGAGGTGCTTTAGGCGTTAGGCGGGTGCGTCGGTGCGTCGGTGCGTGAGTCGTGTGCGTCGTGCGTCGTGTGTGCCGTGTGGCGTGTGTGCCGTGTGTGGCGTGTGTGGCGTGTGTGCCGTGTGCCGTGTGAGCGTGTGGCGTGTGCGTCGTGTGAGCGTGTGCCGTGTGAGCGTGTGGCGTGTGTGCCGTGTGTGCCGTGTGGCGTGTGTGCCGTGGGGGCTACTTCCCGATGCAGAAGTTTGCGAATATGTTGTTGAGAATGTCGTCGGTGTAATCTCGTCCTGTAATTCGTGATAGTTCGGTTTTCACGGTGTGCAGTTCGAATGCGACCATATCTAGCCCCCCTTCGTTCACCATCTCCACCACTCCTGCCACAAGTTTTGCACTACGCAAGAAGACGTCCCTTTCGCGGCTTGAGCTGATAATATTTTTTTGGTAGATTTGCACACCATCCTGCAGGAATTTTTCGAGTAGCGTAATAACTTGTTGGTACGATTGGTTGTGCTGTGTTTGTGTTGAGGCGTTGTCGGCGAGGGTGATTGTTGCGTCGAAGGTTATTGAGTTGCTGTGTCCTGTGTTTTCCGTATTTTCCGTATTTTTGTGTGTTGCGAGGTCGATTTTGTTCCCCACAAGTATGTGCGGTTGTTTTTTCAGCATGTTCACTAGTTTGCGGTCGTATTCGTCCATGGGTTTTGATACGTCAAACATCCCTATTGCGATGTGGCACTGTTTTAGTTGTTGGTAAGTTGCTTGTATCCCTTCTTGTTCGATTTTGTTTTCTGTTCCCCTGAGTCCTGCTGTGTCGATGAAAGCCACTGGCACGCCACGAATGAGTATCTGTTCTTTGATGAAGTCCCTAGTTGTTCCGGCGTGATGGGATACGATGGCACGGTTGTACCCTAGTATTTTGTTCATGAGTGATGATTTGCCCACGTTGGGTTTGCCCACGATGGCGACGCTTAGCCCTGTTTGCACAAACCTTGTTTGGTCGTATATGTTTACGAGGTTTTGGAGTGTTTGTTGTAGCTGTTGGAGGTGTTTTGCGATGTTGGTGAAGTCTTGTTCCCCTTCGGTGTCGTCGGGGAATTCGATTAATGCTTCCACCATTGTGGCGAGTTCGATGACGTCGTTTATGATTACGTCAACACCTTTGCGTGTGGCACCGTGCATCCTGTCGTATGAGTTTTCCAGTGCGGGTATGGACGAGGCGTGTATGAAGTTGTCCACAGCTTCGGCTTCGGATAGTGTTATTCGTCCGTTGAGGAATGCTCGTTTGGTGAATTCTCCCCCTTCGGCGGGCTTCATGTGTTTGCCGGATGGTAGTTGCAGGGTAAGTAGGGCGTCCATTGCTGTTTGCACAACCATGGGGTTCCCGTGGAAGAATACTTCGAGGGTGTCTTCGCCGGTGTAGCTGTTTGGTGCGGGGTAGTAGGTGAGGACAACGTCGTCGCGGACGTTTGTGTTGTCGGTGCCGTCGGTGTTGTCGGTGCCGTCGGTGTTGCCACGGCTCTGGAAAAGTGCGTACACGCTTTTACGCGGTTCAGGTCGCCAGATTTGTTGCGGTGCGTGTTGCTCACCATCATGCTCACCATCATGCTCACCACCATGCTCACCACCATGCCCATGACCACGTTGATGTGGCTGAAACAGTGCCAACGCCTCCAGAGCCTCCGTGCCACTAATGCGGATACCGATAATAGCCGCTGCCATCATGGGTGTCATGGGTGCTACGATGGTTGTTGTGTTGTTGAGGTCTTGGTTGGTCATGTTTCGTCTCCTGCATTCGGTTCGAGTATTATTGTGCTTGCTGTTTGAGGAAGAGGTGGTAGTAGATGTGCTCCAGCATGGTGTTGAATGTTTGCCTGTTGAGGGATGATATTGCGAGTGCGTCGGGGTGGCTTTCGCTAATTGCACACCTTTGGTTTTCGTCCACTAGATCCATTTTGTTGAATACGATTAGTGTGGTTGTGTCAGCAATACCGAGGTCATGGAGCACAGTGTTGACGGATTCCATTGCTTGCAAGTAGTTTGGCGAGCTCCCGTCTACAAGGTGTATGTAGAGGTCTGAGTCGGCGATTTCATTGATTGTTGACTTGAAGGCACCGAGTAGGTTTGGTGGCATGTTTCGTATGAAGCCAACGGTATCGGTGATAATAACCTCCCTATCTTCGGGGAACCGTACCCGTCGTGAGTATGTGCTCAGTGTTGCGAAAGCCCTTTGGTCGGCGTAAATGTTGCTGTTGGTTAGGGCGTTGAGCAGCGTGGATTTGCCTGCATTGGTGTAGCCGACAATGGATACTGTTGGCACGCCGCTGTTGATACGAGCCTTGCGACTCTCTTGTCGGCTTCGTTCGATTACCTTGAGTCGTTTTGTGAGTATTGAGATGCGTGTTTGTGCCCTTCTCCTGTCCATTTCGAGTTTGCTTTCGCCGGGACCCCTTGTGCCGATGCCTCCTGCGAGTCGGGAGAGTGCGTCCCCCATCCCCACGAGGTGCGGTAGCATGTATTTGAGTTGGGCGAGCTCCACACGCACTTTCCCTTCATCGGTTTGAGCCCTTTGTGCAAATATATCTAGTATGGTTTGTGATCTATCGATAATTTTGAGCTCGGTGAATTGGGCAATGCTTTTGAGTTGTGTTGGTGTTAGGTCGTTGTCGAATATGAGCAGCTCTGCCCCTTGGTGCAATGCTTCGATAACCACGTCCCTCAGTTTCCCTGGTCCCATGATGTAGGATGGGTGCACTTTTGGTCGTATTTGGTAGTGCATACTTGTTACAGTAATTCCCGCGGATGTTGCAAGTTGGTGCAGTTCGTCCATGGCGGTGTCCACTTCGCTTTTGTGTCGGTACACTCCGATGAGTACGGCGGCTAGGGTAGCCACCTGTGTGCTTGTTGTGCCCGTTGTGTTTGTTGTGTGTGTTGTGTTTGTGTCGGCAAGGGTAGTGGGTGTTTTGAGTAGGTCTGCCTCAATCTCTTGCACGAAAAGGAGGAAGTCGTCTTTTTGTTGGTAGGGGTTTAGTTGGAAAGAGTGGTGTAGGTGTTCGCTGGAGGTGTCTCCAGAGGGTTTTTGTTCCGCCATGTTTGTTGGTTTGTATGGTAAAATGTATGCTGTGTGGAGTGTTGTGGGCACCCCCTGTTTGTCGAAATTTATGACGCTAATAACGTCGAGTCGTAGTAGGGCTAAGTCGGTGAGGTCGTCTCGCGTTAGTCCCTCTTTTGTGAGGTGCGTGTGTATTAGTCTTAGTCCACGTAGTCGTAGTTGTGAGGTTTTGGTGGAGCTACTGAATTTGGTTAGTACGGGGATAACCAGCCCTTTGGCGTCGCCTACAAGAACAAAAACAACCAACCCTTTTCGGTTGATAATTAGTCCGACTTGTCGATTAATTAGTGAGCTGATTTCGCATAGTTGTTTTGCGGTTTCGATTGGTATTATGTAGTTTGGGTCGAGTTTTTTTTTGCCGAACCCTTCAAGTTTTTTGATTTCTGACGGTTTGAGCCCTTGTAGATTCCCTTCTAACATATACTACAGCTCCCCCTTAGGGTTTTAATTAGGTTGCATGTTTACACGGTATTGAAATAAAGCATACAAAAATATTGTATATTTAAAATGGTTAATGTACAATGTAAATTGTAATGAAATAACTTAATTTGGCGGATGGTTAGGCGTTGCGATATCCATGCCAGAGATACGCACCGACTAATTTATTAGCTTGCCGAAATTTATTCTTGTAGACTTTTATATATTTCGTTGCTATATATTACAACAAGTATCATTTATGCTTGAAGATACCGAAATATATGGAAGAAAAAATTTAAAGGGGTATAAATAGGCTCGGTAGTAGTACCGTTGCGGTCGCCTGTTTGCTAGGAGATAACAGTGAACTCAAGTTTGATGCGATTACTTTTTAAAGGTAGAGCTATGTTTTTTTGGTATCCTGCAGCACTTATCCTGCTTGTTTACCTCTCCTTCAATCTCTACTCCTCCCTAAAAGTATCAACGTACAATCTTTACCTGTATGACCAGAGTGGCGAACTTATTCGCCAAGATAGTAACCTATCATATAGCGAAATAGAAAGCATTACCGGTCAATATATTACTACTCTTCCTCCCAGTAAGTATATCGAACCTATTTATTAATAATTTTTATGACGGAAACTCATGAAGGCATTAAAAACCGTGGTGCTATTCAAACGACTAGCCGTAACTTATGGAACTACACCCTAATCGAGCCCTCTTTCCTCGATCCCATCCTTAACGTAATCGATATCCCTCGCCCAATTGCCGAAACCCTCTACAAACGTGGCATATTAGATCCCGAAAACCTAAACGAATACCTAGAGCCCTCCCTTTCCAACCTCCTGAACCCCTTCATGATGACCGATATGGAGTTGACCGTCGATCGTATTTACGACGCCATCATTTCCAACGAATATATCTGCATCTACGGCGACTATGACGTTGACGGGATAGCCTCTACGTCCCTTATGCTTATGTTTTTACGCAACGTGGGTGCCAAGTATCGCTCCTACATCCCCAGCAGGCTCCATGAGGGTAACGGACTCAACAAAAACGCCATCGATACCCTACACAAAGACGGCGTATCCCTACTCATCACAGTGGACTGTGGCATAGGTAACATTGAAGAGGTCAGGTACGCCCACTCCCTCGGAATGACCGTCATCATTACCGATCACCACAATACCTTCCTCGGGCTCCCCCCAGAAGCGTACGCTGTTGTCAACCCCAAACGCGACGACGACTCTTACCCCTTCAAAGATCTCTCCGCCGCCGGCATTGTGTTCAAAATTATCATGGCACTCAAGTCCGTACTAGTAGAGAAGGACTTCTTCAACAAATACAACAAGAAAAAACCCGACCTCTTTGACATGCTAGGGATTGCAGCACTTGGAACCATGGCAGATCTTGTTCCACTTGTGGGCGAAAATAGAATAATTGTCAAGGAGGGGCTGAAAATGCTCTGCAAAGAGGGGCGTTACCCCGGTCTTGATGCCCTTTTCGAGCATGCTTCATCCACCAAACCCCAAAACCTCTCCGTTTACAAGGTCGGCTTCCTTATCGCTCCACGTATCAACGCTGCCGGTCGCTTGGGTAGCTGTCAGATAGCCGTTGACCTCCTGATGTGCCAAGACAGCAAAGAGGCGGACGCCATTGCCACTAAACTTGAAAATACGAACAACGAACGACGACAAATAGAACGTATTGCGTTCAAGCAGTGTGTCGACATTATCGAAGATGGCGACCTGCACAACAAACACGAATGCCTCATCATGCACTCTAGCAACTGGCACCTAGGTGTTGTCGGCATTGTGGCTTCCCGCCTTGTGGACAAATACCACATGCCCGTAATTATCATGTCCTCCAATGGTAACTATGCCAAAGGTTCCGTCCGTACTGTTAGCCACATGGACATTTTGGCTGTAATGCAACAGTGCGGACACATGCTCCTAGATTACGGCGGACACCCACATGCCGCTGGTATTCAGATGGCTGTGGAAAACATCCCCATGCTCCAAGCAGAGATGGATAGGATTATCTTGGAGATGTCTGACCATACGGTCAAAAAGGAAACACTGCACGTTGGAGCTTGTATCTCCCCCCATGAGCTGGACAACAACCTTGTGGAGTGGATAGATCACCTAGCACCCTTCGGTTACGGCAACAAAGAACCGCTCTTCTGCATGGATAAAGTTCGATTCTCCCCAATTATTCGAACTTTTGGCACCAGTGGCTCTCATTGCTTAATAAACATTGAGTGCCAAAGGTACACCTTCGAATGCGTTATCTTCAACTGCCTCAACTGGGAGCTCGATAACCTAGGCAACAAAGAACACACTATCCTTTTCACACTATCCTTGCGTGATAACTACTTATCTAGTAAGATACAGTTAAAGATATTGGATATTGCAGAAGGGAACATGGAGAGGTCATAACCGTTTCCTGCCCCATAAGTTGCAGAAGTTGCACGTATCTAGGTGGCAATTGCTGATTGCTGGCTGCTGATTGCTGGTTGCTGGTTGCTGATTGCTGGCTGCTGATTGCTGGTTGCTAATCGTTACCCCCCCCGATGAATGTACTCTTTAGGGCAGTACACGCCCTAACCTCTGCATAAATAATATAACACAACGGTGCATACATGATAAAACACATCTCAGATTACGACGAACTACTAAACATACTTCGACCTGTCTCCAACGAAGAATCACTCCTCTTGTACGCAGTAGATTTCGCACGCAAGCACCATACTGGTCAGGTTCGCAAAAGTGGTGAAGAGTATATCATCCACCCCCTCAACGTTGCCATCATCCTCCTCAACATGAACCTAGATGACGCAACCATCATTGCCGGCATCCTACACGACATTATCGAAGACACCGACATAACTTACGAAGATGTTGAACGAGAATTCGGCTCCACTGTGGCGTTCTTGGTGGACGGTGTTACCAAAATCGGCAAAATTAGTTACCAAGCAGGTGGCGTAAATGCCTCTGTACAAGCAGACTCGTTTCGCAAAATGGTTATCTCCATGACCCGCGATATTCGTGTGCTACTCATCAAGCTTGCCGATAGGCTCCACAATATGCACACACTCCAATACCTTTCCGAAGAGAAACAACAACGAATTGCAGGGGAAACGCTGGATATCTACACACCCCTCGCACACCGCCTTGGTATCGCTTGGGTCAAATGGGAACTGGAAGACATGGCGTTCCGCATTCTTCACAAAGAAGAATACTACAGCATTCAAGAACAGGTTAAGCTAAAACGCCCCGAACGGGAAAACTTTATCTCCCTAGTATGCAACACACTGGAAAACGCCATGGACGAAGCAGGAATAAAAGGGGACGTCATGGGGCGACCTAAACACTTCTACTCCATCTACAACAAAATGAAAAAGAAAGGCACAGACGTTGCAGAAATGTACGACCTCTTCGCCGTCCGCATCCTTGTTGACTCCCTTGCCGATTGCTACGGCTCCTTAGGCATCATTCACCACCTCTGGCACCCCATACCATCACGCATCAAAGACTACATCGCACTCCCCAAGTCGAATATGTACCAATCCCTGCATACCACTGTTGTCGGACCCGAAGGGAATGTTGTCGAAATACAAATACGCACGTTCGAAATGCACAAAATCGCTGAAGAAGGAGTTGCCGCACACTGGCAATACAAAGAGGGGGAGCAGAAAAAATCCTCCAACTTCGACATGCAAATCAACCAACTAAGACAACTCGTTGACCAACACGAATCATCCGAATCCAGCGACTTCATGAACATGCTCAAAACCGACTACCTCTCCGACCAAATCTACATATTTACCCCCAAAGGCGACGTGGTAGAACTTCCCGACGGTGCCACCGTCCTCGACTTCGCATACACAATCCACACCGAAGTAGGCGATAAATGCACAGGAGCAACGGTGGAAGGACGAATACTCCCCATTCATGCCAAATTGCAAAACGGTCAGAAAATCGTACTACTCACTAGCAACAACCAAAAACCGAAAAAAGAATGGCTCAACCATGTTGTAACCTCTCGTGCAAAATCCAAAATCAAAAACTACCTCAGCAAAGTGCACAAAGAGAAAAAAATAGAAACAGGACGCACACTACTCGAAAGGGAATTTGCACTCAATAAAACAAATCCCAACTTGCTATACAAAAACGAAAACCACCAACAACAACTACTCAAAGCCGTGGGGTATGGACACCTCTCCGAAATGTACGTCATGCTATGCGACGGCAAACTAACCGCAAGGGAGGTTTGGAACAAATACCTCGGAGTCAACAAAGAACTCGGCAAACAAAAAGAAGCTGAAAAAAAACTAGAAGAAGCGAAAGCTGATGCAGAAATACTGCAGAGTAGTGTAGGCACCAAGCAAACTACAAAGAAAAAATCGAAAAAAACAAACAAATCACCCCTAACCGTGCTGGGAATTAGCCATATGGTAACCAAAATGGCAAAATGTTGCTCGCCAATGCAAGGCGACAGCATTATCGGATACATTAGCTCGGGGAAGGGGATTATCATTCACAGAGTGGACTGCACACTACTCAAAAACGCCAAAGACCAAAATAGGTTTATCAGTGTTGAGTGGGACGAAAAAAACCACTACAATAGCGAAGTAAAAATGGATCTTGAAATCAACGTCAACTCTGTAGGGCTAGTGGGAGCCATCGGGAACCTAATGAAAGACAATGGCGTAAACATCGTATCCATCAACCTTACGCCCATGCAAGACTCGGGCACTTCAAAGCTGTCCATGGTACTGGATATCCCAAATCGTGCCACTCAAGATAAGATTCGCCAATCCCTTACATCAAGCATCAAGCATGTGATACGCATACTTTAGCACGGGTGCGGGCACCACTGTGCAGGCACCACCGTGCAGGCACCACCGTGCAAACACCACCGTGCAGGCACCACTGTGCAAACACCACCGTGCAGGCACCACCGTGCAGGCACCACCGTGCAAACACCACGGGTGCGAGTATGGTCGGCGGGGTTCGGTGTTCGCCTTGCCGTACGCGACACATTACTCGCCGCGAATAATGTTGAGTGCCTCCTGCGTAACACTCTCCATTAGTGCACGGTCGCCACGTGATTCAACGTTGAGCCTTATGAGGGGTTCGGTGTTCGCCTTGCGTACGTTGAGCCTCACGTCGCCGAGATCGATACTAAAGCCGTCAGTGGTATCAACCCCCTTAGCTCTACCTTTGAAGTGCCTGTAGATCTGATTAATTTTGTCATCAGGGTTGTCGTCAGGTTTGAGTGCAGTATTGATTTCGCCACTGATGGGGTACTGCATCTCGTATTTATTGATGATGTTTGTAAGGTCGCCACCTTTAGTTTCGAGTATTTGCATCATGAGTAGGAATGTTACCATACCGCTGTCGCTGAAGGAGAAGTCTTTGAAGTAGTGGTGGGCGGATATTTCCCCTGCATAGATTGCGTCCACGTCTCTCATGCGTTGTTTGAGGAAAGCGTGTCCTGATTTGCAGATAACGGGGGTGGCGTCGTATTCGTTGATGGTATCCAGCACGTTGAATGTTATTCTAGGTTCGTGTACGATGGTTGCTTTGGGGTTGCGTTGTAGGATTGCTTCGGCCATTAGTGATACGACGTAAGCACCTTCGACAAAGCGACCTTTGCTGTCGAAAAAGAAGCATCTGTCGAAATCGCCGTCCCATGCGACACCGATATGTGCGTCATTTGCGACGGTTGCGTCTCCAGTGGATTTTTGGTTCTCCACGAGCATGGGGTTGGGCACACCGTTGGGGAATGAGCCGTCGGGGGTTTCGTTGATGAAGATGAGTTCCCAAGGTAGGTGTGGTTCGAGTAGTCGTAATACGGGTGCTGCACAGCCGTTTCCGGGGTTGACCACAACTTTGAATTTGTTTGTTGAGCTTCCGAGGAATTTTAGTAGGAATTGTATGTAATCGGTTTTGTCGTGGTTTGTTTGTACAGTTCCTTTGATTTGTGCGAGTGTGAAGTTGTTTTCGATGATGAGGTTTTTGATGTCTTCCAGTCCGTTTTCCGAACCGATGGGTATGGCTTTTTCGCGTACGGTTTTGAGTCCGTTGTATATGCTTGGGTTGTGGCTTGCGGTAATCATTATTCCGCCGTCGAGGTTGTTGTTGAACACGGCGAAGTAGAGTTCTTCGCTCCCTGCGAGTCCGATGTCCATGACGTCAACGCCCATGTCGGTGAGTCCTTTTGTGAGTGCTGTGGCGAAAGGTATGGATGATGGTCGTACGTCGTATGCGATGGCGACTTTTTTGGGTTTGAGGAATGTTGCGAAAGCGAGTCCGTATTTGTAGACGATGTCTTCGTTGAGTTCGGCGGGTACTCGTCCTCTAACGTCGTATGCTTTAAATATGTTTAGATTCATAACCATACCACCTTTGGTTTGTATTTATTATGCGTGTTGCGTGAGCAGTGTGTTGCGTGTTGCTGATTTGTGTACGTGCAACGGTGTGTAATATTTGTTTTCGGCGATTTACTTAGTATACCACATTACCGCACTAAATTTCTAGTGTTTAGTAATATTTACGGATAACTTTTTTGGGGTATTATTTGTAAAATATGGGTTGTATTTTCTAACGATATGGTTTAAACTTATGTTTCTTTTGTGGAGGAGTGTCCGAGTCTGGCTTAAGGAGACGGTCTTGAAAACCGTTAACGGGCAACCGTTCGGGGGTTCGAATCCCTCCTCCTCCGCTTCCTTTTCTTTTCGTAATTAATTTGTATTTGTGTTGGGGTGGCATCCGTCATGGCGTGTCGAGCCGTGTGGCAAGTTCCGTCGAGCCGTGTGTTGGGGTGGCATCCGTCAAGGCGTGGCAAGTTTCGTCAGTTCTGGTGGTGCTAGTCGTAGACGCCTGTGGTTATTGTTCCCGACATAACCCTTGCATTGCCCTTAATGATAGCGTTCCCGCCGATGACAGCGTTCCCGCCGATGATAGCGTTGCCGGAGATTTGTGCGTTCCCCGTGATTGTGGCACGTCCTTTGATTTCCGCATTCCCGCCCACAGTGGCAAATTCGCTAATGGTAACACTGTCCATTACTTTGGCGTTATCTTTTACGATGGCGTCCCCTTGTATGGAGGTGTTTCCGTTGATGACAACGTCGCCGCTAATGATTGCGTGTCCTTGCACGATGGAGTGTCCTCGTATGATGGCGAGGTCGTTAATGTGAGCACGTTCTGTGATTTGTGCGTTCCCTTGAATGAGGGCATCCCCTTCGACGGTGGCACTACCGGACACAGAGGCGTTGTTGCTGATTTTGGCATTACCTTTCACCGTTGCGTTGCCTGAGATGGTGGCGTAGTCTTTCACCTTAGCTGAGCCGTTGATGTGTGCCATACCTTTCACAGTGGCTTGCCCATATACTTTGGATAATCCCGACACGGTGGCTTTATCCAACACTTTAGCATTACCGTAAATGCTTGCCATCATGGTGATGACAGCATCCCCCCCCACAGAGGCTCTGTCAGACACTTCACCGTCGCCGCTAACATGGGCATTGCCAAAGACGACGCCATTTTTGATTACTCGCCCGCGGTGGGAGATGGTGGCATTCCCCCGAACAACGGCTCTGTCGCGTACTTGAGCGTAGTCGATAACCCGTGATGTTCCGTATATTTTGGCTGTTCCCGTAACCTTGGTGTTGTGCAGAACAGTACTGTTGGCATCGATGTAGACGCCGTCGTTTGAGGCACCCCAAGATAGTTTAGGAGCAGTAAGTATGGCACCTGCCATAAGGATTACCAAGCCCATGGATAGGGGTTGTAAGCTGTATTTCATTGAGTTACCTCGAAATATTCGCCTGAGCACAAAGCTCAAGGGTAAGATGTTTTCATACTAACAAAGCCCTCCACTTTTGTAAATACATAAATAAGGTTGATTTAATACATAATCTATGTTAGATACTATTAAATAAGATAAGCTATCGACTTAAAAGGAGGAAAAAGATATGAAAAAGATACACATGATAACGTTAGTACTAGGGTTGGTATTGCTACCAGCCACAGTGTTTGCATACGTTGATCGTAATGCAACTGTTGATCGTACGGCAATCGTTGATCGCACTGCCAAGGTGGACGATCGTGCACAAGTGCTGGATAAGGCAAGGGTGCTGGATTATGCCGAAGTGGACGATTACGCGATTATCTCTGGAAAAGCAACTGTTTCTAAGGAAGCAGAAGTTAGCGACAGAGCACAGGTTTCAGATAACGCAGTTGTTACCGACAAGGCAGAAGTTGGCGACAGGGCACAGATTTCAGGGAACGCAGTTGTCTCAGGACATGCGGAAGTTGATCAAAGTGCAATCGTAACAGGTGATGCAGTCGTAACAGGCTTTGCTCAAGTGTACGGCGATGCTGTCATCAAAGGTAACGCAGTTATACGGGGATGTGCACGCATTCGTAGCGGCACCATCTCTTCAGGCATACACGGCGACAACGAATCATGCCGACACATTGACGACGACTATGAGAAAGATCGTTACCACCGTGATGGACGTACACTCGAAAACCAAAAACCAAGAAGGTAGTACGTTAACTTAGTACTTAACCTTGGCGTGCAATATTTCGCTGTACCTTATTCACACGAAGGGTAGAGAACACACCCACCGTAACGACTATCATAAGGAAAACAATACCTTGGTGTAGTATACCTATGGAAGTAATAAACTCTAGCCACATGACAACGAGCACCAGCTCGGCTACTACACCTTTGTAAAAGATGTCCACACGGCTACTACGTTTGAGGCTCCAAAGTATTATCACTGCACTCACAGCAATGGCAAAAACTACTGTTGAGCCTGTTATGAGTAGTGGTAGAGCTATTATCAGAATAAGGTACAGCCCTGCACCTATAAACTTTTCACGTATGTACTTTGCTGTGTACACAATGGTGTTCTTAATATCAATAAACAGTGATTTGAAGGCACTGCTTGGTGTTTCTTTTTTATGCGTAAGGGCGATAATATACCCACGGCTGATTAATATGATTAGTGTGAAGACTAATATGGCAGTTGGATGGAAGGTAACGTAGATATTCGTGAGCGATGCAAATTGAATAATATTTTGTGTTAGGAAGATTCCCCATATTAGCCATATGGGTATGTTGGCTGTGAAGTATGCTAGTGTGATGGCTGGGTTTTGAATGATATAGTTTTTGAGTTTGATTGCGAACCCGAGAACACCAGTGTTTGTGCCTACTATCGCTTTAAAAATAGACTGTAGCATATGTGAAGTTGCTTTGACCATGTTGCTCATAATGGGAATAACTCCTTTATTTTCGGTTGTTGTTGATAATTTTTTGAATAGTGTGCAAAGCTGTTAACGCCTCCACAGGTGTTGTGTTGTCCATATCCATCCCTTGGATATGTTCTTTGATATTCAGGTATTTTTCGTATTCTTTTTCATCTTGCTTATACAGGGTTAGAGTATCGGGTTGCTTGTTTGTTCCAATATTTTTTTCAGGGAATAGTATTATGCCTTGGTAAGGGATGTTGTTTGCTAAGTCGCTGTTGTCGTCAGGGTTTTCATTTTTTTGTTGGGTAAGTTTTTTAGTATTGAGGTTGTTTTCCAGCACATCCATAATACTGTTGGCTCTTTGTATGAGTTCTTTGGGCATGCCAGCCATTTGAGCCACGTGTACGCCGTAGCTTTTGTTGGCGACGCCGTCTTTGATTTGTCGTAAGAATATGATACTGCCATTGTTTTCACTTATTTGCATGCTCATATTTGTTACAGCGTTGTATGATTCTTCGAGTATTGCGAGTTCGTGGTAGTGAGTTGCGAATAGTGTTTTGGCGTGTATGTTGTTGATGATGTGTTCGACAACGGCGAAAGCTATTGCTACACCGTCGTACGTTGATGTTCCTCGTCCTACTTCGTCCAGTATGATTAGTGAGTTTTGTGTTGCGTTATTGATGATGTTTGCTGTTTCGATCATTTCCACCATGAAAGTTGATTCGCCTAGTGCGAGGTTGTCGTTTGCCCCTACTCGTGTGAAGATTTGATCCATGACGGGTATTTTGGCGTAATCAGCGGGTACGAATATGCCCATGTGAGCCATGATGGCGATGAGAGCAACTTGTCGTATGTAGGTGCTTTTTCCTGCCATGTTTGGTCCAGTGATGAGCAGTATTTGTCGTTGTGTTTCGTTGAGTTGCGTGGAGTTTGGCACAAATTCTTTATCTTGTGTTTCGTTGAGTACTTTTTCCACAATGCAGTGTCGTCCCCCTTGTATTTCGAGTTCTTGGTTGTGGTGTATTTGTGGACGTACGTGGTTGTATTTGTTTGCGACGTGTGCCATTGCTGTTGCGAAGTCTAGTTGTGCGATTAGTGATGCTAGTTGTAGAATATTGTTGCGTTGAGCGTTGCATGTTTCGCGAATGAGCAGGAATTCTTGGTATTCCATGTTGTGTAGGGTGTCGGTTCCGCCTCGCACCTCTTCTTCGATTTTTTTCAGGTTGTGGTCGATAAATCGTTCAGCATTGACGAGTGATTGTTTTCGTTCGTAGCTGTCGGGTATTTTTTTTGAGTGTGTTTTGCTAACTTCAAAGTAGTAGCCGAAAACTTTGTTGTAGCCGATTTTGAGGTTGTGTATTCCGGTATGTGCTTGAGCGTTTGTTTCGGCGTCGACGAGTTTTTGTTGTAGTGATTCGTAGGCTAGTTTGAGTGTATCGATTTCGTTGTTGTGTCCGAGTTTGATGAGTCCCCCTTCAGTGATATTTGTGGGTGGTGGATCGATGATGCTGTTTTCGAGTGTTTCAGCGAGTTGGAGGAGTGTTTCGGCATTTTGGAGCATGTTTGCGATGAATTGGTTGTTTTGTGTTTGTAGGATGTTGTGGAGTATGTGGATGTTTTGTAGTGATGTTTTGAGTGTGATGAGGTCTCTGGGCGTTGCTTTTGTGTTTGCGAGTCGTGCAGCAATTCGTTCGAGGTCGTAGATTTCGTTTAGTACGGAGCGTACAGATTCGTTGAGATCCCATGAGTGTACGAAGTGTTCGATTAGGTCGAGTCGGGCGTTGATTTCGTTTTCGTCGCGTGAAGGGTGTATGAGTCGGTTTTTGAGTAGTCGTTTGCCCATGGGTGTTTGGCAGTGGTTGAGGGTGCTGAAGAGGGTATTTTTTTGTGAACCGTCCAGTGCTGTTACTAGTTCGAGGTTGCGGTATGCTGATGGGTCGAGGGTGAGTGTTTGTTGTGGTAGGAGGAGTGTGGGGGTGTTAAATATGGGTTCGAGGATGACATCTTGCATGTAGTCTAGGAGTTGTGAGAATGCGAGGAGGTATGCGGTGTCGTCTAGTCCGAACCCTTTTTCGTTGCTGACGTTGTAGTAGTTGAGGAACCTTGTGCGTAAGTAGTGTTTATCCACTTTTTTGGTCATGAGCTTGAAGGGGGTGTTGCGAACTAGGCAGGAGTCGTGGTTTGCGATGACCTCTTTGGCGTTCCATTTCTGTACAATTTCGGTGAGTACTTTTTGTGTGTTAACGGAGGAGTTTGTTTCGGGTGAGCAGGGTAGTTTTTGGAAGAATAGTTCGCCGGTGGCAATATCGGCGATGGCACAGTGGACGAACCCTTTTGTTAGTGCGGCAGATATGAGGAAATTGTTGTCGAATTCGTGCAGGGATTCGTCTTCCATGATGGTGCCGGGGGTTACAACACGTGTTACGCCTCGTTTTACGAGTGTTGTGGTTTTTTCCCTTAGAGTTGGGTCTTCGAGTTGGTCGCAAATGGCAACTTTTTCGCCGTGTTTGAGTAGTATGGGCACGTATTTGTGGTAAGCGTGGTGGGGGATACCGCACATGGGTATTTCGTTGGGGGTACCTTTTTGTCTTGCGGTGAGTGTGAGCCCGAGTATTTTGGAGGCACGTACAGCGTCGTCGCCGAACATTTCGTAGAAGTCTCCCATGCGGAAAAACAGTATGGAGTCGCCATGGGTTTGTTTTATTTCGTAAAACTGTTTCATCATGGGCGTGTTGGGTATGTTGGGCGTATTCTTACTCACTTTTGTGGACACTGCTTTAACCTCCAAACATTACTTAGGTTATTTTCGTTGCTAGTAGTTTAACATAACGACAGGTAAATCGCCACACCCTTCCCATCATCTTGAATATTACTTACGGTGGGGGTTTTGAAGGCGACAACTGAGGTGTTGGTGGTGTTGGTGGTGTTGGTGTTGAGCATGCGTGGGGATATTTCCGAGTATACAACATGGGCAACGCTATCATGGGTAACGCTATCATGGGCAACGCCATCGGAACGACCATTACGACTAGAAACCACAACAAACACGCCGTTACGAAGACACTGGGAGATTTGTGGTCGAAGTTGGACAGGGAATTGCCTCAAAATCCGTTGCTCAGGGATGCTGTGCACGGTAACTCCTGCAAGGCGAAGCTTTTTCATGGTTTGAGCGTTGTTGCGGTTGAGTGTTTTGGAGGTAGTGTTGCTCAGCAGAAACACCTCCAAAGGGTGAGTATCGCCTGTGCGTGCAGTGTATTGCAGTGCCCCCAACATGGTGCTGTCGGGGGAGCCCACCGATGGGATGCCCCCCGTATTGAACACACTGGCGAATAGCTGAATACGGCGTTTGTCAGTGTTGGCGTTGAGGCTGATTTGGCGGATGACCACAGGGTATATTTGGGGTAGGTTTGCGTATGGTTTGTGTGTGCTGTGTGTGCTGTGTGTGCTGGCTAGGTATTCGTGGTTTATGACAGTGAAGCCGTTGGAGATAGTTACGGGTGTGGTAGTTGTTAAGGAGGCAGTGTTGTGGGATCGCATCAGGGGGAGCAAGATGTAGTAAGACAGAAGGGTGCTGAGCAGGAAGAAAGCGATAAACAGGGGCAGGGCGAATGTTGAAACACGCAGGAGGAAGAGGTGTAGCTGAGGTGGTCGTATTCGATGGTAGTACTGTTTGGCTTGCAAAATGGTACGCTCAAGCATGCTTGCCCCTTTTACTCGCTGTTGCCGGAGTCCATGGCACACCGTTCGCGTATTGCGTCAAACACTTCATTAACGCCGATGGATTTGGTTGTGGAGAACGGTATGATGGTTTTGGTTGAGACCCCCATGTCGTTGGCGATAATCTGGATACGTTTCAGCATCTGGCTACGGGAGAGTTTGTCCACCTTGGTGAGCACTAGAATGGGGTGTATGCCGTATTCGTAAGCCATTGACAGCATATTTTTATCTTGTTCGTTCGGTTCGCGTCGGCAATCGAGTAGTAGGACGAGTGTTGTTAGGGTTTCTCGTCGTTGGAAGTATTCGGCGATCATTGGATCCCATGTTTTTTTTTGTTCACGACTAACGCGAGCATAACCGTACCCCGGTAGGTCGGCGAAGATGAATTCGCCGTTGATGTCGAAGAAGTTGATGAGTTGTGTTTTGCCGGGTGTTTGGGATGTTTTTGCTAGTTTTTTGCGGTTGACTAGTTTATTGAGCATGCTGGATTTGCCCACGTTGGAGCGTCCACAGAAGGCGATTTCGGGTAGTGTTGTTTCGGGGTAACCGCTGTATTTTACGGCAGAGATGATAAATTTTGCGTTCATGGGTGATGTCCTACTTAGGTTTTCTAGGGTTGGTTTGTGTTGCTGTGTTGCTGTGTTGCTGTGTTGCTGTTGTTTGTGTTAGGTGTTTAGTCCGATGGTTTGTAGGATGGCGTTTTGGATATTGGTGATGTCCACGGGGAACCCTGCTGCTTGTGGGTGTCCACCGCCACCGTTGCGTTTGGCAATGTGTAGTATGCTCATTTCGGAGGTGCTACGAAGGGACGCACGACCCCTTGCCATGTTGATGATAACGACGTAATTACAGCTGGGTGTTTCGACTAGTATCCTGTTCCCTATTTCGGAAGAGTATCGCTCGGCAAAAAGCAGGGCGAATGTGTAGCCGTCGGGATCGGTGGCGATTTGCACGGTGTCCATTACGCCTTGGAGGTATGATTCCATCCGCTCCTCTTCGGTTTGGATAATCCCCTCTTCAGTGGTGTCAAACCCTTGAAATGGTTTGCTTGCAAGGAGGTCGAACATGCGATTGATGCCGACGACATTGAGGAGGAAGTTCATCTTGAGTGAGTTGTCGTGTTTGAGTATCCAGAGGTCGTAGTCGTTGATGAGTTCGACCATGTATTCGTATTGTTCCATGTTGTACCCTTGCCCGAGTAGCCATTGGAACATTAGTTTGGTTGCGGAAACGGTATTGTCGTAGACGATTTCGTGGAAGTTGTCCACGTATTGTTCGGTGGTGGCGTGGTGGTCAACAACGGTGCACTGTGTTTCAGCACAAACAACCGCCAACACATTGGCACTGGGCACGATGTCGGAGATGATAACACGTTGGTAGTTTTCGTAGTTTTCCATTACGATACGATCGATGTTGTTGTGGTTGGTGTGAATGACGTCCACACTTGCGAACGCTGCTTTAGTGAGGATGGTGCATCCGATTCCGTCGAGGTCGTTGTGTGAGATATGTAGTGTCATGTTGGTGTGTCCTTGGGTTTCAATGTATTTTGGTATTTATGCGTTGTTGTTTGTGAGAGTTAGGTTTTGCAGGCTATTCCTGATGTGTTTAGTAGTTCGAGGTAGAGTCCTGTGTATGCGAAGCAGGTGTTGGGGAATTTTTTTCGTATGTTTCGCAAAACGGTGTCGAGGAATTTGTCGTTGTAGGTGTGGTTGTGGTGGGTTAGGATGAGGTATTTGATACCTGCTGCTTTGGCGATATCCACAGCGTGTTCGTGAGTTGAGTGTCCCCAGCCGATGTAGTTTGCGATGTAGTCTTCTTGTGTGTAGGAGCTGTCGTAAATGAGGAAGTCGGCGTTTTGTGCGAATTCGATGAGTTCGGCATCTTGTTGTAGGTTGTGTTCGTAATCCCCTGTGAAGCAGTGTGATCCTTTGCCGCGGATATTGAGTCGGTACATGACGCACCCACCGGGGTGGTTCCCTTTTCGCGTTAGTACATCCACTTCGTTTATGCAGAATCGATGAACACTGCCGTCCTCAGGGATGTCCATGCTGTGGAACACTATTTTGGAGGAGAAGGCATCTTGTACAACGGGGAAGTAGGGTGTTGCGAGGAATGGCGAGATCATATCAGCGAAGGAGTTGAAGCCGTAGTACGAGGGCACGTAGAGGTGTATGGTTGTGTGGTTGCTGTAGAAGAGGGGTAGGTAGAGTAGCCCGAGTATGTGGTCAAGGTGCATGTGCGTGAAGAATATGTGCACGGTGCTGTATTTCGAGAAGTCGTGGTGCAGTATGCCGGTGCCGGCATCGATGGCGATACACACAGTGGGATCGGCTGTGTCCATGACAAAGCTAGTTGTTGCCCCGCCGTATTTTGTGAACTGCTCACCTGAGACAACGGTTGATCCGCGGGCACCGAGTATGCCAAGGGCGTGAGTAGGCAGGGGTCGCGACCCCTCTTCATCGTCTCCAAAAGGGTAGTAAGGACTTAGAATTTTAGAACTGTTTAGCATGCGGTACTCCCCTACTGATAAACGTGGTGGTAGTTGTTGTCGTGGTAATTGTCGTCGTGATGACCGTAGGCGTTGTTAACGGACAGCAATCGTTGTGAGAATAGTTGCGAGAATAGTTGCTCCCAAAAATTGCACACTACATATTAAACATACTTTTAACACAGTAAGATATAAATTTCAACCAACTATTAAAGTACCACAAAATTATGGGGCAGGAAAAAACTTGCAAAAATGGTGCCATTCGGGCAGAATTGTAGTTAAAATTGCAGGGCATGGGCAGGTTGAATGGACTTTTATACAGAAAGTAGTAGCAATATTAAAAAAGAGCGGGCACAGGCTAGGCGAATGAGAAAAACACAGTGGTGGCTAACACTCGCAAACAGAGGCGTGTGCCATTACTGCAACAGCGTCGTTGGCAAGGAAAATATTACCATGGATCACGTTGTACCACTATCCCGCGGGGGGAAATCCACCAAAGGGAATATTGTGCCAGCGTGCAAGGAGTGCAATAACCGCAAACAATCCGACACGCCCATGGATAGCATTATGGACAACGGGTAGCGTCAACGCACAATATTGATGTCAGCAACAGCCAGCAACGCTCAACGTCAACAGCCAGCAACGTGCGGAGCAGTGAAAGTTTCGCCCCGCAAGGCACAAATCCCTTGACACACCAACATAAATCAAATACAATAACGGTTCTGATACATGCACATATGCATAACCATATGTAAAACACACGTCTTCCCCCTATTCGCTCAGGCGTAAGCGTAACTAAGTTGCGACCCTGTGGCGGATCTGATCAAATACCGGTGGTCGTGGCAGTTCGCCTAACTCAACAGGCTCCCTGCTCCCCGTATTGCGAAGACGGAGGTTTAACAAATTTTTTAAGGGGGTATAACTATGTCTCACGTATCAATGAAGAACCTACTCGAAGCCGGTGTCCATTTCGGGCACCAAACACGCCGCTGGAACCCAAAAATGTCAAAATACATTTACGGCTCACGTAACGGCATTCACATTCTCGACTTGCAAAAATCCTTGCGACTCTTCAACAAAACATACGACTATGTTGCTCAAGAAGCCTCACAAGGGAAAGTATTCCTGTTCGTCGGTACAAAAAAACAAGCACGGGACTCTGTTCGCGATGCTGCCAACAACTGCGGTCAGTACTACATCAACCACCGCTGGCTAGGCGGACTGTTGACCAACTTCAACACAATCAAAACACGTATCGTTCGCCTCAAAGAGCTCACCGAACTGCTCGCAAGCGACACAGCTGAACTTTACACAAAAAAAGAACTATCCAACCTCAAAAGGGAACACGACAAACTCGAACGCAACTTGGGCGGTATCAAAGACATGCCACGCATCCCTGACGTTATTTTCGTGCTGGATATCAACATCGAACACAACGCCATTGCCGAATGTCGCAAGCTAGGCATACCCATCGTTGCACTTGTAGACACAAACTGCGACCCCGAACTTGTGGACTACCCCATCCCCGGAAACGACGACGCTATTCGTGCCTGCAAACTCTTTGTCGACAAACTATCCGAAGCTATCCTTGTTGGCTTCCAAGACCTAGTTGACAGAGCCGAAAGGGAAGACGCTGAAGCTGCCGCAGCCGCTGGTGTGGCTCTGGAAGGGGCTGCCACTGCTCCCGAAGCCTCCAGCACAGCCGACACAGCCACCGCCGAGCCAACGGCTACTCCTGAACCTGTGAAAGTTGACCCTGCCAAGCTTGCCGCAAGCATGGTATCTGCACATGACAGCGAAAATAGCGAATTAGACAGTGTTGTGAAAAAAATACCACAAACCAAAACTGCTCCCGCAACTCCCGCAACTCCCGCAACTCCCGCACCTGCAAAGAAACCTAGTGCTGCCGCAATGGTAAAAGAGCTACGTGAACGCACTGGTGCCGGTATGCTCGACTGCAAGAAAGCCCTCGAAGAGTGTGGTGGCGACATTGATAAATCCATCGACTACTTGCGTGAAAAAGGGTTGTCCGATGCTGCAAAAAAAGCTGGACGCATAGCTGCTGACGGACTTGTTGTTGCTGTTCAAAACAACGACAACACAACAGCAGCACTCATCGAGCTCAACTGTGAAACCGACTTTGTTGCAAAAAATGAAGGGTTTCAAGCTGTTGCAAACAACGTTGCTAGCGAGCTCCTCAATATCCAAGGTGGCGACGCAATGAGCGTAGAAGATTACCTAGGGAAACCGCTTCCATCCGCTGGCACCTCTGTAAGCGAGTACATCGCTAAGCAGGTTTCGGTCATCGGCGAAAATATTCAGCTCAGAAGGTTTGCTGTGTACAACACTGGGGCAAACTCTGCCATCGGTTCGTACATTCATGGTGGTGGCAAGGTTGGTGTTTTGGTTGAGCTTAAAACCGACTCAGCTGATGCTGTGGCTAAGATTGGTGATCTATCCAAAAAACTTGCCATGCATATTTGTGCTTCTAACCCCACAATTATTTCGACTGAGCATGCTGACGAGGCTGTACTTGCTTTTGCTAAGAAAGAGGCAGAGCTTTCGGATACGAAAGAGTCGAAGGTATTGTCCAACATTTCACTTCTCTCGCAGTCGTTTGTAGTTTCGCCATCCGATACTGTTGAGAAGTATCTGCAGAAAGAGGGTGAGTCTCTAGGTTGCAAAATTGAGGTATCCCGTTTTGTTCGTTATGAGCTTGGCGAGGGTATTGAGAAGAAGGTTGAGGATTTTGCGAAAGAGGTTCAGGAGCAGATGCGTAAGAAGTAGTTTTCTGCTTCGTATGCGATGCTGATTTTGTACTAGATTATGCCCCTTCAGGTTGTGTCCTGAGGGGGTTTTTGTTTTTGGTTAGGCTAAAAAGATTGCTGTGGGGTTGCGGTGGTGCTGTGTTGGGGTTATGTTTATGGGTTAAATTTATTTGTTTAGTTTTTGTGGTGTAACTGTGTTAAAGTTATGTTTGCGAATTAGGTTTGCAAGTTAGGTTTATTTTAGATTTGTGGTGTAATTATGTTAGAGTTGTCCAAGATACAGAAGCGTACGATAATTGCCATTTTGGCGTTGATAAATATTATTGCCATTGTTGATTTTATGGTTATGATTCCCATGGCACCTTTTTTGATTGAGGGTTTTGGTGCGACAACGTCGACTTATGCTTATGTTTTGTCGTCTTACTCCATATCGGCAGGGGTATCGGGTTTTTTATGGTTGAACGTTGTGAATCGCGTCAATTATAAGTGGATGCTCGTGTTGCTTTTGTCTGGTTTGGGTTTGGGCACCTTGCTTTGCGGTTTTGCCCCTAACATGACATGGTTGATGGTAGCCCGTGCTATTGCTGGTGCGTTTGCTGGTACGATTGGTGGTTTTAGTTTTGCTGTTTTGGCATTTTTATTTCCGCCGTCGGAGCGTGGTCGTGCTGGAGCGTTTTTGGCATGGGGTTACCCCATATCGTTCATGGCTGGTATCCCTTTCAGTTTGTATCTTGTTAGTGTTATCGATTGGCGTGCTCCGTTCCATCTTCTTGCATTTTTGTGTTTGCCTGTACTGCTTGTGATATTGCGTTATTTCCCGTCGATGCCTGTTGATCGTTCATGGAGTTTGCCGTATTTTTCGACCCTTCGCAGTGTTTTCGGTAGTTCCACCAACATCCTTGCTATGGCCACTAACATTACTCTTATTTTGAGTACGGCTACTGTTATGCCTTATTTGATTATTTACATGACGGCGAATCATGGTTATCCCAAGGAGGGTATTTTCCTTGTTTACATGCTCAGTGGAGCGGTTACGATTATTACGTCTGTGATTGTTGGTCGTTTGTCGGATAGTGTTGGTAAGGTACGCATGTATCGGATTATGAGCGTTTTGCAGATTGTGAATATTGTAAACGTTACAACTTTGATATTGTGGGATGCTAATATTTACTTTTTGATGTCGGCTGTGATATTTATTGTTATTTCGTCGAGTCGTTTTGTTCCTGCTAGTGTTTTGGTTACAGGTGCTGTGCCCTCTTCCATACGGGCTCCGTTTATGAGTGTGAATTCTAGTATGACTCACCTATTTTTCGGTATTAGTGCGAATATTGCTGGTTTTCTTGCTGGAGCTCAGGTTGGCACGGACATGTTGCGGACGTATTACTACAACGGCGTATTTGCTACGGCGGCACTCTTGCTTTCCATTTACATCGTTGGTTTTTTGCGTAAGGAGTATTAGAATTTTTGGCACTTGGCGGTTATTTGCACTGTTAGGATATTGAATATTTCCCTGCTCTGGGTATAATAATTGTAAATACGTAAAACATTCGTACCGTAAACGCTTGTGCCATGACGAACAAGACGTTTTAGGGGTGCAGGGGGATGATTTTCATGGGTATATTTACGCCAATGCCACCTTCAGGTAGAAATCTTAGACTTGTAAAGGGTGCCGGAACTAGGAGCAAAATAACCGTGTTGTTATGGGTTTTAGCCGTTGTGGGGATGCTCATGGGGGTTGCCCCCGCCTTTGCCGAAACCACTGGGACTAATAACCAACAAGCAACGGTGCATATTAGCCAAACCAATTTCACCTACAGCGAAATACAGCCACAAGACAGAGCCTACGTGGGGAATAGGGGGACGTTTCGGGCGTACAAACATGGTGATGAAAAGCTGTTCATAGCCGTGGACAACATCGCCAACGCAACCTTATTCATTAATGGCAAAGTGGTGAGCCTCAAAAGTGCCATGGCGGAGACGCCGAGCAACAAAACCCAAAACAGTGGCGTGGGGAGCAAAGCCAATAACGATAACGTCACCATCACCCCAAACCTAACCGAAATAAACATTGCTAAAAATGTTGTTGCAGGAACAAACTTTATCCGTGTGGAAAACATCACACCCGCGGACGGAAGTACCAACGCAACAATGAATATCTACATACCATACCCCACGTTGAATACTCAGAAACCCAACAGTGGCAAGGGCTTCACCCCCGCAAATATGAAAAAAGTGGACGCAATTATCGAAGCCGACATCCACAACGGATTCCCTGGTGCTGTGCTTGCAATCGTCAAGGATGGTGCCCTCGTAAAACTTTCCGCTTACGGGAACCAACGAATATTCCTCGACGGGGGCAATACCATGGAAACCCCACAACCCATGAGCGTCAACACTATGTTTGACATGGCATCGGTTACCAAAGTGTACGCCACAACACTGGCTCTCATGAAGCTCTCTTACGAAGGGAAACTGGATATCAACAAGCCTGTGTACTACTACTTGCCCGATTTTGCCAAAAACAATACAGGGAAATTCGATAAACGAACAGTAACAGTACGTAACCTGCTGGAGCACTCTAGCGGACTACAACCTGAGATTGTCTTCTACAACGAAAACAAAGTGCCACCAAACCTGTTCTCACTAAACAAAAACACAACCAAACGTATCGTTTTGCAAAACGCACCCCTAGTTTACCGCCCAAGCACACAGTACGTATACAGCGACACAGGATTCATCATCCTCGGCTTCATTGTGGAAGAGATTACCAACATGCCACTTGACAGCTACGTTGAGCAGTACATCTACAAACCCATGGGGCTAAACAGCACCGTGTTCAATCCCCTGAAGAAGTCGTTCCGCAAAGAGGAGTTTGCAGCAACAGAGGTATGGGGCAATACGAGGAAGTTCCAACGAAACTTTAACGCAAGCAGGGAGTACGTTCTGCAAGGGGAAGCACACGACGAAAAAGCATGGTACTCCATGGGAGGAGTGTCGGGGCATGCAGGGCTATTCTCAAACGCCACCGACCTCGCAATACTCGGGCAACTCATGATCAACAAGGGGGGGTACGGTGATACGAAAATCTTCGACGAAAATACCTACAACCTGTTCACAAAATCGCTGGACAACCACTCCGATCAAGGCTTGGGCTGGAGAAAACGGGGATCATGGCAAGAAAACTCCAAAACATGGATGTTTGGCGACTATGCCTCCTACAACACCATCGGGCACACAGGATGGGTAGGGAACGTTGTCCTCGTTGACCCCGAAATGGGGCTGAGCATTGTTCTGCTCACAAACAAGAAACACACGGATATTGATGAAAACATGGTGTTTGACGGCGATAGATTCGAAACAGGACGTTACGGAAGCATTGTGAACAAAGTGTACGAAGCTCTCAAGCAGTAGCTACTTG
>CAMZNJ010000045.1 GCA_947313825.1 uncultured Deferribacteraceae bacterium | reverse complement strand
ATGCTCATGGATGCCCACAACAGCCATAGCGATGACGATGATAGCCATAACGGTACAGGACGCAAGCCTCGCAACCTCAGCAATGCACTCACCTCGTACGCCCATATCTATGCAAAGCATACTAGCAGCATTTTTATGGGTATGGTTCCCCTAGGGGAGGACCCTATTCGCATACTGCAGAGCGTTACAGCGTTCGAGTCTCAACACCCGAATGCCATAAATACTGTCAGATCGTACCTGCAAACCGATACCCACGGCTCCCATTACTGGCACCACCGTGCATTAAAGGTTATCGCCAAAAATCGAATTTACAACAAAGAAACGGCTGATGCTATCTACAACCTTTACCCCGTTGCCGATAAGAGCCTGCGTCGGTCGTACTTCATTTATACGCGATTGGCAGGGAACAGCCTTACTCGCCCCCTATCCGCAGTGTATCGCGAAATCGCCATCACCCCCAAACGCATCAAACTTGAGGACTACGAAGAAACATCCATGTACAAGCGTAAGGGGTAGCGGGGTAGTAGAGGCGTTACGTTACGACGCCCTGACGGTGCCGACGTGCGTTGCGTTGCAATGTGCTGACGTGCGTTGCATCGCGACGATTGGCTGTTGTTTGCAACTTGTTGTTTGCGACTTGTTGTTTGCGACTTGTTGTTTGCGACTAGTTGTTTGCGACTAGCTCGGTGTACATTAGTCGTGCCGCAAGTTCCTTGTAATTGCTGTCCAGTGCAATAGTGATACAGCTTTCGGTGATGGATTCCACAGTGTGAGCAATTGCGTTGCTATGCAGAATACTCTGTGCCCGTGCCACAACCTCGTCGGCAATAGTTTGGTTTTGTTGCTGTGTGAAGTTGCCAATAATTGCTACGGTGCTCAGGTTTTTGTCCATTGTGATGGCAGTTTTGCTTGCGTAACTGTGTAGTATTTTCCCTATTATTTCGTCTTCATTTTTGTAAATATTGAATATTACTTCGTCATGGTTCAGGTTCACTCCCCTTTTCAGGTTTTCTTTTAGCATGTTGGCAATATTTTTGTCTGCTCCCAGTAGTTTTACTTTGCATTTGTGGTAGTTTTCGCCTACTGCCACTCCAACAACGTTAGAGTTTCGGTCGTATATTTTGTATTGATTTGAAGTTACGACTGTTCCTTGTTCATTCGAGTTGTTGTTGATTGTTTCTTTTGTTGAGAGCACGTGTATGTCGATGTTTGCCTCTTGTGCAGTTGCTACTGATTTTTCATGTAGGACTTTTGCACCTGCTTTGGCAAATTCTAGCATTTCGACGTGGCTAATTAGTGGTATTCTTTTTGCATCGGTGTGTATATTTGGGTCCACTCCGTACACTCCGTCCACGTCTGTGAAGATGATACATTTGTTTAGTTTGAGAGCTTTTGCCATTGCTACTGCAGAGGTATCGCTTCCACCTCGTCCTAGTGTTGTAGTGTCTCCTGAGTTTCGGATGAACCCTTGGAAACCTGCTACAACGGCGACGCTTCCCCTTTCTCTGAGTTGTTTACGTATGTTTGTTGGGTCTATGTGTATTATTTCGGCGTCCCCATGTTTTTTATTTGTTGCTATACCTGCTTCCATCCCTGAGAATGATTTAGCGTTTAGTCCTTTGTTTTTGAGTATTTCGGTGATTAGTGTTGCGGAGATAATTTCCCCCGTTGCCATGAGTTTGTCGTACTCTCTGGAGTTGGTTTGCCATGAGATTTGTTGCCATAGTTTTGCGAGTTGGTTTGTGTGTCCTGCCATAGCTGAGACGATTACGACAACGTTGTTCCCTTTGTGAGTGTAGCTAGCCACGATATTTGCTACGTTTTGCATTGCTTCAGTATTTGCGACACTTGTTCCTCCGAATTTCATAACTACAATATTTTTTTGTAGAATAGTCCCCATGTATCGTTACTCCTGTTGAGTTTTTGTTGTGGCTTGTTTTAGTTAATATTTATTTCGAAGTCTTTGATTTTTTTGTGTAGGTATGTTCTTGCAATGCCTAGTGTTTCTGCTGTTTTGGAGATATTGCCGCCGTTTTTTTCTAGTGCCATTGAGATGTATTTTTTTTCGAATATTTTTTTTGCATGGCTAAGTGGTTCGTTCCCTTCGATTGTTGTTCCGATGTTGAGTTTGTTTCCGTGAATGTCTGGCGGTATGTCGTTTTTGGTTAGCGTTTGGTCGTCTGAGAGTATGACCATCCTTTCCACAGTTTTTTTGAGTTCTCGAATATTTCCGGGCCAAGAGTAGCTTTTGAGTAGTTCGACTGCTTCGGGGTCGATTTTTTTCTTATCGAGTCCATATTTGTTGCAGCTATCTGAGATGAAAAAGTTGATGAGTCCGTCCACATCGTCCATGCGTTCCCTTAGTGGTAGCACGTTGATTGGTATGACTTTGATTCTGTAGTAGAGGTCTTCTCGGAAACGCCCCTCTTCAATCTCTTTTTCCAGATTTTTGTTTGTGGCACAAATGAGTCGGAATTCGCTGTGTATTTTTTCGCTCCCTCCAACACGGTAGAAGCTTTTGTTTTCGAGTGCACGCAGTAGTTTTGCTTGCGTCTCTAGTCCCATGTCGCCTATTTCGTCGAGGAATAGTGTTCCACCGTTGGCGAGTTCTAGTTTTCCGATTTTACGTTTGTCTGCACCGGTGAAGGCTCCTTTTTCATGTCCAAAAAATTCGCTTTCGATGAGTTCTTTGGGTATGGCGGCACAGTTTACTTCCACGAAATCGGCGTCGGCAATGGTGCTGTTTAGGTGAATTAGGTGTGAAACGTGCTCCTTGCCCGTACCGTTCTCGCCTAAGATTAGGCACCATGCCAGTGTGGGTGCCACCTTCCCTATTTGCGAGAGTAGTTGTGCCGTTTCAAAGCTGTCGCCAACTATTCGATACCGCTGCAGCTCAGACTGACGGTAAGATTCTACGCGTGATCGAAGATCCATATTGTTGCGAATGTGTTTTAGTAGGATGGTTATTCTGTCCAGCGAGAACGGTTTTTCGAGGAAATCGAACGCCCCGATTTTGATGGACTTAACCGCGTGCTCCACACTCCCATGCCCCGTAATCATAACAACATCGGTGAGGGGGTATTTTTCTGCGATGACACTGAGCACATCAATACCGTCGCCATCTGGCAGCCAAATATCCAAGAAAATTAAGTCGTATCGGTGTAGTTTCAGAATGGACATGGCATCCGACACCGTATTCACGTACGCTACGTCGTCATACCCTTCATCCATGAGGATATCTTTTAGGGTCAGGCAAATGGTCATATTGTCGTCAATCACAAGCACTTTCATAGTAAAACCTTCCAGCGAACAAAGACATGTGTCGTTGTTGCAACACCTTTAGTTTACAGAATATGGCGGAACAAAACAAGAGCGTTCAGCTCCTTGGCTCCTTGGCTCCTTGGCGTTAATGTGGCGAAACAATACCACGTATTTTGAGTGTGTTTAAGACTGAGGCACGAAAACTTTTCTAATTTTGACAGGGGTTTGGGAGTTGGGTGTGAGAGATATTGTTGCGGATGCGAGTAGGTCGCCGCTCTCTGATACAAGAAACACAACGCTAGACGGCTGTTCCTCCGTGTCAATGCTACCCCGACGAATAATTTCTGTGATAGCCTCAGACTGAAGCTCACTAGGATTGCTAAACCAACTCAAATTTGGCGAAATCCCCCTCGAAATAGCAACAATATGCTCATCGCGAATTGTTAGGCGGGGGTTGTCCAAGAGGTCGGCAGGGTTGAGCAAAAACTCCGTACTATTCGAATCAGCATGCACCTTCAGCTCATCAAGTGTGATGGCGTTGTCCAAGGTGAACTTGCCCTTGCGAGTGCGGACAAGATCCGACATCACGGCACCGCTGCCAAGCTGTTTGCCGATATGATTGGCAACGCTACGAGCGTAAACGCCCTTGCCACCAAGTATATTTATCACAGCTTCAGGGTACGAGAACCGCTCTAAATGGACGTCATAGAGGTGCATGACAGCTTCGCCAGCATCTTCGATTTTCCCTTCACGAGCAAGTTTGTAAGCCCGTTGACCATCTATTTTTTTTGCTGAATAAGCCGGCACAGTCAGGTTGAAGTCCCCGACAAGTGTTGCTAGTAGGTCGGTGAGTTCTTGTTCTTGCACTTTTCGCGGGTTAGGCAGAATAGTGGGTTCGGTTTCGGTATCGAAGCTCACGGAGGTACGCCCAAACTCCATGGTGCATATGTAGCCGTTTTTGGAGTGAGCAAAGTATTCGATGAGACGTGTTGCCCGTCCGACGGCCATGGGTAAGCACCCGCTAGCGATGGGGTCAAGTGTTCCTAAGTGCCCACATTTTTTTATCCCCAGTATTTTACGCACAGCGACAACGCAATCGCTAGAGCTAATACCTGCTGGTTTGTTGATATTTATGAAGCCGTTAATATTTTTCATACGGGCAATCTACTTCCCACGACTGTGCCGACTATCAGCGTCAGCACTAGCGTCAGCGTCAGCACTAGCATCAGCGTCGGAACTAGCGTCAGCATCGGCACTAGCGTCAGCGTCGGAACTAGCGTCAGCGTCAGCATTATTATTTGAAGAGCTACTGCCTATCTCGCGTAATAGTTCTTCAATGCGGTTCCCCTGTTCAATGGTATCGTCGTGGTAGAATTCGAGTTTGGGGATACGTTTCATTTTCATCGTTGCATTCAGCGTGCTTCGAATGTGTCCGATGGACGATTCCAGAGCCCCTTTCACCAGTTGCGGACTTTTGTTGCTGTAAATAATGAAGTACACTTTGGCGAGTGAGAGGTCTCTGGATGTTCGTACGGCAGTGATGACCACGCCGTTGAGTCGTGGGTCGTTTAGGTTTTTTTGCATGATGGACGATATTTCGTTTTTTAGAACAGAGTCCACTTTTAGCATCCTGTCAACAGCCATTAGTCTTCACCTTTTTCGTCGTTGTTTGCTTTTGCTTTTGCCGCTGCTGCTTCGTCTTTTGTTGCTTGAATGCGTGCTTCAGCTTCTAGGTCGGCGAGAGTTCTTTTTAGTTCCACGATTTTGTAGACTTCGATTTTGTCTCCTTCGCGAATATCTTGGTATCTCACAAAGCTCAGTCCACATTCGTAACCGCTTCTCACCTCTTTCACTTCATCTTTGAAGCGTTTGAGCGTGTCCAAGGCACCGTCGTAAATAACAGTGTTGTCGCGAATGATACGGACTTTGCTATCACGAGCAACATGTCCTTCAGTAACATAGCACCCTGCGACTTTGCCTATTTTTGGCACACTGAACACTTCACGTATTTCGATTCCGCCTATAACTTCTTCTTTGCTTTCAGGTTCGAGCATGCCTTCGATAGCGTCTTTGACGTCGTCGGTTAGTTGGTAAATGACGGAGTAGAGTTCCATGCCGATGTTTTCTCTGTCGGCGAGGGCTTTGGCATTTGCGTCAGGTCGAACGTTGAACCCTATTAGCAGTGCGTTTGATGCGTTGGAGAGTATCACGTCGGACTCGTTGATTCCTCCCACGTCTCCGTGAAGGATAACAACTTTGACTTCAACGTTGGAGAGTTTGAGTAATGAGGCTTTGATTGCTTCCAGTGAGCCTTGTGTGTCTGCTTTGAGTATGATTTTGAGTTCTTGCAGTTCCCCTTCTTTGATTTTGGCGAACAGGTTTTCGAGGGACAGTTTTTCTGATCGGTTCATATTCATTGCGTAAGCTTTGGTGCGTCGGAAGTCGACAATGCTTTTGGCAATTTTTTCGTCTTCAACAACAATCAGTTTATCGCCGGATGTTGGTGGTTCGGATAGTCCCATGAGTTCGATGGGTTTGGAGAGTGATGCTTCTTGTAGAATTTTCCCTTTGTGGTTGAATATGGATCTTGCTTTGGAGAATTGTTGTCCAACAACAACAATATCACCTTTGCGAATTGTTCCTGCGTTGATGAGTAGTGTTGCTAGTGTTCCTTTCTGCCTATCTAGTCGGCTTTCGATGATTACTCCTTCGGCGGGTCGATTTGGGTTCCCTTTGAGTTCTAGCATTTCAGCTTCGAGGAGTATTTTTTCGAGTAATTCTTCAATACCGATATTTTCTTTAGCGGATATGTCTTGGAACTGGTACTCACCGCCCCATTCGTCGGATAGGATACCTATTTCGGCGAGTTGTTGTTTTACAACTTCGGGTTTTGCGTCCGGTTTGTCTATTTTGTTCACAGCTACGATTAGTCTTACGTCGGCTGTTTTGGCGTGATCGATTGCCTCACGAGTTTGCGGCATGATACCGTCATCCGCCGCAACAACAAGAACCACAATATCGGTAACATTAGCACCACGTGAGCGTAAGGCTGTGAACGCTTCGTGTCCGGGTGTGTCTAGGAATGTGATACGCTCGCCGTTTTTGACAACATCGTAAGCACCGATATGCTGTGTAATCCCCCCTGCTTCTTTGTCCATTACGTTGGCAGAGCGAATGGTATCCAGCAGTGAGGTTTTACCGTGGTCAACGTGTCCCATAATTGTAACGATGGGTGGGCGTTTGACCATATCTTCGGGTTTGTCTTCGAATACGGGCAGGAATGTTTCTTCGGTAACTTCGTTGAGTGCTACTTCAATGCCGTATTCAGCAGCCAAGAGTATTGCCACGTCGGTGTCTATTATTTGGTTAATGTTGGCCATGATGCCCATGCCCATTAGTTTGCCTATAAGTTCAACACCTTTGACACCCATTTTGTGTGCAAGGTCGCTCACGGATATGCTGCCTGCAAGATCGATGGATTTGGGGCGAATCAGAACCCTGTTGGCTGTTGATTTGCGGGTATTTTTGCGTCTTCCGCCACGGTTTCCGAAGCTACCTTGGTAGCCACGACGTCTTGTGGGGAATGCACTCTGCCCTGTGGGTCGTTGGAACGATGGTACGTTGGTGCTAGGCGTTGCTCCTGTGGCAGTGTCAAGGGTATCCATGGTGGGGGCATCCCCTTGCTGAATCTGTTTTTCCATGTCTAGGACTTCAAGCCCTTCTTCAACACCCCTCTGCCAATCTCTTTGGGACATTTCGGATGAGCCTTTTAGTTTTCGTTTGGCTGCCAACTCTGCTGAGTGGTTTTCGAATGTTTTCTTTTTCTTGGAAAGAGGTGCTCCACCACGGGAGGACGATCTTTTCTTGGCTTCCTCGCCAACAGCGGCAATGCTTGAGGGCATTACGTCGGCAAGGGTATTGTTTCTGTTGTAGTTTGGTCTTGGTGTGCCCCCCCTGTCTCTACCTGAGGAAGAGCTATCCCTCTCCCCAGAGCTTGTGCGTGGTGTGTAGGGTTTGTTTACCCCACCCGTTGTACGCGGTGGTCTTGGAGAATCTGCCGGTGTGGTCAACCGTTCCCCTAAAGAGTTCGTGATACCGTAGCCACCCTCCCTAGGTTCGGTCAGCTTACCAGGGATAAGGGTACGAACGATGGGAGCGGAGGCTCTGAGAACCTCCTGTGCCTTTGCAAGGCTAGGGTTAATCGATACACGTTGAACTTTTCCAGGTTGACGTGTGAGTTGTGTTATTCCGTGTGAGCGGGATGCTTTGGCAGGCTCAGGTGCAGACGTTTCAGCAGGTTCGGATGCTTTAGCAGGTGCGGACGCCTCAACAGGTGCGGACGCCTCAACAGGTGCGGACGCCTCAGCAGGTGCGGACGTTTCAACAGGTGCGGACGTTTCAACAGGTGCGGACGCCTCAACAGGTGCGGACGCCTCAACAGGTTCGGACGTTTCAACAGGTGCGGACGTTTCAGCAGGTGCGGACGTTTCAGCAGGTGCGGGAGCCTCAACAGGTGCAGGAGCTTCAACAGGTGCAGGAGCTTCAACAGGTGCGGACGCCTCAGCAGGTGCGGACGTTTCAACAGGTGCGGACGTTTCAACAGGTGCGGACGTTTCAACAGGTGCGGACGTTTCAACAGGTGCGGGAGCCTCAACAGGTGCGGACGCCTCAACAGGTGCGGACGTTTCAACAGGTGCGGGAGCCTCAACAGGTGCGGGAGCCTCAACAGGTGCGGGAGCCTCAACAGGTGCGGGAGCCTCAACAGGTGCGGGTTTTTCGGTTTTATTAATTTTTGCTCCACGCAGAGTTGCCTTACGTTTTTTGAGTAGCTCTTTCTTTTGTTGTAGCATCTCTTTGTGCGAGGCAGTGATGGCAGAGGGTCTACGCGTCAGAGCTCCACGAAGTCCGCCAGAGCTTTTGTGTCGTTCCCGTGCTTTGCTGATAAGCCCTCCCCTTGAGGACTCGGCTGATGCGAACAGTTTTTCAGCATCGGCGTTTTTAACCGTATCATTTTCGGAAGCAACCTTGTGTCCCGCTTCTGTAAGCTTATCAATTACTTGGCTCACACCTAAGCCATACTTCTTAGATATATCCCTTACCTTTATAGACATTTACGAACCTCATCCCTTTGTATCCCGTAAGCTCCTCCTATTGTATTGGGGAGTTGGAGCTTGGATAGTCATTGTTGTTATTTATTCATTATTATTTTGCCCCATATAGCAGTTATCACTAGGACGCTACCCTTACGCATGGGCGTCGCCAGCGTCGTCAGCGTCATCAGCGTCATCAACGTCGCCAGCATCATCAGCGTCGCCAGCATCATCAGCGTCATCAGCGTCGCCAGCGTCATCAGCAACATCAACGTCGCCAGCAACATCAGCGTCGCCAGCAACATCAGCATCGCCAGCGTCGCCAGCATCATCAGCAACATCAGCATCATCAGCAACATCAACGTCGTCAGCGTCATCAGCATCGTCAACGTCATCAGCGTCGTCAGCGTCATCAGCCAATTCCATATCATCTAGCTTGCTAGTCATATAATCGATGGTGTCGGTGATAATATCCAACGCTTTTTCCCCATCTATTCCTAGGAGTAACGCCAGTTCATCTACGCTAATATCAGAGAGCGTATCCAAGTTGTCGATATCGTTGCTTACCAGAGTTGTTCTCCATTCTTCGGTGAGTGAGTCTAGGTTGTGCAAGCCGTAGATGGCGTAAAACTCTTTTAGTTCCGTTTCATGCTCGACAACTCTGCCTTTGCGTATTTCAGAGTACTCTTTTTCCTTCAGAATGTCCAATCGCCACGTGGTTATCATGGCGGCA
>CAMZNJ010000044.1 GCA_947313825.1 uncultured Deferribacteraceae bacterium | reverse complement strand
ACCTTTTTCTTACTTTATTTTAGTCTAAGATCTCACTAACAACGCCGGCACCAACTGTACGTCCACCTTCGCGAATAGCGAAACGCAAACCTTGCTCCATGGCAATAGGGTTGATGAGCTCAACGGTGCAACGTATGTTGTCCCCAGGCATTACCATCTCAACGCCACTATCTAGCTCCAAGATACCCGTAACATCGGTGGTACGGAAGTAGAACTGTGGACGGTAACCACCGAAAAACGGAGTATGGCGACCACCTTCATCTTTTGTCAAGATATAAGCTTCTGCCTTGAACTTCTTATGAGGAGTGATGGTGCCAGGGTGGCAAAGTACTTGACCACGCTCAACCTCATCCTTCTTTGTACCACGCAAGAGAACGCCAACGTTGTCCCCTGCTTCACCTTGATCAAGGAGTTTGCGGAACATCTCAACACCGGTAACAGTGGTCTTGCTTGTTTCGCGAATACCAACAATCTCAATCTCTTCACCAACTTTAACAACACCGCGATCAACACGACCGGTTACAACTGTTCCGCGACCGGATATGGAGAACACGTCTTCGATGGGCATCAAGAACGGTTTGTCAACGTCGCGATCGGGTTGAGGGATGAATGAGTCAAGGGCTGCAACTAGTTCGTGGATTGGTGCTGTCCATTTTTCGTCGTCAATATTCTCGAGTGCTTTGAGGGCGGAACCTTTAACGATTGGTGTATCGTCGCCAGGGAATTGGTAGGAGCTGAGGAGTTCGCGGATTTCGAGCTCAACTAGTTCTAGGAGTTCTTCGTCGTCCACCATGTCAACTTTGTTCATGAATACGACGATGTACGGAACGCCAACTTGGCGAGCAAGTAGGATGTGTTCGCGGGTTTGTGGCATTGGACCGTCAGCGGCGGAAACAACAAGGATGGCACCGTCCATTTGTGCTGCACCGGTAATCATGTTTTTAACGTAATCGGCGTGTCCAGGGCAGTCAACGTGTGCGTAGTGGCGTCCTTCCGATTCGTATTCCACGTGGGAGGTGGAGATGGTAATACCGCGTTCACGCTCTTCCGGAGCGTTGTCAATACTTGCGTAGTCAACAAATTCTGCTTGACCAGATTTGGACAGTACGCTTGTCAACGCTGCTGTTAGTGTGGTTTTTCCGTGGTCAACATGACCGATTGTCCCAACGTTAACGTGGGGTTTAGTACGCTCAAACTTTGCTTTCGACATAAACAACCTCTTCTCTATTTAAACTTTTTTTCAATCTACAACTACTTTCAATACTTGCGACGTTTTTATCTTACGACTTCATTAGTCCTTCGGCAACACTGTGTGGCACATCTTCATAGCTATTGAAGACCATGGAGTATGATGCCCTCCCCTGACTGATGGAGCGTAATTGGGTTGCGTAACCGAACATCTCTTTCAGCGGAACGTGGGCTTCGATTACCTGTGCATTACCACGGGCAACCATGCCACCAACGCGACCACGACGTGAGTTCAGGTCGCCGATAACATCACCTGTGTAGTCTTCGGGGCAAACAACTTCAACTTTCATTACAGGTTCGAGGAGTACGGGGTTACATTTTTTCATCCCCTCTTTGAATGCCATGGATCCTGCAATTTTAAACGCCATTTCGGAGGAGTCAACATCGTGGAAGGTTCCGTCGTAGAGCTCAACCTTAACATTTACCACAGGGTAACCGGCAAGAACACCTGAAAGCATTGCCTCTTCAACACCCTTGCCAACAGCAGGGATGTATTCGCGTGGGATGGCACCACCAGTAATTTTGTTAACAAAGGTGAAGTTTTCCTCTTCGTTGGGGGATACCTCGAGGTAAACATGACCGTACTGACCACGTCCACCAGACTGCTTAACGTATTTGCCTTCAACCTTGGCTGTGGCTTTGATAGTTTCGCGGTATGCAACTTGAGGTGCACCAACGTTGGCTTCAACGTTGAATTCGCGTTTCATGCGATCAACTAGAATTTCCAAGTGAAGCTCACCCATGCCGGCGATAATTGTTTGTCCTGTTTCTTCGTCAACAGAGACGCGGAAGGATGGATCTTCTTGAGCCAGTTTTTGCAGAGCTAGTCCCATTTTATCTTGGTCGCCTTTGGTTTTCGGTTCAACGGCAACGGAGATAACAGGTTCGGGGAATTCCATGGCTTCAAGGATAACAGGGTTTTTTTCATCGGAGAGGGTATCCCCTGTTGTGGTGTATTTTAGTCCGACGGTGGCACAAATGTCGCCCGCGTGAATCTCTTTGATCTCTTCACGTTTGTTGGCGTGAATTTTCAGCAAGCGTCCAACGCGTTCTTTTTTGCCTTTGGCGGAGTTGAGAACATAGCTCCCAGACGATAGGGTTCCTGAGTAAACGCGGAAGTATGTCAACTGTCCCATAAATGGGTCGGTCATAATTTTGAATGCTAGTGCTGAGAATGGCTCGTCGCTTTTTGTTGCACGGGCAACCTCTTTTCCGTCCAAGTCGAAACCGGTCATTGGAGGCAGGTCAAGGGGTGAAGGTAGGTAAGCAACAACGGCATCGAGGAGTGTTTGTACCCCTTTGTTTTTGAATGCTGTACCGCATAAAACAGGGGTGATTTTTAGTTCCAGAGTACCTTTACGGATAGCCTCTTTGATTTCGTCTTCAGAGATATCTTCGCCAGAAAAGTATTTCTCCATTATTGTGTCATCGAGATCGGCAACTGCTTCAATTAGTTTATCGCGATACTCATTTGCCTGATCAACTAGGTCGGCAGGGATATCTTGAACATCGAATGAGGCACCGAGGTCGTCCCCACTCCAAACAACGGCTTTCATGGCAACAAGATCCACAACACCTTGGAAGGCATCTTCTACACCGATGGGCAGGTTGATGGCGAGGGGGTTACCACCGAGGCGGCTTCCGATCATATCGATACAGTTGAAGAAGTCGGCACCAACGCGATCCATCTTGTTTACGTAGCACATGCGTGGCACTTCGTATTTGTCGGCCTGACGCCAAACAGTTTCGGTTTGCGGTTCGACGCCACTAACTGCATCGAATACGGCAACAGCACCATCTAGAACCTTGAGTGAGCGTTCAACTTCGATGGTGAAGTCAACGTGTCCAGGTGTATCGATGATATTGATGCGAATATCTTTCCAGAAGCACTGTGTTGTAGCTGAGGTAATTGTGATACCACGCTCTTGCTCCTGTTCCATCCAGTCCATTGTAGCTGCACCTTCGTGCACCTCGCCTATTTTGTAGGTAACACCTGTGTAAAACAGAATACGTTCAGTGAGCGTTGTTTTACCGGCATCAATATGTGCCATGATACCTATGTTTCTGTGTTTCTCTAAGGGGAATAACTCAGCCATAATTCAATATACCAACCATTAATTACCTAAAATTTAAAACCTGAAATGTGCAAAAGCTCTGTTAGCTTCGGCCATTCTGTGGGTATCTTCCTTCTTTTTCACCGATCCACCTTTGCCTGTGGAAGCGTCTAGTAGTTCGTCGGCAAGGCGTTCGAACATGGGTTTGCCGCTCCTGCTTCTGGAGGCATTGAGTAGCCATTTGATGGATAGTGCTTGTGCACGGGCAGGCTTGACTTCGAGGGGTACTTGGTAAGTAGCACCACCGATACGGCGGGACTTAACTTCAAGCTTGGGGCGAACATTTTCCATTGCTTGTGTAAATACTTCGAGTCCATCTTTGCCCGATTTGTCTTGAATCAGTTTAAGAGCGGAATAAAATATACGCTCAGAAAGGGAGCGTTTGCCATCCACCATGAGTGAATTTATAAACTTGGATACCAGTACGGAACCGTAAACTGGATCGGGAGCAGTTTCCCTGGTTTTAGCTCTATTTCTACGTGCCATAATATACCTCTTAACTTTCCTTAGGACGTTTCGCACCGTATTTGGAGCGAGATTTGAATCTATCTGCAGGTGCTTGCGTATCTAGTGATCCACGAACAACTTTGTAGCGAACACCGGGTAAGTCTTTTACCCTTCCGCCACGTACGAGTACGACGGAGTGTTCTTGTAGGTTGTGTCCGATACCGGGGATGTACGCTGTAATTTCCAGACCGTTGGTCAACCTTACGCGGGCGATTTTACGCAACGCGGAGTTAGGCTTTTTGGGTTTTGCAGTGTAGACCCTTGTGCAAACGCCTCTTCTTTGTGGATTTGCTTGTAATGACGGGGATTTAGTTTTGGTATAAATCCGTTTACGTCCTTTTCTTACTAATTGATTAAGTGTAGGCAACTTCTCCCTCCTGTTTCACACGCTGTTGCAGTGGTGAATATCATGAACGTTCACAATACCACCTTAAGCAACAGCATGTCAATACTTTTATAATTCTTACTTCTCTTCGTTTTTGGTAAACTGATATTTCTTGTGCAGATGTTTTGCACCTGTACCAGCTGGTATCAGTCTGCCCATTATTACATTTTCTTTTAGTCCACGTAAATTATCTATGCGTCCACTTGCGGCAGCATCGGTGAGAACGCGGGTGGTTTCTTGGAAGGATGCCGCTGAGATAAACGAGTCGGTGTTGAGGGCAGCCTTGGTGATACCTTGCAGTTTCACGCTTCCACTTGGTGCTTTTTTACCTTCGGCGGCAAGGGCTCTGCATACTTTATAGAATTCGTATTTGTATATTTCTTCATCGGGCATGAAAGAGCTATCACCGGGGTCGCTAACCACAATTTTACGTAACATTTGTCGTAGAATTGTTTCAACGTGTTTGTCGTTGATGTTAACGGATTGTTTGCGATACACTTCCTGTATTTCGTTTAGTAGGTAGTGTTGCAGTTCCCGTTCCCCTTTGATATTGAGAATATCGTGTGGGTTGATTAGTCCGTTAACTAGGGCTTCCCCTGCTAGTACGGAGTCCCCTTCATGGACGTTCAGGTAGCTTTGTGTTGAGATGCTGTACGATTTTTCGAGCCCAACGTCAGCATTCTTAACGGTAACCTTGCGTACCCCTCTGCCCATGTTTTCGATGCTGACAACGCCGTCTATTTCGGATATTATTGCTGGTTCTTTCGGTTTGCGTGCTTCGAATAGTTCGGCAACGCGGGGTAGTCCGACGGTGATGTCCCTTGTTTTCTGAGCTTCTTTGGGCATGCGGGCAATAATATCACCGATGGAAACGTCAGCACCGTCATCAACTTGGATCATGGCACCAACAGGGAGCTGGTAGCTGTAGTTTTCCCCTTTGGAGGCACCTTCCACAATAATCATGGGTTGTTTTTTCGCTTGTCGACCGGCGGTAACAACTTTGGACGACCTACCTGTAACGGGGTCGGTGTCCTGTTTTACTGTTTCGCCGTATGTGAGGTCTTTGTATTTAACAGTACCCCCGTACTCGGAAATAATAACAGAGGCATACGGATCCCAATCAATAATCATGGTTTCGGCACCGACCTGTGAACCGTTTTCAACAAGGAGGGTTGAGGCGTAAGGGATGGTGTACCGTTCCACAATGCGACCGGCGGTGTCAGTAATTTGGAGCACGCCGTTACGGTTGAGAACAATTTGTTTCCCTTCAGAGTTGGTAATAACATTGCAGTCCACAAATTCGACGGTACCGGAAACTTTGCAAGAGATGCTTGACGCTTCAACGGAGGCTGAGGCAGCACCACCGATGTGGAAGGTTCTCATGGTTAGCTGTGTGCCGGGTTCGCCAATGGACTGTGCTGAGGTGATACCTACTGCTTCACCGAGTTCAACTAGCCTACGTGTACCTAGGTTTAGTCCGTAGCATTTCTGGCAGATACCGAATTCGAGGGTGCAGGTTAGTGTGGAGCGAACTTCAATGGATTCTACTCCAGCAGAGTCGATGGCGTCCGCTATCTCGTCGGTAATCAGTTCGCTAGCACCGATGATGAGTTCGTCTGTTTCGGGGTGGTAAACGTCGTCCATGGTAAATCTGCCGTAAACACGTTCGCGGAGGGTTTCGATGATATCGGAGCCGTCGCGTAATGCGGTCATGTCTATTCCGCTGGCTGTGCCACAGTCTTCTTGTACAACGATAACATCTTGGGCAACGTCAACCAATCGGCGGGTCAGGTAACCGGAGCTCGCTGTTTTTAGAGCGGTATCGGAGAGACCTTTACGGGCACCGTGGGTGGATGTAAAGTATTGTAGTACGGTGAGTCCTTCACGGAAGTTGTGGGTAATGGGTGTTTCCATGATTTCGCCTGAGGGTTTCGCCATGAGTCCACGCATGCCGGATAGTTGTAGTATCTGAGATTTGGAGCCACGGGCACCAGAGTGAGCCATGACGTAAATGGGGTTGTAGAATTTATCTCGTTTGATGTTGCTCGATTTGTCGCCGCCAGAGGATTCTAGTGTGTCCATGAGGTGTTCGGAGATGTCATCGCTAGTACGTTGCCACAGTTCGATAATCTGATTGTAGCGTTCGCCAGCGGAAACAACACCTTGGTTGTAGTATTCTTCAATATCAGCAACTTTCTTTTCCGCATCGGATACGAGGTCGTATTTGCGTTCCGGCACAGAGAAGTCTTCAATGCATATGGAGAAGCCTGCTTTGGTGGAGTACCTGAAGCCTAGGCTTTTGAGGGCATCTAGCATGATTACGGTGTCGTAGTTACCTTTCACCTTGTAAACGTGTTCGACAACCTCCCCCATCTCTTTTTTACCGAGGATACGGTTGACAACTTTGAAGTCGATACCTTCAGGCATTACGCCGTAAAGGATAACACGTCCGGTGATGGTGTCGTGAATGGTGCCGTTGATGCGTACTTTTATCTTGGCATGGAGGTCTAGTGCGTCTTGGTCGTATGCAACGCGAACCTCTGAGGGGGACGCGAATATTTTACCTTCGCCTTTAGCATTATCCATGGCACGGGTGAGGTAGTAGATTCCTAGGATGATATCCTGTGTGGGGAGTGCAAGGGGGCGTCCGTTTGCGGGTGAGAGGATATTGTAGGAGGATAGCATTAGTGTCCGTGCTTCAAGTTGTGCGGCGTTGGATAGTGGTACGTGTACTGCCATCTGGTCGCCATCGAAGTCGGCGTTAAACGCGGGACATACGAGGGGGTGCAGCTGTATGGCATTCCCTTCCACGAGCATGGGTTCGAACGCCTGAATACCTAGTCTGTGCAGTGTTGGTGCACGGTTGAGTAGTACAGGGTGTTCTTTGATAACCTCTTCGAGGATATCCCATACAATGGGTGATTTCTCTTCCACCATTTTTTTCGCTTGCTTGATGGTTGACACAACGCCACGTTCTTTTTCTAGTTTGTAGTAAAGGAACGGTTTGAACAGCTCTAACGCCATGTTTTTGGGTAGTCCGCACTGATGGAGCTTGAGGTAGGGTCCGGCAACAATAACGGAGCGTCCGGAGTAGTCCACACGTTTTCCGAGTAGGTTTTGCCTAAAGCGTCCTTGTTTCCCTTTGATCATGTCGGACAGTGATTTCAGTGGTCGTTTGTTGGATGAGCGTATGACACGACCGCGACGACCGTTGTCGAGTAGTGCGTCCACTGCTTCTTGTAGCATCCTTTTTTCGTTACGGATAATGATTTCGGGTGCACTGAGTTCCATGAGTTTTTTGAGTCTGTTGTTTCTGTTGATAACTCTTCTGTAGAGGTCGTTGAGGTCGCTAGTTGCGAACCGTCCGCCGTCGAGTGGAACAAGGGGACGCAACTCAGGTGGTATCACAGGGATAATGTCCATGATCATCCACTCAGGTTTGTTGCCACTTTTGCGGAAGCTTTCCACTACTTTCAGGCGTTTTGCTAATCTGAGTCGTTTTTGTATGCTTGTTGCAGTAGCCAGCTCCATTTTGAGTTGTATGAGTAGTGTTTCGAGGTCGAGTTTTTTCAGTAGTTCTTGAATAGCTTCGGCACCGATACCTACTGAGAACGCGTTGTAGTCGTGCTCTTTGAGTAGTTCGTTGTATTGTGTATCGGTGATAAGTTCGCCCTCTTTGAGGTCGGTATCTTTTGCATCGGTGATGATGTACGACTCGAAATAGATAACCCGTTCAACGTCTTTGAGGAGTAGGTCAAGTATGGTTGCGACCCTCGATGGTGCTCCTTTGACGAACCATATGTGTGCTACGGGGGAGGCGAGATCGATGTGTCCCATGCGACTGCGTCTTACCTTGCTTTCGATTACTTCGACGCCACATTTTTCACAAACAACACCACGGTGTTTCATGCGTTTGTATTTTCCGCACAAGCATTCCCAATCTTTGACTGGTCCGAATATTTTGGCACAAAACAGTCCATCTTTTTCGGGTTTGAAAGTTCTGTAGTTTATGGTTTCGGGTTTAAGGATTTCGCCATACGACCATTCAGCAATCTTTTCAGGTGATGCGATACGAACACGTAAAGCACCAAAATCATTATTTTGTTTAATATCAGGTTTAGTTGGAGTAAACACTACCATACCTCCTAGAGACAGCCTTAAGCGTCCTCTCCATCTTTTTTCTCATCAATATTTTGTTTGTCCCGATCAATAAACTCAACTTCTAGGGCTAGCCCTTGTAGTTCACGAACAAGAACGTTGAAGGATTCGGGTATTCCGGGGCTAAAGTTCAGGTTGCCGTTTACGATGGATTCGTATGCTCGTGTGCGTCCTTCGATATCGTCAGACTTTACTGTGAGCATTTCGCGTAAAACGTTGGCAGCACCGTAAGCTTCCAGAGCCCAAACTTCCATTTCACCGAGCCTTTGTCCGCCGAACTGTGCTTTACCGCCGAGGGGTTGCTGTGTTACTAGGGAGTAGGGTCCTGTTGACCTAGCGTGTATTTTGGTGTCAACAAGGTGGTGAAGTTTTAGCATGTACATGACGCCAACGGTAACTTCTTGGTCGAATCTTGAGCCGGTACGTCCGTCGTAGAGAACGGTTTGACCGTCTTCTTGGTAGCCAGCTTTTTTGAGGAGTTTTTTGATATCCCCTTCACTAGCACCGTCAAACACTTCAGTGGCAACGTGAATACCTAGTGCACGAGCAGCCCAGCCTAGGTGTATCTCGAACACCTGACCAACGTTCATACGTGATGGAACGCCCAGTGGGTTGAGAACAATGTCCACAGGTGTGCCGTCGGGCATGTAGGGCATATCTTGGATAGGTAGAATACGCGACACAACACCTTTGTTACCATGTCGACCCGCCATTTTGTCTCCAACGGAGAGTTTGCGTTTGATGGCGATGAACACGCGAACAGATTTCAATACGCCAGCAGGGAGTTCGTCCCCTTTCTTGACTTTTTTGAGGCTAAGGTTGTAGTTATCTTCCGCGGCTTCCAGTGTTTTGAAGTATTCGCTATCAATACGTTTCAGCTTTTTGTTGAAGTCTAGTTTGTCGGCTAGATCTAGTGTTGTTAGCTCTTTGTAGCTCATGGTTTGCAGTACATTTTTGGTTAACTTGCTACCTTTTTCGTACACTTTCCCTGAGTCGAGAGTAACGTCTGCCCCTAGCTCGTACTTTGCGATGGTGTCAACAATATTGTGCATGCGTGCGTTTTCGATGGCTTGTTTTTCGAACTTAAAGCGACGGTTAATGCTGATGGTTTCTTCCGCTTCGATAACTTCGGTGCGTGTATCTTTGTCCACACCGCGTCTGTTCATCACTTGCACGTCGACCACGGTGCCGTAAACACTAGGTGGAACACGTAACGACACGTCTTTTACCTCACCGGCTTTATCCCCAAAAATGGCACGAAGTAGTTTCTCTTCGGGGGATACTTGGGACTCACCTTTTGGTGTAACTTTGCCCACAAGAATATCGCCCGGTTTAACGTAAGTACCTTTGGCAATAATTCCGCTTTCATCGAGGTATTTCAGTGCATCTTCACTAACGTTGGGAATATCGCGGGATATGTCTTCGTTGCCAAGCTTGGTGTCTCGTGCTTCAACGTCGTACGCTTCAATATGCACGGACGTAAATGTATCGTCTTTGAGTAGGTTTTGGCTAACAAGGATGGAATCTTCATAGTTGTACCCCATCCAAGGCATGAGGGCAACAACGATATTTTTACCTAGGGCAAGCTCACCGCGTTCAGTGGATGGACCGTCGGCAATGGTATCACCTTTCTTCACCGACTGACCGATACCCACAACAGGGCGATAGTTTATGCATGTGTCTTGGTTGGATCGGCGGTATTTGATAAGGTCGAATATGTCTATGGCGTAGTTACCTTTTTTGCCGTAGCGGACAATGATGGTTCGACCGTCAACATAGTCGATAGTGCCGTCGTGTTTTGCAACAATAACAGCACCAGCGTCAACAGCTACTTTGTGCTCCATGCCGGTGCCGACAATGGGAGACAGTGCTCGCAACAGGGGAACAGCTTGGCGTTGCATGTTTGAGCCCATGAGTGCACGGTTGGCATCATCGTGCTCGAGGAAGGGTATGCACGCAGTGGAGATGGATACCATTTGCATGGGTGAAACGTCCATGTATTGAATCTGTGATACGGGAACAATAATCGCTTCACCACCATGACGAGCCGACACCATGGTTTCGGAAATAACACCGTTGTCGTCAAGTTCTGTACTTGCTTGAGCGATGTAGTAGTCCTCTTCATCCATGGCGGACATGTAGATTGCCTCTTCACCAACCTTACCATCTTCAACTTTAAGGTAAGGTGTTTCGATAAATCCGTAATGGTTTACCATGGCGTAAGTTGTTAGGGATGTGATAAGCCCAATGTTCGGACCCTCGGGAGTTTCAATGGGGCATATTCTGCCGTAGTGGGAGGTGTGAACATCACGAACATCGAAGCCAGCACGTTCGCGATTCAAACCACCGGGTCCAAGTGCTGAGAGGCGTCGTTTGTTGGTAATCTCTGCAAGGGGGTTCGTCTGATCCATGAACTGAGAAAGCTGATAGCTACCGAAGAACTCTTTTATGGAGGCGGACAGGGGTTTTGCGTTAATCAGATCATGGGGGGACATGTCGCTGATAGAGCCGATAACCATACGCTCCTTAACCGTTTTCTCCATGCGTGCCAAACCGATACGCATGTAGTTTTTGAGTTGCTCGCCAGCATTCTTAACACGACGATGACCAAGGTGATCCCTGTCATCAACAGTATCGTTGCCAGCACGAATAGCCTCCAACACACGAATAGCACCAACAAGGTCTTCACGTGTAAGGGTTACGGCTGTGGTGTCGATGCCTAGTCGGCGATTAATCTTGATGCGACCAACGGTGGACATGTCGTAGCGACGTGGGTTGTTGAATGTATTGTCGAACAACGACTGTGCAGTCTCAACAGTTGCAGGCTCACCGGGGCGAAGGCGACTATGAACATGCAGTAACGCCTCCTCATGGGTGGTAACCTTATCCATGGCAAGAATATCGCGAATACCGCCAATGAATGAGTTGTCCACAACAAGAACGGTAAACTTTTTTATGCCCTGCTCACCAAGCTCGATTAAAACCTGATCGGTAATGAGTGTATTTGCGTCGAACAGAACTTCCCCATCACCGTTGACAACAGGTTCAGCAAAGTATTGCGTACAAATTGCATTACGATCGATAATCGTGCTAGTAATTTCGGTACGTTTGAGTTTGCGAATCAACCCAGGGGTGAGTTTGCTGTTCTCTTCAATAACAACCCTGCCTTTGCTGTCAAGAATGTGGAAGCCTAGGCGTTTGTCAGCGATTTTGTCGTAGTCGAGACCGATTTTGAATTTATTTTCACCTTTAACGCTGACGATCTCCTTAGCGTAATAGGTTTCTAGTATCTCTTGACGAGTCAGACCGTAAGCCTGTAGCAAGACGGTTACTAGCATCTTACGTTTTTTATCAATGCGAACATGCATGAGGTTTTTGGTGTCGTATTCGAAATCTATCCAAGAGCCACGATAAGGGATAATACGAGCACTGTAAACATGACGCTCAGAAGTGGCTTTTTCTAGGGTTAGATCCTCAAAGAAAATTCCGGGGGATCGGTGGAGTTGGTTAATAACAACACGCTCAACACCGTTGATTATAAAAGTACCGAATTCGGTCATCAAGGGGAGATCGCTAAGGTAGACAAACATCTCCTGAGCCGATTTAATCACCTTTTCGGATGATCCTTCCATCTCTTCGTAAACTACCAAGCGAACATTTATTTTGAGTGATGCCGCGTAATTGGTGCTTCTGTCGATAGCTTCGCGAGGAGAGTAGCGTGGTGCTTCGAGAACGTACCCTAAGTATTCCAGTGTTGCGGCACCGTTGAAATCTTCGATGGGGAAGATATCGGATAGAATCTCCTCAAGTCCAATATTTTCCCGCTTATCGGGATTAACACCAGCCTGAATAAACTGGGCATAGGAGTCCGTTTGTATAGAAAGCAAATCGGGGACGTCGATAACTTTCTTTTTAGAAGAAAAGTTAACACGTTTAGTCAGATTATTTATTTTGACACTCATTTCTCCCCCTGGTAGAAATAAAAAATTACACAAAGTTGAATATTAAAATTAAACAACCAAAAGGGAGGAGCCCAAAAAGGCTCTTCCCTTGGTTAATTACGCATAGCTAGTGGTTATGAGTAGGGTTACAGGAGTATCTAAAGACACCCGAACCCTATCAAAGTAACTATTTAACTTCAACAGTTGCGCCAGCTTCTTCAAGTTTTTTCTTAAGCTCTTCAGCATCTTCTTTCGACACACCCTCTTTGATAGCTTTAGGTGCTTCGTCAACCAATGCTTTTGCTTCTTTTAGTCCAAGACCAGTGATTTCGCGAACAGCTTTGATGACACTGATTTTGTTGCCACCAGCACCTGTCAACACAACGTTCACAGGTGCATCAGCAGCAGCTTCGCCACCGCCACCAGCAGCAGGTGCAGCAGCAGCAACTGGTGCCGCAGCGGATACGCCGAAAGTGTCTTCCAATTCTTTGATGAACTCAGAGAGTTCGATTACTGTCATATTTTTGATAAAATCAACTACTTGTTCTTTTGTTACTGCAGACATTATTTTTCTCCTAAAATGTGTGTATTAAGCTTTTTGTTCTTTGATTCCGTTTAGTACGTTTAGCAGCCCACGCTCAATGTTGGCAAACAGGGACACGAAGTGTGTTGCTGGTGCGTTCATTGTGGCAAGAGTGATTGCCAATAGTTCCTCTTTCGAAGGTAGGGATGCGATTGTTAGTACGTCAGCTGAGCTGAGGATTGTACCGTCGAAGTACCCTGTTTTTACCTTGAAAAAATCGCTGGTGCCAGAAACCTTCTTTGCAACCTTAGCTACAGCGGGAAATTCCCCTGTTGATGTAATTAAAGCGGTGCTCTCTGTTAGCAATTTCTTGTCGATGCCGATACCTTGTTTATCTAAGACGATGCTTAGCAGGGTATTTTTCACAACTTGAAAATTGCCTCCAAGAGCCTTCACTTCTTGACGAACTTCACTCATTTCAGAAAAGGACATACCTTTAAACTGAACAAGAATGAACCCTTCAATATCGCTCAGGTTACTACCAAGTTTCTGAACCATCTGTTCCTTAGTAGCTCTTGTTAAAGCCAAAATTTACTCTCCTACGGATACCGAACCAAAAAGCTATGATGCTAATCTATACAGGAGTTACAGGTAAGAAACCAGCCTGGTAGTCTCTGATCAGCTCCGATTTTATTGTAGTGTATACTTCTTTATTTAATTTTAATGTTGGTGCTAACGCTAGTTGTTGGTGCCAACGCTAGTTGTTAGTGCCAACGGTAGTTGTTAGTGCCAACGGTAGTTGTTGGTGCCAACGGTAACTCTTAAAGTTCGCTAATAACTTGGGCACTGTCAAGGTGTAAGCCGGGTCCCATGGTGCTACTGATGGCCATCCCCTTCACGTACTGACCTTTGCTCGAGGCAGGCTTAGCACGCATAAGGCTTGCGACAACTGTGTTCATGTTTTCGAGGAGCTTGTCCGCACCAAAGCTTACACGCCCGATACCAACGTGAACAATACCTGTTTTGTCGGCACGAAACTCAACCATACCAGACTTAAGGTCGGATATAACAGAGGATACGTTGTTTGTAACAGTACCTATCTTGGGGTTAGGCATCAAGCCACGGGGACCTAAAATCTTACCAAGCTTACCAACAGACGCCATCATATCAGGCGTTGCAACAACCTTGTCGAAATCCATGAACCCCTTGCGAACCTCTTCAACAAGTTCGTCGTCGCCGACAATATCAGCACCAGCGGCCTTTGCTTCTTCGGCCTTCTCGCTTTTAGCGAAAACCAGAATACGCACTTTTTTGCCAGTACCATGGGGAAGAACAACAGAGCCACGCACCATTTGATCGGCATGGCGAGGGTCAACACCTAGGCGAACGGCCAAGTCAACGGATTCGTCAAACTTTACGTAAGACAGGGATTTCACCAACGCCATGGCATCAGCACCGCTGTAGAGCTTGTCTTTTTCTAGTTTTTCGACTGCAGCGGCATATTTTTTTGTGAGTTTTTTTGTTTGAATAGCCATTATAATTCTACCCCCACACCCATGCTACGTGCTGAACCAGCAACAATTTTCATAGCTTGTTCCATATCGTTGGTATTAAGGTCGGGCATTTTGGTTTCAGCAATCTTGCGAATCTGATCAGCATTTAGCGTGCCAACACCCTCTTTACCGGGAGCTGTGGAGCCTTTTTCCAGCTTGAGCTCTGTTTTTATAAGATCCGACATGGGCGAAACCTTAGTGATGAATGTGAAGCTTCTGTCTTCATAAACAGTAACAACAACGGGAACAATAACATCCCCAAGACCTTGTGTTTTCGCATTGAAGCCTTTACAGAACTCCATGAGATTAACACCGCGAGGACCCAGCACAGTACCAACAGGTGGTGCAGGGTTAGCTTTGCCCGCAGGGAGCTGAAGCTTGACGTAACCTGAAATTTTCTTGGACATAATCCAACCTCTCTTTCTTTTTTAGTACCGAAGTGCGGCAAAAGAGAATGCCTCCTTCAGTACTTTTTATTTTTATAACAAAACTAGTTTGCGGCACTGACTTTAATCTGGAAGTACCCCAGCTCAACAGACGTGTCGCGGCCGAATATTTTAACGGTAACTCGAACCTTTTCGCGTTCAGTGTTTACCTCTTCCACAATACCGGAATAGGCTGTGAACGGACCGTCAATAACCTCGATGGCGTCGCCCGGCATGTAGGTGGAGGCGAGGCGTGGTGCATCGCTCTTGGCAAGCTCGAGCATGGACTTAACATCTTTTTCGGGGATGGCAAACGGATCGCGACCACCAACAAAGCCAGTAACCTTCGGAATATTTTTCACCACATGCCAGTTATCTGTCGTCATTCGCATGCGGACAAGAATATAACCAGGGAAGGTCTTCTTTTTAATAACCTTCTTGCTATCAACACGCTCATCCACAGTCGGAATCAATATCTCAGATATTTCGTCGCCAAGGAACGACTTCTGAACTTTGTCCTCTAATAACTGCTGAACACGTTTCTCGAAACCTGAATAGGTGTGAACAACATACCATTCGTGCGACTCGTGAGACATATAACCACCAAAAATTTAACCAAAATATAATCAACCAGAGAATACTACAAACTAACCCAACAAGGTTATGATCTTAGTATTGCACTGATTAGTTCTGAAAAACTAAAGTTCAGAACACCTAAAAGAGCTGTGAGAGCCAAGAAGAATATGAAAACTGCACGGGTTGTCTTGACAAGTGTTGGTCTGTTAGGCCAAACAACTTTCATCATCTCATCACGAGCTTCACCAAAAAATTTTAAATACTTCATCGCAAATATACCTCTAACACCACCGAATAAAGCTACCACAAAGAAACCGTAAGCCTTTATCGCAACTCAGGTGTGCAAATAGCACCGTAATGTCCCAAGCTTCAAAACTATTGCTACTAGTTTTGCATGCACATGAGTGCGTCAAAACAAATAGCCGTCGCCTATTTTCGTCCATGAAAAACAGGGCAGGAGGGGCTCGAACCCCCAGCTTTCGGTTTTGGAGACCGATACTCTACCAGTTGAGTTACTGCCCTAACATATTAAACTAATTCTTGCTAAGCAACTTCCACCTAGCAACCTTCTGCTAAGCAACTTCCACCTAGCAACCTTCTGCTAAGCAACTTCCACCTAGCAACCTCCGCTAAGCAACTTCCACCTAGCAACCTCCGCTAAGCAACTTCCACCTAGCAACCTTCTGCTAAGCAACTTCCACCTAGCGACCTCCGCTAAGCAACTTCCACCTAGCGACCTTTTGCTAAGCAACTTCCACCTAGCGACCTTTGCTAAGCAACTTCCACCTAGCAACCTCCGCTAAGCAACTTCCACCTAGCAACCTCCGCTAAGCAACTAACTCGCCCCCCCCCAAAAAAAAGTAGTGGGAGGACTAATTGCTAAGGCAACCCCTCCATAAAAGCCGAGTAAAGCCGAGCAAAACTGAATACTCCACCAAGCTCTTACGGGAGGGTTGCAATTTGCACAATTATTTTGTTTCTTTGTGCATTGTGTACTTATTGTCCCACTTGCAATACTTCTTTAGCTCAAGCTTTTCAGTAGTATTGCGTCTATTTTTGGTGGTGGCATAATTGCGTCTTTTGCATTCTGAGCATGCAAGGGTTATAACATCTCTCATTATAAAACTACCTTTTTCTTACTTTATTTTAGTCTAAGATCTCACTAACAACGCCGGCACCAACTGTACGTCCACCTTCGCGAATAGCGAAACGCAAACCTTGCTCCATGGCAATAGGGTTGATGAGCTCAACGGTGCAACGTATGTTGT
>CAMZNJ010000043.1 GCA_947313825.1 uncultured Deferribacteraceae bacterium | reverse complement strand
TGGTGATGGATGGAGCGTTGCCAGAACCGCCAACACCGCCAGAACCGCCAGCACCGCCAGCACCGCCAGCACCGCCAGCACCGTGAGCACCGCCAGAACCGCCAGCACCATGAGCACCGCCAGCACCGTGAGCACCGCCAGAACCGCCAGCACCGTGAGCACCGCCAGAACCGCCAGCACCGCCAGCACCGCGAGCACCGCCAGCACCGCCAGCACCCCGAGCACCGCCAGCACCGCCAGCACCGCCCCCCCCCCGCGCCCCGCCCGCACCGCCAGCACCGCCAGCCCCGCCGGCACCGCCAGAACCGCCAGCACCGCCAGCACCGCCAGCACCGCGAGCACCGTGAGCACCGTGAGCACCGCCAGCACCGCCAACACCATGGCTATTACTAGCAACCATCCCCTACGCTTTCCCTAACAGCTTTGCCAAATTCTTTTCTGACTTTTCGAACACATCTTTGTGCAGTGAGTTTCCGTGTGAGTCCATGGTAATGACAACGGGGAAATCCACCACGTTTATTACCCAGAAGGCTTCGGGTGTTCCGAATTCGTCTAGCATGAATACTTTGGATACTTCTGAAACATTAGCGGCAATGGCACTGCCAGCCCCGCCAACAGCATGCATGTACACCGCACCTGTTTTTTGCAACCCAGCTGCAGTACGATCTCCCATCCCCCCTTTGCCGATAACGCCTCGTATGGAGTATTCGTCGATGACTGTATCCTGATACGGCTCTTCACGCCTCGACGTTGTGGGTCCGGCGGACACAAATGAGTATTCCCCTGTGGAGTCATCCTTCTTCACCACGGGTCCACAGTGGTATATTACGCCATCCAGCAGGTAGGGGCGAATGAAGTCGGGTTTGTCCTCCACCATGTATTTGTGTGCGGCGTCTCGCCCTGTAACGATTGTTCCGCTGAGCAAAACTTGGTCGCCAACTTTCAACGCACGAATATCTTTTTCACTAATCGGTGTGGTAAGTTTAATCATAAGATGCCTCCCCCAATGTGCCGTTATCCCTATCGTAACTTATGGTCATGGTGTATCTTCTTAGTGCCCAACAGTTGTAGGATATGGATACGTAGTATGTTGCTGGGTGTCTCGGGATGACTCCGCAAAACACATCCAAAGCGGTGGATATTCCGCCAAACCCCATGGGTCCGATACCTAGTTTGTTGAGGTTGGCAACAAGTTCTGTTTCCATTTCGGCAATAACAGGGTCGTGATTACGGTTGCCGATTTTGCGGAAGAGTTGTCTTTTGGCAATTTCCATGGACGTGATTCTGTCGCCACCGATACCGACTCCGATAATACCGGGGGCACACCCCATCCCCTGAGCCTTATGTACGCCGTCCATAACAACCTTCTGAACACCATCGTTGCTACGTGATGCTCCAAGGTCGCTGTGTGGTAATGCGTACTGTATCCCAACATTTTCGCAACCCCCACCTTTTAGTATTAGGCGTATTTCGATTTCATCTTTGTCCCATTCGTCGAAATGGATATGTGGTGTTTCAAGCCCAACACCTGTGCCAGTATTTTTGCCTGAGATGGGATCAACAACATTAGGGCGAAGGTACTGCTTTTTCGTTGCTTCCTGAACAGCCTCATTAATAAGGGCACGCAACTTTATTTGGCTCACACCGAGGGGGTAGTGAATATAAAAAGCCAAGGAACCGGTATCTTGGCAGATGGGCGTGGAGCCACTTTTCGCCATTTCGATATTGGACAGAACCGAGTCGAGAACATTTTTGGCAATGCTCCCCCCTTCTTCGGTACTAAGGGCGTTCGAAAGGGACTTCACAATATCGGGTGGGAGCGTAGTGGAACATAGGCGAATAAGCTCGAGAACAGAGTCATACAGGCTACCATGGGGTGCATACAGCGAATCAGACTTCACCGCACCAGACTTAACTAAACTAGGCATTAGCAATAGACCTCCTGATTAAAATATTTACAACGTAAGTAATAAACGATTGTATCATAAAAATTATGAGATATCACTAAAATATAGCAAGTAGTTACAACAAAAACTACCGATAGCACCTATTCATCGTCATCTTTGCCCGTGGAATATTTTTCTAACACTTTGATAATTTCAGACAAATCTGATGTTAATTCCTGTTTTGTGATAAATAACTTTGATTTCATTTTTTCGGTATCGGCAAGCTGTTTCTTGACACCTTCAAGGGTGAGCCCCTCCTCTTCCACGAGGTATCGGATTTTCTTGAGAAAGTAGATATTTTCTAAGGTGTAGTAGCGTTGGTTCCCAGAGGATTTTTGTGGTGTTAGTTCCGGAAATTCTTTTTCATAGTAGCGTATTGCTGAGGTATTAATATTTAGAATTTTAGCCACTTCGCCTATTTTATATTTTTTGTCTTCCAACATTTTCATTACTCCAAAATCTAATCTATTTTCGTTAGCTGAGCGTGTCCTCAGGGCAGTAGTAGCGTTCTGTTTAGCGATACCCTGTGCGTGCCAAGTAGATGGGTCTATTCAGCAGTATGCTATCCATACTTTGTGCAAACTTTTGTGCTTTTTCCAGAGTTACACAGCAGATTACGATGTCTGTTAAGCCAGTGATTATTTGTTCTTCATTAATAAACGAATCCCCCGAAATGGAGTTGGCGTAAATAATTGCGTCTTCGATAAGGTTAAACTCCCCCACAAGGGTTGCACGTATGGTGTTTACGTTGTATCTCCCACGGGCATCGGGTTTGTATACGCGGAAAAGGTTGTAGTTGTCAAACTCATTACGCGTAATCGAATAGTTATACGACATCGACTTCGCTTTCGAAACGATAACATCAACCTGAATATCCCCTAAACCAAGGATATTTATACTATAAATAGGAACAGGGGGCAGAATTATAGGCGGAGGGAGCTTCGCATCCGGAATCGCCAAAAGTAGATCGGGAACCACTGGGGAACGACTACTCCCACTGAAATCTAACTCGGTGTACACAGGTGCATGATACACAGGCACTGCCACAGGGTTCGCCATATCTAAATCAGCAACAGGGGGAAGCTCACGCAAATCAGTAAAATAACGCGGAAAGTAGTACTTATTAGCACGAGTAATACTGCGAACACCCCGTGCACCGTCCAACGAAAAAGTATCGATGAGGCTGTACTCCAAGGGGGACACAACATTAGCCTCTGTATCAGGAAGCTTGAAAGAGAGCTCCACCTTGCCCGACATATTCAAAATACGGGTATCGTTCAAAAACTGAAGTATTGAAACCACCGTTAAGGCTGCAAGAAGGGTCGCCAAGGAAAGAGTTACGGCGTATGTCCGTAAAGACGAATTGAGTATCTCGTAACCAAGACTATCACCTTCGTCAATGGCCAATATTGTATAGCGTTGTGTGCTCGAATCGCCAAAATTCACGCCAGACCTATGAAGATCCGACAGAGACTTATTGTACAAATCTATGAAACTGTATACAAACTTATCTTTAGACATAAAAACCCGATGTGTGAGCTACAAACAAAACAAATATGGCACCATTGAGCACTCAGAAACTAACGAACTGCAAGCAATATTCATACCGTTGAACAAAATAAGCACAAACTAAGGGGTAGAGGCAGGGGTATGTAGCCCAGCAAGGATACCGCTGTAGCTCCCCCGAAGCCCCCTGCTATCCAAGTCGGAATGAACCTGAGACAAAGCCTTCTCACGAGGGTTAAGGCTAGCAAAGTCCTCCCCCAAAATAAACAGACCCAGTAGTACGTCCAAGCCTAACCCAGCCTCAAACCCCGCCGAAAAGTAGCGATACGTAACATCGATATTGTTTCGGTAGTCATAGGGCGAAGATGAAGTATTGCCGTAGGCAGCGTATATTTTGGGGGATACACCTGCAACACCCATTCTGCCACGCAAGGAGAGGTGCTTCTCCTCATACCCCGACACGTGATTAATCACTGTGTTTAAAAGTAAGGCGGGAGATAGTGTCCACAATCCTGAAACCTGATTGTTATCGGAATACGTATCATATATATATGACGATATTTCTGAAGTCGAAAGCTTGCGGGCAAAAAAACCTGATTCGAAAAGTGAAAAACTTGTGTAGTGATACACGGCTGAAAACCTTTGTGGTAAAGCCTCAAAATGGTACAAACTACGTACGCCACCACTGGACAAAAAAACATAAGAAATGTTCAGTAGAAGTATGAATACCAAAAATATACTCAAGGAAAACTTATAAAAACTACGAAACATTACCATGGAGACCATTTAACACCACCTACTACAAATACGAATCTGCACAGCAAAAACTCAAAACAACATGCACACATACTGAAAAATCTGAGAACTGTGAACGCTGTGGCAAGCCCAAGTGAGGTTTACTTACCGAAAAACCTCTTCTTCTTTACAGATGAAACCATCCCTGAAGCGGGTGCACTGTTCCCTAAATTTTCCATGGCAAGTCTACGTTTGTTCTTTGTTGCTTGCAGATCTTCCAAGGCTTTCTCCAGGTCAACTGATAAGCCAACAACTTCGTCAAACGAGTAGTCTTTGGGGAGGGAGTTGGTTATAATTTCCTGCAAAACCATGGTGTAATGCCTGTTGAGTTGCGATATCATGGTAATGAATGTGTGGTTGATGGCACCACGTTGGTGTGCGTAATAGGGGATGAGTATCTGTTGAACGATAAACTCAAAGCCCTTCATGGCAACGCTATCAATATCAACACCATGACGCATTTCGTCTTCTACAATCACCATGGAGTCTTTGAAGGAAGTAAGGTGTTTGGATACGTCCCAAAATGATATTTCGGAGTCATGGTATCGCGACGATGGTGCGGATACTGTACCCCCGTCCCCCCCTTTTTTGTACTTGCTGATGCTATCAATGATGGGGTGGAGGGCTTCGGTGTATTCTCTGCTAATTTTTTTGATATTGATTGTTTTTTCAACGCTAGATCGTTGTGTTACGAGTATGTCGTTGGACATGCAGTAGTTATAGACTGCAATGTTTTGTATTTTCAGTTTTAGTGCGACAGTAGCTTTGCCAATGGAGTCGATGGCGAAGGCTTCCATTAGTCCGCGGAACTGTAGGATAAACTTTTTCACGTCTTTGTCTATTGAGATACGGGAGCTGAGTTCTTCATTGTTGCGTAGGACTTTCATTGTGGAGAATATTCCGTATTCGAGTCCAGCGAATGCACATACTAGTTTGTCGAATCTGAGGTATGTTTCTTTGAAGCCTAGGTCTTGCAGTAGTTTGTAGAGGAAGTAGTGGTTATCGATGTACCCCATTACGCTACGGATGGCACGTGGTAGCACGAGTTGTCGCACCTCTTCTTGAATGCTGATGTCCATGTTGAAGGGGCTTTCGTATTTTGAGAAAAACTTTTTGTGGCAGATATCCATTTCGACAGCCATGGTGTCGAATGTAACGAGTAGGTCTTTTGCGTTTCGGATGAAGTCAACTTTTGTGCCGCTAACGGTTTTGTTTACCCCTTCGGATACTGTGGTTATGATGTATGTGATGTAGTCTAGTGCTGAGCTGTCGTATGGTTTGTCGGGGTTATTGCTTGTGCTTGGTACTCTCTGTGCTGTTGGGTTGCCCATGGAGATGGCAACTCTGCCTGCGGGTGTCTCTAGGTACTTCTCCATGGACTCGAGAACGCCTTTGCGGAAGTCAGCAAACTCTATTTCGAGTTGCTTGTACCTTGCCTCCTGTGCCACTCTGGTTACAGGTTTTTTATTCATCTTGGGGGGACTCCCTCTTAGTTGTATGTTTTGTAATTTCTGATACATAACTATTTCTATCAACCCCCTTTGGTAGTTTTTGAAAGGGAAGTGGGCATTAAGCCAAAAGTGTGGACAATTATTGAGACACCTTGAGCAATAGTTATGTTACAATAATTTTACCACAATGCATAAATTACTGCAAGGAATGATAATGAAAATTGTTTTTATACCCACAATAATGGAGGCGTACGCCATACTCCACAAGCTCACCTCTGCACAGAAAGAGGAGTTACAGCACACACAGCAAATTTTTTACCCTTTCACCGATGATCCGACGATCCTTACTCCGGTATACCTCACCGGCGTGGGGAAAACAAATACTGCCATCACCTGCACCAAGGTATTCCTCAGCAATAACGTTAGCAGTGCCGTGTTGTTGGGTGTTGCTGGTGCGTACCGTCAGTCGCAACTAACCCAAGGCGACGTTGTTGCTGTGAGTCAGGAGTATTTTGTTGACGAGGCAGCCCTCTTCGACAACAGCCTGTCCCTCACCTCCGAAATAGGGTTCCCCATCTGCCCCAACAACACCGTTGAGCTTGAGGTAAGCCCCACAATACACACATACTTTTCAGAAAATTATGAACTTATACACAGCAATACGGTATCCTTACTATCGAGTAATGATTACTTGGCTGAACTGTATTGCAAAAAAACAATGACGCAAATAGAAAATATGGAGGGAGCGTCCTTTGCATTAACCGCAAAAAAATGTGGTGTAGTACCCACTCAAATACGTGCCATATCAAACTACTGCGGGGACAGAAACAAACAGGACTGGCAATTAAGCAAAGCTCTAGACGCACTTGCAAATACCGCAACAGAAGTGCTTAAAACTATGATTACAACAAGTTAACCTCAACTAATTATTACATACTAGTTTGAGAAGTTAATATAAAAACTTTACAATATAATATATGTGTGTTAACCTCGCCTCAAGCTAGGGTGTTTGCCAAGTGTGTACCGAGTACACACAAGCTTCTACCCTACACACCAATTACAAAAAAGAGAGGTAACTACCGATGTAGAGTTTCAACACTATGTAATCCAATTAAATAGCTATTCAACACAGCCAATCAGAAGAATAGCCAAATAATTATATAGTCTCTAAAATATAGATTTAAAAGAGCACACAAAGACGAAAAACTTATATAAATGCAAGTACGCAAGATAAAAATATTGAAAATTGAAATATATCAAAGCTACTAAGTGGGTTGTTTATATTCATACAACATTATCTTCGTATAATGACACTCACTTAGCTTAGACTCATATTTCCATGGAGGTTACCATGAAAGACGATCTAGTACCAATTCTAAAAAGTGTCAACCTAAAAGTTACACCACAACGACTCAGCATACTACAAATAATCAGAAACAAAGAACATGCCACAATCAAAGATGTTTTCACCGCTGTTAGGAAAACTTCACCATCCATATCCCTAGCAACTGTGTACAAAAATATCAACACACTTGTCGAACACTCTATCCTCGGCGTTATGAGCGTAAACTCTAGCCAAGCATACTACGAACTCAGCAAGTCTAACCAAAACATACACGTGGTTTGTCGCGGATGCGGATCCATTACCGCACTACAACCAGCAAACCAATCCATGCTCGGCGATATCCAAAAAATAGCCGACGACGATGTATTATACGTCGAAATAGCAGCCTACATCAACTGCGACGGATGCCGTAAAAAAGAGGAAGCTCTCAAAAAAAGAGCAAAGGGGTAACACAAACACCACCCCTCATGGAAGCGAAAAGGTACTCCGAACAACTGCAATCATGTAGCAACGGAGTACCTTTTTTTACGAAACAAACCGAAACAATTACAACAACCACATATTTACACATTCACGCAAACATACATTCACAAGGAACAAAAACATGCCCTTTTTATACACCGAGCAGATTCAAGTCCGATTCGCTGACCTCGACCCATACGCACACGTCAACAATTCCGTATACCTCTCCTACTTCGAAATCGCACGAACCAACGCAATACTCGACCTATTCAACCAAATGACGAAACAAGGTGTGCAGATAGTTCTCACCGAATCAACCTGTGCTTACAAACAACCCGTTACACTCGAAACACCATGCTTCGTTACCGTCGAACAAGACGACATGGGGAAGGCATGGTTCTCCCTCAAGTACACCGTTCACAACAACAACGGCACAACATTCGCAACAGGCACAACAAAACACTGCCTCGTCAAAGGAGACACAGGCAGAGTAATGCGACTAACACAAGACTTCATCGACCTGCTATCCTAAACAGCACCGCAAACAGCAAGCTGCAAACAGCAAGTCGCAAACAGCAAGTTACAGGCTACTTCCCCTTTTTAGCGAAAGTGTCTTTAATAATGTACCCCGCCAGCATAATTATCCCTATCGTTACTGCTGAGTCGGAAACATTAAACGCTGGATAGTAGTAAATATCTTTGTAGTGCACCAAAATGAAGTCCACAACTTCACCGCGAAACACCCTATCCACAAGGTTGCCCGCTGCTCCAGCAAATATTAATACGTAAGCATACACCAGCAGTCCCAGCCCTTTAGCGGACTTACTGCGTCGAATCTCAGTAATAATAAGGTAGGCAATAAATACCATCACACCCACACTCACAACAGCCAAAGCCTTCGTTGTAAGCCACTGCGATGAGGTGTTGGCAAATAGCGAAAACGCCGCACCGGGGTTTCGCAAGTAGGTGATGTCGAAATAGTTCGGGATGACGGTAATACGCTCCCCATAGCCAACAAACACAGTTGTCAGCACCTTCGTCAGCATGTCCAGCACAAATATTGCACAAATCAGGAGAATCACTTTCTTCATTTAGAACCTCACGGTATTACTATATTTACTATGTTACAGTTTAGTCAGGCGTATGGGGTACTCCCGCCAAGTGTTACACTTCCGTCAATACTCAGCTTAATATACCCTTCCTGTTGTCAAAGTGTATACTTTTGCAAAAATAATTCGCAAAATCCACCCATGTGGAGTTGCAATGTGGATTTTTTTGCCTTTTGGCAGGATTTAACCTTTTCGGAAGACGCGATATTGTAACAGAAATTGCAAGATTATACATTAAACATTATGTTTCTGTCATGAGTATTTTTCATCAGCCCACTGGACACCATTGTGTTTGTTGACTTTCAGCGGTTCATCTTGAGAAGAGCGAATAGAAAAGAGAACTTTTTTGCAAAGTTGGCATGAGTCTTGCTAAACCTTAGGTGCACACACATGTATGTTTTTACACCCAAAATCATACACACCCTTGGTCGCCCTGCTCATTTTTATGGTGTGGGGCGACATCTTCAAACAACTCCCAGTGCTCACACTCCCACAAACCACATGACGGGCAGAAAACTCTGCCCTCCTCCCTCCAACCTCCCCAACCAGCCACAACCTCCACAACCTCCACAACCAACCACAACCAACCACAACCTCCCCAACCAACCACAACCAGCCACAACCTCCCCAACCAGCCATAACTTTTGCATATTTCTTGTATTAAAAAATTTATTGTGCTATCATTTCGGTGTGGCTCATTTTTTGGCGTTTTAAATCATGAACCATTTAAAACCCAACAAGCTCTTAACAACTAGCAATCACCAGATTTATGCCAATATTGTTATTAGTGGTTAGGTCAGAGCCGTACCATTACGTATTATAATTTACTACACGAGGTGTATAATGATTCGTTCAAACAATCCGTTCCTAAATCAGGATGCCTTTAAGGCAAAAGCTGAGGGTAATGCTCATGGAGCCAATACCGTTGCCAATGACAGTGCCAATACTGTTACTGCGTCATCATCTGGCGTTGCCACCACTCAGGGTGCTGTAACCAAAGTTTTGACCCTACTAGGTATTGTAATTCTTAGTGCTGCCCTATCTTGGAAATTTATTGCTGCCCCAGGGGCACCGTTCCAATCTTTGTACAACATGTTTTTCATGGTGTCCATCTTTGGTGCCATCGGTGTTGCCTTTGTTGTTTACTCCAAGCCCCACTTGGCAAAAAACCTTTCCATCGCTTACGCTCTTTTGCAAGGGCTCGTTATTTCTGCCATCTCCGGTTATGCTGAGCAGATGTACCCCGGCATTATTTTCCAGGCAGTTATTGTAACATTTGCAATATTCACCACCATGCTACTCCTTTACAAGGCACGCATTATTCGTGTAACAGAGCGGTTTCGCTCGATCATGATGACCTTGACTTTGGGCATATTCGTATTTTTCATGTTCACCCTTGTCCTGTCCCTGTTTGGTGTGGCTGTTCCCCTTGTGTACGGGAGTGGTAGCTTGTCTCTACTATTCTACCTCTTCGTTGGTGGTATCTCCGCCCTTATGTTGTTGATGGATTTTGATGCCATGGAGCGTATTGTTGACCAGAAGCTTCCCAAGCATTACGAGTGGGTTGCAGCCTTCGGTTTGATCGTAACTCTCATATGGTTGTACATTAATGTTCTGCGTATCCTTATGATTTTGCGTGGCAGATAGTCGTCCATTTTGTAGCCTTTTGGTTGCAAAGTGTTCTACTCTTAAAGTTTACTCCTAAAGGTTTATACCACTAAAAAAGGGTCTCACACGGAATATTTTTCCTGAGACCCTTTTTTATTAAGTAGTAGTTTGTTGTTACGTCCACAGCTTTTGTTTTCGCATTGCGTTCAACCTTATTTTCAGCTAACGCCTTCACTATTTTCTCGATTACTACTTTCAACACTGCTCTTTTCGGCCATCATCCGTTTTTCACTATCTTCTCGCTCGGATACAATGTCCATATACTTTTTACGCCTTTCCAGCAACGCCTTCCCTCTTTCGTATGAATCCTGTTTCACGTAGAAATCATACATCAAAGCAAGGTAGCACACAATGGCAAAAGCCACCAATAGAAGATCTATTTTCCCTAGCATATTCCACCCAAACACATATTGTAATAATTGTACTTTATTCATCGTCCAAACAAAGTATTTCTTGAATAACTTATAAAAATAGTATAAGAATAAGGTATATCAGCGGAGGTTAGGAGCAGTTATGAATAAGTCGACACTTCTATCGTATATTCAACCAGGGATGGAGATTAAGGTTACGTACAACGATTCCCAAACATCCAAACTTTACCGTCTTAAGTTTATTGTTCTTTCTTGCGACAACTTGAAAGGCGTTATTCAGTATGTTCTCCCACCTACCACTGCAAAGAAGCTTGCCTCGCGACGCCTCCTCCACTTTGAAATATCCATCCCCAAGGGTATCGTCGTATTTTCGTCGTACTGTGAGAAAGTTTTAAAGCGTGGCGATCGCTACATCGGCATATCCTTTATCCCCAACAACTTACAGCTCAAATCGTTTGCTCAGTACGAACGTGTGCCTAGCTTTATCAGGGTCAATATTTTTTTGCAGTACACCAGTGGCAGCCACAGCTTTTACGATATCAAACGTACCCCTGAAAATTATATTCGTGGCACTTTGAAAAATATATCCATGGGGGGAGCCCTCCTCGAACACAAAACACCCATCGACCTCAACAAAATCATCATCCTTGATTTTGCCCAAACTAGGGAGGAACAAATGGGTACCATCGAGGCATTCCTTGTGAACACAAGCCAAGCTGACACAAACTATCGTAGCGGCATCAAACTCATCGTGGAAAACAACCAATCTGTTGCCAAAAGCATCACCAGCCTAGCAGTCAAGAAACGACAGCTCTACAACTCCATTACGAGCAAGAAAGGGCTCTAAAACGTCGTGGCGTATTTGCGTGCGTGGCGTATTTGCGTGCGTGGCGTATCAGAGCCCCCTCAGCAGATTTTGCCACCCTGCACATATTATCTAAAAATAAATACTTGTTTTTCCAAACAATCTGTTGACCTTAGCAAAAAAATCATCTATAATAATATATTAATTACATCTGAGGGGTTAAATTCAAGCACTTGTGCACATGCAACTCTTACACATGGGACGCAACTATGGAGTGCAACATGAACACGCAAACATTGTGCAAATGAACCATCACCACTCAAACATACTCCACTAAAGTACCGCTTCCTCAATGCCCGCACAACCCAAGGAATTAGCTACAAACAGTTGGAGGCAACCATAATTGCAACTACTTACGTTGACAATATAATGTCAACCTACAAACATAATTGAATTATCAACACTTGGAGCGTACTATGACTAACGAACAAAAATTATCCAAACTATGCTGCGATTATTGCCTCAAAGTACGCGAAGGTGATACTGTCCTCATACAATCGTCAACCGCTGG
>CAMZNJ010000042.1 GCA_947313825.1 uncultured Deferribacteraceae bacterium | reverse complement strand
TGTTTACGAAGCAAACGGGGATACGTACAAGAGTTGTGGTTGTTTCTCAGGGTTCAGATGAGATGCTGAAACGTCAGGGGTTGTCGACCTCTGTGGATATTATCATTTCAGACGATATCGTAACCCTCGACACCATGAGTAAAGAGGGGCTACTCGTGCGTGTCTATGATATTGGTGTTCGAAACAATATCCCTAGCTACCTCACTGCCAGCGATGAGTCGTGGTTCGCCATCAGCACACGGGCACAAGCCATTTACACCACAAAATCGGGGCTAGGAAAGCTGCCTGACAACTTCACATACATGAACCTTGCCGATCCAAAATACAAAGGACAGATATGCCTCAGCTCAGGGGAACGATCAAACAACAATATGGAGCTGTTGGCTCTGATGATTGGCAAATATGGGGAGAGTGTTGCCGAAGAGTGGCTGATTGGGCTGAAGAACAACCTTGCACGCAAACCGAAAGGGAGCGACATAACTCAGCTGAAAGATTTAAACAGAGGTTTGTGCACCATAGCTTTGGCAAATAGTCGTTACCTTGGCATGGCCATGAGCAACCTGAAAGAGCGTTCAATTGTGGACAACACTGTGATAAACTTCCCTGTGTTCAGCGATAAAAAGCCGACAACTTTTGTTACAATGACTACCATCGGTGTTGCTAGGTATGCGACGAATAAGCAGAGTGCACTTAGGTTTTTGGAGTTTATGTTGTCAGTAAAAGCACAGCGTTCGTACGCCTCTATCAACTATGAGTACCCTTCAAGGAAGGAGCTTCTACCACCACGAATTACGCAATCTTGGGGTGAGATTGTGCCGAGCAGCAACTTTAAAAAAGTGATAAGCAACTATTCCAAGGCAGTGGATATGGCGGCGAGGGTTGATATCGACCTGTAAGTTCGCAAGTTTTTTCTTACAGAATATGTCGTTTACTGATGCCAATAAGATCGTGTATCCCTTTGTACGCTTCGGTTAGATCTTTGCTGTACCTGTTCACATAGGTCTGAATATGGTGCCGAGCAATTTTGGGATCATCACTATGGGCATGCTCTAGAATATGCTCTTCCATTTTATCATAGTTTTTTGCGGCAAAAATCATGGATTCGCGTATCATGTTGTTGACTGTTTCGGCAAGGTGTGCATTTTCGTTGTTGATGACAATGCAGCCAAGTGGTAGTGGTGATTTGTATTTTGCTTGCCAGTCGTCTCCTAAATCGGCTACTAGTTTCAGGTTGAAGTCTTTGTACACGAGGCGACCTTCGTGAATGAGTATTCCACCATCCACCTCCCCCGTTTCCACCATGCTAGGTATTTGGCTAAACAGTGCTTCGGTGTAGCGGTATTTGGGGTTGTTGCTGTCGTTGTCGTAAAATAGTTTGAATATTTTGTATGCTGTGGTTGTGAACCCAGGCACAGCTATTAGCGAGTTTTCGGGCAACATTCCGTTTACGTTATTTTTGCTAACAACAATGGGTCCTCCGGAGTTGGATAGTGCACCACCGGATCGTAGTATGTGGTATGACGATTTTAGTTCGGGGAATATGCCCATGGATATTTTTACGATGTCGAATTTGCCACTAAGTGCGGCGTTGTTGAGTTCGGCAATGTCCATGAGTTCTGTTTCGATTTTGATATCGCCGTAGTCGAGATACCCCCATACTAGTGCACCAAAGATAAAGGTATCGTTTGGGCATGTTGAGATGGCAAGTTTTAGTTTGTGGGGTTGGTTGTCCATGGGTTTATCGGTTCCTCGCTCTAGTTATTTGGTAGGTATTAGTATATGACAACTTAGGGTTTCTGCAACTCTTTGCGTCGATGTTAGTTCGATGTCTCTGTTCGCTGTCTCTGTTTAGAAAGCTGTTGCAAGTGGTAGGAAGCTAATGGCTTTGCCGAGGTCTCTGTCCCAGATAACAGTACCGAGTCCTAGATACATGAGTGGTTTATCTTTGTCGATATAGTCATCCACTCCAGCTGTTATGTAGAATATATTTTTCACGTAGTAGTTGAAGCCAGTGGCTACACGAGGTAGAGTACGTCTTCCGCCACCGATGTCCCATATGTTTGTTTCGACATCGAAGTTCCATTGTGGGAAAGAGTAAGCAACACCGAGTCCGGCCGAGCTTTCCATTAGTCCGCCTTGTACTGTTAGTCGTTGGTCGAAGAATCTTAGTCCGTAAAGAGCGGATAGTTTTATTTGTGTTGTGGCGTTGCTGATTTGTTCGACGGATGTTATTTCTTCGGTGGAGATGATGTTACCGTTGCCGTCTTTGATTACCATTGTTTTGTTGCGAATTTCTTCACTAAAGCTTGATCCGGCGGATAGTCCGAATTTGTAGAATTTGTTTGGGTTTGGAGCAATGGCAAGGGTTACAGCACCGCGATAGTGTGTTCCGAAGTTGTCGTCGTAAATATTTTGTTCTTGGAAGTTGGTGTAGATTCCTGCTTCCAGTCCCATGAAGAATTTTGTGCTAGAGTAGAGTTGTATGGTGTCGTTGATTGCTTGCACAGTGGATCGCAGTTGTACTGTGAGGTTGTCGTCGTTGATGAGAGCGGGAATGACGCCGTCGCCGTTGTCGATGTTGTCTACAAGGAAAGATATTCTGTTGACGAGCAAGTCCATTTGAGCGATGAAGGTTGGTATTTGGTCAGCGGCGATACTTAGTTGGTCGGCGATGTTTTTGGATTGGTTGGTAATGTTGACGATGTTTTCGAGAACTTTTCCGTCGATTAGAGTTTTGTCTAGTGCGGCACTGATGTTGTCCATGTAGTTGACGATATTGATGACTTTGGCTTCGATCTCAGTTATGTCGAAGTCAACTGTTGAGTCGGCATAGAATTCGCCGTCTTGTAGAGCTCCTGTGGATGGTCTGTCGGGGTCTCTCAGTATGTCCACGTATTTGAAGCCGAGTAGAGAGTCGGTTTTGATGCGAACGGTAATGTTGTTTGGTATGGGAGCTTCTTGCGGTTCGATGCCTACACGTACGACAACGTCGTTGCCGTCGAAAGTTATTCCCCTTACGGAGCCGACGTCTATGCCGTGGTAGTATACCCTAGCCCCGCGGAATACTCCTTTTGCGGAGTTTGTTTTCACGTAAATGCTAATTGCATTCGAACCGATGTTTTTGCCAATGGTGGAGTATCCGAGTATCATTGTACCGAAAATAAGTAGTCCTAGGATTACGAATATTCCAACACGCGTTTCTGTAGAAATCATAGTTAAGCAACCTCAATGGGACCGTCTTTTTTTGCGTTAATGAATTGTACTATGTAGGGGTTGTCGGAGGTTTTGATATCTTCTTTTGTACCTTGGTAGACAATGTACCCTTTATATAGCATATAAATATAATCTGGAATAGTCAATATACTCTGAATATCATGTGATACAACAACAGTTGTGATATTAAATTGTTGTTGCGTGGTGTAGATTAGGTTGTCGATGACGCTTGACATTATGGGATCTAATCCTGCCACAGGTTCGTCGTACATGAGTATTTCGGGGTGTAGGATAACGGCACGAGCTAGTGCTACACGTTTTTTCATACCACCGGAGAGTTCGCCGGGCATTTTGTAAATGGCATGTTTGAGTCCAACTTTTGTGAGCAAGTTGACGACTTTGGATTTGATTTCAGCGGGTGGTGTTTTGGTGTGTTCTCTTAGTGGGAATGCAACGTTGTCGAACACGCTCATGAAGTCGAATAATGCACCTTGTTGGAATAGCAGGCTAAATCGGCGACGCAGTAGGAGTAGTTCTTTTTCGCTCATTTTGGTAATATCTTCGCCATCCAGCAGTATTGCACCTTTATCGGGTCGAATGAGCCCTATCATCTCTTTGAGCAAAACACTTTTGCCTGTACCGGAGGGTCCAACAATGTAGGTTATTTTCCCACGGGGTATTTTGAGTGTAATATCTTTGTGTACTTCCTGAGTGCCAAAACGTTTGGCAACGCCTTGGAATTCAACAATGACATCCCTCATATCAGGGGTGTTGCTTTTCATAAGTATCCCCCTAAAAAAGTATTAGCGTTAGCACTGAGTCGGAAAGGAGTATCATAACGCTTGACCATATCACAGCATTTGTTGTGGCAATACCTACGCCAGTGGCATCGGCACGGGAGTAGTAACCTTGGTAACACGAAATGGAGCTGAGGATAAACCCAAACACCGCCGCCTTAATCATACCCTTAACATAGTCGCTAAACGATAGGAGCAGATCCACGTATTGGCGATACATGTAGTCGTTGACGCCAAGGATGACAACAACAAGGAGGTAGCTACTGAGAAGGCTAACAACAAGACCTATGCTCATGAGTACGGGCATAACAACGGTTGTGGCAAGTATGCGTGGTGCGATGATGTAGCTGTACGGGCTAACTGCCATGGCACGGAGGGCATCAACCTGTTCGCCAACTTTCATGGATGATATTTCGGCTGCCATGGCACTCCCAGCACGGGCAGTAACCATCAGCCCAGCAAGGATAGGAGCAAGTTCGCGAGTCATGGATACGGCAACCATGCCACCAGTAATGTAGGTGATGCCAAACGCTTGTAGAATTAGGTACCCTTGGACACCCATAACAAGACCGATGGCAGCACTAGTGAGCACAACAATAAGCATGGAGCCGAAGCCGATTGTGTCGAGGAAGCCGATAAAAAGGCGGGGTCGGTAGGGTGGTCGAATAATGGCAGATGTGGAGTTGGCTAGGAACAAGAAAAATTTGCCTAAGGAGTGGAAGTTGCTTAAAGTTATTTGACCGACTTTATTGAATAAAACCATAGATGTTGATATTTGTAATCTGGGGGGCACTCCATAATAAAATTTAGTCAAAAGATTTGGTTATATTGGTTATAATTGTTGATACAGCTGGGAAGTATTAAAAATAAGCCATACATAATCAGCATGTTAGTACATAAATATATATTTTGCAAACAAATTTTTAATATTAACACATTGGCTTTTAGTGGGTACTCTTGAGTTAAATATAAATAATAGTGTCAAAACTTCAAGAGGTTATGCTTTGGGATTTGCATTAGGATTTGCATTAGGTTATGCACTAGGATTTGTTTTGGGCTTTGCTTTAGGCTATGTTTTGTTGTGCCAAGTGTGCAGGAGGTATTCCTTGATAAAAATATCGATGTTGCCATCCATGACCCCGTCCACGTTGCCGACCTCTACTCTTGTGCGTAGATCTTTCACCATCTTGTAAGGGTGCATGACGTAGGATCGTATCTGACTTCCCCATGCAATATCCTCTTTGATGCCTTCTAATTCTTTCTGTTCGAGGAGTTGTTGGTGTTGTTGGAGGTCGAACAGTTTCGATGTTAGTATTTTCATCGCTGAGGCCTTATTTTTGTGTTGGCTACGTTCAGATTGGCAGCTGACAACAGTTCCTGTGGGGAGGTGAGTGATGCGGATTGCTGAGTCGGTGGTGTTGACATGTTGTCCTCCCGCACCACTTGCTCGGAAGGTATCGATACGCAAATCGGATGGACTGATTTGGATTTCGAGTTGTGAGTCGTCGATTTCGGGGAGTACGGCGACGGAGGCGAAGGAGGTGTGTCGACGGCTGGACGAGTCGAAGGGTGAGATGCGTACGAGTCGGTGAATGCCTACTTCAGCACACATGAGCCCGTAGGCATAGGAGCCTTGAATGCGTGCGGTAATGGATTTGTAGCCGGCGGAGTCGCCCTGTTCGAAGTCTAGTATTTCCCATGAGAAGCCGCGTCTATCTGCCCATCGGTCGTACATGCGTCCTAGCATGGCACACCAGTCGTCAGCCTCTGTTCCCCCTGCTCCAGAGTGCAGTGTTACGATGGCGTTGTTTTCGTCATAGTCGCCACCAAGCATGAGTTTTATTTCGAGGTCGTCCACCATGTCTTTTAGGTTATTGTAGTACGGTTGAATGTCTTCAAAAACGTCCACCTCCCCTTCGTCGTATAGTTCCCACGAGGTATGGATGTCGTCCATGGTGTTTTGAATTCTGTTCACTATGGCGATGTGGGCTTCAATCCCCCCTTTTTCTTTGAGTAGGTGCTTGCTATTTGCCATCGACCAGAAGTCGGGTGTTGAGGCGATTGTCTCTTCAATCTCCCTAAGTCGGGCGATGGATGGTGAGGCGAGGTAGGATTCCACAAGGGCAGAACCTTTGACGTTGAGTTGTAAGCAGGCTTCGCGTAACTCTTCTGGAAGCATTTACGAACCGTACGAGTGGCGATACATCTGCCGTTCTAAGAACCGGTCATAGTAGCTCCACTCCCCCTCTTCTAATTCGTTTTTCTCAAAGATGCCCTGAATGGAGTTCATCTTAGCGTCAAGATCGTCTATGCGACTCAAAAGGAATGCTTCAATGGTTTTGGGAACCTGAGGGGATCCGAATTCTAGGAGCCCATGGTGTGAGTAAATTATGTGTAGAAGCAGGTCAAGCTCCTCTTCAGGGAAATCGGATAGCGTACGGGCATAGGCTTCCAGAATACGTGCTGAGCCGACAATATGACCGGTAAGGCGACCATTGGTAGTGTAGTCAAACCCTCTGACCATGGTGAGCTCATCTATCTTGCCGAGGTCGTGAAACAGTGCACCAAGGATAACGTGCTCCCTGTTGATTTTCATGTTGGTGGTTGTGCGATAGAAGTCGCAAACGCTCAACGCCAAGCGGACAACAGAGAGGGTGTGCTCGAGAAGTCCGTAAACGGTGGCGTGGTGCAGAGCCTTTGCAGCAGGCGATTTGGTAAACGCCTCCATACGGTGCGTGTCGTTTAGGAGACACTCAGCTAGCTGTAGCAAATGGGGAGTGGTGATGTGTTTGCGAATGATATCTTCTAGGTTTGCAAGCATGTCGGCGGGGTTGTATATGGATTTTGGGAGGAACTCTTCAATACTCGAAGTCCCCTCCTCAATGGTTGTAACCTTAATCTGCATGGTGCCGTTGTAATCTTGAAAGCTCCCTGTAACTGTATAAATCACCCCTTTTTCGACGGAAACCGTGAGGGTATCGGAGTTAAACATAATCGAGGGGAAGTGGTTATTTTTGCCATCAACAAGTGTCATTTTTAGGTATGGACGATTATCTCGCGTCAGAAGAGTGGTTACTTCATGGCAAAGCATGTTTTGTTTTATGAAGCTCCCTGTCATCGGTGTTGTTGTTGCGTCGGTGCTAGTCATTCGTGTTCCCCCATGGTATTTAATTTGATGCGTTATTCGACTGTTGACGATATTTCAACGTGGATATTGAAAATATTGATGCCCTCTTTTTTGACAAGGTTGTCCATGAGTGCTAGGCATTTTTCAACCATCCAAACATTGGTGTAGATGCACATATGTGTTGTTGTGGTGTTTATGGTTCTGAGTAGTCCTATCCCTTCGTAGGATTCGAATAATTGGCTAACATACGATATATCTGATTCGTTCATGTTGAAGTATATTTTTCTATTTGATTCCATGGTAAGTATCCTCTTTGTTGGTATTGTTGTGTGCTAGTGTTTGTGTGCGAACACCTTGTAGAGCATACTTAGTTCCCATATGTTCATTGAAACAGCTAAAGGTATTTGTTATATTTTTCATTATTGCGTTACGACTATAATTGTTATTGTTTCAGCAGGTTGTTCGGTGGTATTTTACTCTGCATGAGGTGTGCCTTTGGTGCTATTGCCCATTTTGATACTGAGTATTCCCAGTTGTATGTTGTTGTTGAGGGCTGTTCTTAGTTTTTCGACAAAGTTTTTTGATGCGTCGTTAAATATGTAGATTGTTTTGGTTTCTCCCATTTGGTTTGCACATTTCACTATTTGATCGATGCACCTTGGGTCTTGATAGTCTACGACAAAGAGTCCTTGTGGCATGAAGAATTCTTTACGTCTTATGAACATCATTTTGCCTTCGGGGATATCTTTTACCATGTTGGTGAGTTCTCCCGAGGATAAGAAGTCGATGTAAAGCATGGATCCACGAATGCGTTTATTTTTGATATCAAAGTCGGCGAATATTGGTGTTTGTGTCATTTCCCAAGGATCTTTCGGGTCTAGGGTAATTATGTTCCCCTCTATTTCTTTGGGTATGGTAGTGTTCGCGTTGTTTTTCGTGTTTTTTGTGTTTTTTGTTTTGCTCATGTGGTTTTTTCAAAATCCTTCAGTATTTTATTTAGAATACTGTTGATGAAGTCCACTGTTTTGGTATCGCAAAAGCTAGCGGATACGGTAACATACTCTTCGAATATGGCATACATGGGTGTTTTCATGTATAGAAACTCAACAATGGCACTTGAGATTAGTCCCCTTTCGAAAAAGCCGATACGATCGATTGTCCAGCTGTCGCCTAAGTATTTGGCTATGATACTTTCGCAGTATTCCATATGTGTTTGGTAGTGTAGAAATACTGTTTCGGCGTGTCGTTTGCTAGATTTGGAGGCACCTTCAGAGCCGTCCATAGTCCAGAACAGTTCTGTTGTAAAGTTGTTATTGAGCCTGTAGGCGTAAGCCATTTGTACGGCGTAGTACCTTGCTTGGCGTAGAGTTGAGTTATTTTTGTGTTCCACTTATTTAATGCTCCTGAGGAGGCTGACCATTTCGATGGCGACAGTTGCGGCTTCGGCACCTTTGTTGCCTGCCTTGGTGCCTCCGCGTTCGATTGCTTGTTCAATGTTTTCGGTTGTGATGATACCGTTGATAATGGGAGTATCGGTTTTGAGTGCGACGCTTGCGAGTCCTTTGGCGGATTCGGATGCAACGTAGTCGAAATGTGGAGTAGCCCCTCGAATGATGGCTCCCAGAGCGATAATTGCGTCGTATTTTTGTGTATTTGCTAGTCGTTGTACAACAATTGGTGTTTCGAATGCACCGGGTACTTTGTAGAGGTGGATGTTGTTGGCGTGTATGTTGTGTCTTGTTAGTGCGTCGACGCAACCGTTGGTGAGTGAGTTGACGATAAAGTCGTTAAAGCGTGAAGATACGATGGCGATTTTCATCCCTTCGCCGTTAAAGTTTCCTTCGTGTAGAGCGATATTTTGGTTCATTGTTTGTGTTCCTCTGTGGGTTAATTTTTATGTAGTTTTGTTAATGTATTAGGGTTTGTTTATTTTGTGTCCGTGATTTTTTTTTGTATTTAGGTATCGTTCGTTGTGTTTGTTGAATGTTGGTTGTAGTTCGATTGTAGTTTCCACGTGTACGCCATATTTTGTGAGCATCTGTATTTTGTTGGGGTTGTTTGTGATTAGCTGTATGGATTTTATGGAGAGGGTGTGCAGGATGTTTGCTTGTAGTGAGTAATCACGTTGGTCTTTGCCGAACCCTAGTTTTTCGTTTGCTTGGTAAGTGTCCAGTCCTTGTTCTTGTAGTTGGTATGCTTTTAGTTTGTTGATTATACCTATTCTGCGTCCTTCTTGCAATTGATAAATTATAAGCCCAGTATCTTTTTCGTTGATCATGGTCATAGCTTTGTGTAGTTGTTCTTGGCAGTCGCATTTGCAGCTACCGAATACGTCTCCGGTCATGCATTGGGAGTGCACTCTCACAGGGACATTCCTTGCGTTGTGTAGTTGTTGTGTTGTTCCTTTGTAGAGTACGAGGCATTCTTCTTCTGTGTATTTGTGTGAGTACGCGAGTATTTTGAAGTTGCCGAAGGTGGTTGGCAGGAGTGTGTCTGCCTCTAGGGATGCGAATCGGTGGTGTTTTATGCGGTATGATTTTATGGCGTCCACGGATATTATTTTTAGGTTGTGTTGTTGGGCGAATGTGATGAGTTCGTCTTTGCGAGCCATTGTGCCGTCGGCGTTCATTATTTCGCAGATTACGCCTGAGGGGTTCAGTCCGGCAATGATGGCTAGGTCGACGGATCCTTCAGTTTGTCCCCCTCGTGTGAGAACGCCACCGTTTTGTGCACGTAGTGGGAAGATGTGTCCGGGTATGGCGATTTGGTTTGGTGTGGCGTCTTTGTGAATGGCAGTGAGAATGGTGTGTGAGCGATCGTGGCTTGATATGCCTGTTGTTACGCCTTCAGCGGCTTCAATGGAGTAGGTAAACGGTGTTTGGAATTTGGAGTTGTTGTCGCCAATGCTCATCATGGGTAAACCGAGTTGTTGGACTTGTTTTGCTGTGAGAGTTAGGCAAACGAGTCCGCGTCCGTGTGTTACCATAAAGTTGATGGTGTCGGGTGTTGCAAATTCTGCGGCACACACGAGGTCGCCTTCATTTTCTCTGTCTTCGTCGTCCACCATGATGATCATGTTCCCTTTGCGAAGTTCGTTGGCGGCCTCTTCCACTGAGCATATGTAAGGCATGTATCTGTTCTCCGGTTGTATTTGTTTTTTGCAACAGTTTGTTAGAGTAGGTTAAATAGTTCTGAGATGTTTTGTTTGTTGCTGTTTTTGGTATCCATCAGTGTTGCCATATGTTTTTCGGCATACCTTGCAATAATGTCTGTTTCGATGTTCACGTTTTGACCTGTTGAGATATTTTCCAGCGTGGTGTTGGCGAGTGTGTGTGGTATGACAACAACTTCAAAGGTGTTGAGCGATATTGCTGTAACGGTGAGGGAGATGCCGTCTATTGCGATGGAGCCTTTTTCGACGATGTATTTGGAGAATTCGCCATTTCTGAGAGTGAATCGTAGTGTTTGGCTTTCTCCTGCAGTTACTTTGCTGACTAGGTGGGCAGTTGTGTCGATATGTCCTGCAACAAGGTGTCCACCTAGTCGGGTTTGGAGCGTGAGTGCACGTTCGAGATTGACTTTGCTACCGGTTTGCATCTCTTTGTTGCCTAGTGTTGTTCGTTGTAGTGTTTCGTGTGCGGCGTGTGCGGCGAAGCCGTGTTGCGTCATGTTGGTTACAGTGAGGCAGATGCCGTTGACGCTGATGGAGTCCCCTATTTTTGTGTCATCAAGAACCATGGAGCAGTTGATAAAAACCTCAGCATTCCCGTTATTGCCTTGTCCCCCTTTGGAGAGTCGGCTCAGGGTGCCACGTTCCTCTATGATGCCGGTAAACAAAGTATTCTCCTCCGTAAGCACATATTTCCCCGATTATATCACAGATACACCTTTCAGGCTAGACATAAAATTTTCAGACACGAAAAACGTTAAACTCTAGGAGTGCGTCTTCCCCGATTTGTTGTGAGTGTTTGAGTTGAAGAGTGGTGGCGTTGTTTAGTTTGATGCCTTGGGGGGGTTGTGGTGTTTGTAGAGCGTTTGTGCCGCCGAATATTAGTTTTGGAGCAATAAACATGTGAATGGCATCGATGTGGTTTTCGTGAAGCATTGCTGATGTTAGTGTTGAGCCTGCTTCCAGCATAACATTGTTGAAGCCTAGTTTGTAAATGGTTTGCACCATGTGTAAGAGGTTTAGGCGAGGTGTGTTGTTTTCTGTTTCAGTTGCCACAGTGATGACTGAAATTCTGCTGCTTAGGTTGTTGAGTTTTTGTACTTGTGGTGCATGTTGCGGTTCCCCTGTGAGGATGTACAGCATGTCGGCGTTAGCTTTGCCACCATTCTCCCCACCATTCGCCCCACCATTCTCCCCAGCATTAGTCAGTTGCGACGCGTACCTCTGCACAATCTTGCTACTCAGTGGTGTTCGACAGTGCGTATCGGCAATGATTACACTAGGATTACGGTGCTGAGCAGGCGTTGTCGTAGTATGTAGTCGTGTGTCGAGGATGCTGTCATCGGCTAGAATAGAGCCAATCCCCGTCAGAATAGCGTCTGCACCGTGTCGAAGGGCATGAACGTGCTCCCTAGCAGGAAGCCCTGTTATCCACTTTGATGTGCCAAACGAGTCAGTTGTGTACCCGTCTAATGTTTGGGCGATTTTGGCAAAAATATACGGCGTTTGGGTCGCAATCCCTTTGGCAAAAGGTGCCAGCAGTGTCGTAGCACTCTCAGCCATCACACCAACACTAACATGAATGCCATGGTTGCGGAGAATATCTATGCCACCACCGGAGTGCCGAGGGTTGGGATCGAGGATGGCAACGTAAACACGTTTGACGCCACTCGAAATGATGATATCGGTGCAAGGTGGTGTGCGTCCGTGAGTGGAGCATGGCTCTAGGGTGATGAATAGTTCGCTCCCAACAGGGAGTGTGCCCGTATTGCTCGGCGTTTCGGAAGTGCTCGGCGTTTCGGGAGTGCTCGGCGTTTCGGAAGTGCTCGGCGTTTCGGAAGTGCTCGACATGCCAGAGAGGCGAGTAAGGGCGGAACCGATGGCAAGACGCTCAGCATGAAGGCTACCACAACGTTGATGTGCCTCTAAGGCGACAATATCACCATCAACAACAACAGCCGCCCCTACGCAAGGGTTTGGCGAAACAGTACCACGATATTTGTATGCCTCAGCAATGCACTGTGCCATGATGCGTTCTTCACGCAACAAAGTGCCTGCTGTGCCCACCGTGCCCACCGTGCCTGCCGTGCCAGACGTGTTCGCCGTGCCTGCCGTGCCAGACGTGCTCACCGTGCCAGACGTGCTAATATGGTTGAAAAGTTGTGGCAAAACCACCATGGGCAAATTCAACGAACGCCCCCTACTTACGCATGATGAAGGATACTATTTCAACCTGAGGCTCTGTGCCTGCTTTAATACGCCTCATGTTTGTCCGATGGTTGTAGATGACAAACCCAGCCAGTATAATCACCAAAATACGTACTGTCCAGTGGTAATCCATGACTAACGCTGCGAAAACCATACTCAAGGCAGCTGTAATGGATGAGATGGAAACGGTTTTTTTGATAACAAGGGACACTGCAAACCCCAGTATGCCAAATAGTGCAGCCATGGGGAATAGTGCCAACGCAATGCCCACGCCAGTAGCAACACCCTTCCCGCCACGAAAATGCAGGAATATGCTGTAAACATGACCAACAAGAAGCATAATCGCACTTGCCATGATTAGCGTGCCGTTGTCAGTAATATTACGTAGGGCAACAATGGTAACGAACCCTTTCAGCAGGTCGAATCCGAAAACAGAAATAAACCCTTTGAAGCCGAGAACGCGGGAAACATTCGTTGCACCGGAGCTACCGCTCCCCACAGTGCGAATATCTACCCCGCGTAATAGTTTTACGAGGACATAACCGAATGGTAAAGCACCAATCAAATAGGATATGCCCATAACTAGAATATAAGATAACATAGTTCATTCTCCCAGTATTCAGGGGTATTACCAAGGGGAAGCCCTGAATACGGATTTGGTTGTGGTTTGACAAGTTGTAGTTTCAGCAGGTGTTAATCTTTCATTGCGAGATACTGCACACAGTACGTGTAAAACGAGTACCACGCAACAACAATAGCACCGTAAAGCAGGATGGTTCCTACGAACATTGTGCTTTGTCCGAAGATGCTAGTGTTGATAATAACAAGCCCGATACCAGTCATTTGCAGGGTTGTTTTCACTTTCCCCCAGATGTTTGCGGGCATGATTACGCCTTTGCTAGATGCCAAGTCGCGAACAACGGATATGGAGAGATCCCGTGCAAGGAGGAGTGCAAACACCCAGAACCCGACTGAGCCTATGGATAGTAGTGCGGCCAAGGTGATGAACACTAGGAGTTTGTCGGCGATGTGGTCGGTTACTTTGCCGAAGTCGGTAATGAGTCCGCGTTTGCGTGCGATGTATCCGTCAACGAAGTCGCTAATGGCTGCAATTGCGAATAGTGCGAACGCCAAGTATGTGAGGAATTCTTTCTGCCACAGTATTAGGCATCCGATGGGTATTACTGATAACGCTCGCAGTACTGCTATTTGGTTTGGTAGGTTTAGGTTTTTGAATAGTACAACGAGGGGGCTGAGTAGGTTTTTGATTCCTTGTACGGAGACTCCTTTGATTAGCGACACCGGCGTAGTTATTATTCTTTTCATAATAGCTCCTTTTTTGAGAGACACAAGTATTTATAAGTATTTATTTGTCATGGGTATTTTTAGGGGGTGTCGTATTTTTTTAGTAAGAGACTTCAAGGATTTCGTAGTAAAACTCTCCTGACGGTGCTGTTACGGTAACTTCATCGCCGATTGTTCTGCCGATTAGGGATTTGGCGATTGGTGAGGCGATGGATATTTTTCCGTTACTGAAGTCGGATTCGTATTCGCCTACAATGGTGTATGTTCGTAGTTCGTTGGTGTCGGCATTTTTGAGTTTGACGGTAGCGCCGAATTCTACTTTGTCGGTATTGTGTCCATCGGTTTCGATTACGTCGAAGAGTGTCATTTTGGCTTCGAGATCGATGATTCGTGTTTCGAGTAGTGCTTGTTGTTCTTTGGCGGAGTGGTATTCGGCGTTTTCGCTGAGGTCGCCATGGGCTCTTGCCACCTTGATTGCTTCACCGATTTCGCGTCTATCTATGCGTTTCATTCTTTCCAGGTCGGATTTTGCTTTTTCAAACCCTTTGGGTGTAATGGGTATTCGTCGAGTTGCCATGGGGTTGTTTACTCCTCTTTTTCATCTGTGGTGCTTAACACTTTGGCTTGGAGCCATCCGGTTTTGAGTTGGATATTAACGATGGCGTGAGGATCAATCGTTGTTAAGTTTTCCACAACATTTCCTTTATGATACACGATGGAGTACCCTTTTTGCAACAATAATTCTGGATTATTATTATTAATAAGTTGTGTATCCCGTGATACCTCCCTTTTGTAGTTGTACAGTATGTTATCCATGCAACGCATTATTTTTGTTGTTTGTTCGTCAATATTCCCCCGTGATATTTGGCATGTTTTGGTGATGAGTGTTGGTGAGCATCGTCGGCTAATGTTGTTTAGTCTGTTTTGCAGGTTTTCTTTGCGATTTATGATATTGCGTACTAGGTTTACGCCCATGTAGTTGAGTATTTGTGTATGGTTTTGGAGTTGTGGTTGGTGCGATCGGACTATTTGTGCATGGTGATTGAGCTGATTTTTGTGTTTTGCGATGGTATTGTTGAGTGCGAGTTTGAGTTGTTTTTCGTAGGCGTCAATATTTCTTGTGAAGCCGTAGTCGATGGAGGAGTAGACTTTGGTGAGTAGCATTTCTAGTTCAGCACGGTAGGAGTTAATCTGGTGTATGGATACCATTTGCAGTAGCATGGCGTATGTGTGGTCGAGGTTTTGCCACCTATCTTCTACGCGTCGTGTGATGGTATGTGTGATGTTTTGTTCTAGTTCTAGGGCTTTGCTGTGTGCTTTGGAGTATCCGGCGGCGAGCAGTGTGGCTGCGTCAGTTGGTGTGGAGGCGACAGTATCGGCAACGAGGTCGCATATTGTTTGGTCGCGTTCGTGCCCTATTGCTGATACAACGGGGGTGTGGCATGCGTAAATTGCTCGTGCAATGGATTCGCTGTTGAAAACGGCTAGATCGTCTTGGGATCCCCCTCCCCGCATGACAACAATTGCGTCGTAGTTGTATCCGAGTTGTTCAAGGCTTTTGGCAGCACGTTGTATCCCTGCTGTGATGAGTTGTTCGGCACCTTGACCTTGTACGGGCACGTTGTAGAGGTCAGCTTTGAATATTGCACCTGCACTGTTGGCGACTTTGATGAAATCCCCTAAGGCGGCACCGTGTGATGATGTTACGAGGGCGATATGTTTTGGGTATTTGTTTAGGTGTTTCTTTTTTTGTGAGTCAAAAAGCCCCTCACCTTCTAGTAAGCGTCGCACCTCTTCGAACCGTTTGTAGAAGTCGCCGATGCGTTCGTAAACAACACGTCTTGCACGTAATTGGTAGGTGCTACTAGCAGGGTAAGTGTTGAGTTCGCCATGTACAACAACAAGGTCGCCATTTTTCACAGTAATGCTGTTGTGTAGAGCATGGTTCTTGAACATAACAACATTGATGGTGCTACTGGTGTCTTTGATTGAGAAGTAGAGGTGTCCTGCAGGTGATAGGGATCGGTTGAGAACTTCCCCCACAACAGAGACGCTCCCTTGAAATAAGGATGAGATAGCAGAGTTGATGACCTTGGATAATTCGTCAACTTTGTAAACCTTACTGTTCATAATAGAAACCTAGTGTGTTTGGGAGTAATATATTGCACCACACTATTGACTATCGCCTAAAGTTGGCATACCTGAAGTATTGGCAAGGGGTTTGGTGGTTTGTGTGTTGTTGGAGGTGCCTGCAGTTTGTAAAATATTCAGGTAAATGCCGTATTGTTTTTGATTTAGGGGTCGGTTGATATAAAGTGTTTCGTTTGAGGTAGTGAGGTAGAGGTGTGCTTTGATTAGGTCTTCAGTAACGTTAGTGTTGTTGCGTATTTCATTGATTTGGGTTTCGTAATTTTCAATGCTAGTGAGTAGCATCTCTTGGCGATGTATGTACTCTTTGAGTATCGCCTTTTTGTTAATAATATCGATCATCCCATTTCGTCCAAAAAGTAGGACAGAGGATAGAATAAATAAAAATACTAGTCCTGAAAAGGCTATTCGCATACAAGTTTATCCTACAAATGAAAATTCTAGGAGGTGTTTCCATTTTGTTTTTAATGATAGAGCAACAGCCCTGCTACTTATTTTATCTAAAAACTCGTCATCTTTCAAGAGCATTTCGGCGTCTTCCCTTGCTTGTTCGAGAATAAGGGCATCGGCAAGGATGTCGCCATATTTAAAGTTTGGTAAGCCGGACTGATTTATGCCGAAAAAGTCGCCAGCACCGCGTAATTCGAGATCGATGGCAGCAAGCTTGAACCCATCGTTATGGTTGAGCATGGCGTCTAGTCGTTTGCGTGATATTTCGCCTATGTTGTTGTCATGCAGTAGTAGGCAGTGGCTCGGCAAATCGCTACGCCCCACACGTCCACGCAATTGGTGAAGTTGGGACAAGCCGAATCGTTCCGCATGGTTGATCATCATTACGGTGGCGTCTTTCACATCAACACCCACTTCCACAACAGTGGTGGACACTAGTATCTGTATTGTTCCTGTGGTAAAGTCGTCAATGAGTTGTCGTTTTTCTGAGGCTTTGAGGCGTCCATGCATGAGTCCGACGCCATACTTGCCAAACACCTGCGTCATCTCTTCAAACCCTTGCTCAGCCGACACTAGGGGCAGGTTTTCGCTCTCGCTGATAAGGGGGTAAACGCAGTAAGCTTTGTGTCCTTTCTCCAGTTCACTCTTGAGGATGGCGTGGGCACCATGGATAAACTGACTGCTGAACACTTTTGTTTCAATATCTATCCTCCCAGGGGGCATTTCGTCGATTACTGAGAGGTCAAGGTCGCCGTACATGGCAAGGGCTAGCGTGCGTGGTATGGGCGTGGCTGTCATTAGTAGTACGTGTGGGTTGAAGCCTTTTTCCATGATATTTTTGCGTTGTAAAACGCCGAAGCGTTGTTGTTCGTCTACAATTATCATGCCTAGGTTGGCGAATGATACGTTTTCTTCTAGCACGGCATGTGTTGCCACTACAAAGTTGATGGCACCTGTGGCGATTAGTGTTTTGATGTTCTGTTTCTCTTTGGCACTCATGGAGCCTGTGAGCAGTACGCATTCTTCGTTTGTTTCCCCTAGGAATTTTGTGAGGTTTCTGAAGTGTTGATCGGCTAAAACTTCTGTGGGAGCGATGATAACGGATTGGTAGCCGTTTTGGGCAGCTATCATGCACGTTATGAATGCGACGATGGTTTTGCCACTGCCCACATCCCCTTCAAGGAGTCGGTTCATCTGGTGTTTGGAGGAGATGTCTTTGATAATGTTTGCTAAAACTCGTCGTTGTGCATTGGTTAGGGTAAACCCTATCAGGTTTTTGATTTGTGTTTCACCCTCCTCGGACATGGTCATAGTTTCGCCGCAACTGCTACTGTAGCCAACACGTCTCATGAGCATCATTAGTTGGTGGTAGAAGAATTCTTCATAGATAAAGCGTTTGTAGGCGACGTGTTCTCTATTTAGTATGGCTAGGCAGTTTGCTGTTGTTAGTGGTTGGTGTAGTGTTTTCAGTGCGTCTTCAAGTTTTGGGAAGTGGTGTGCGTTTCGAATGTGTTTTGGTAGTGTTTCCCCCACCTCCCCTAAGTAGTTGTCCAGTGCTGTGTTTATGATTCGTGCGTAGGTTGATTGTTTGACACTTTTGGGTATGGCGTATTTTGCTTTGATGATGTTCATCTCGTCGTCTTTGATTATTCGGGGGTAGTATATTGCATGGCGTCGGGAGTATTCTTTGAGGGAGCCGTACAGGTTGTAGATTTTGCCAGGTCGGAGCATGGTGCGTAAGTAGCCTACTGAGCCGAACCAAAGTGCTGTGATTGTTTCGCCTGTGTAGTTGTGGTCGTTGTGGTTGTTGGTTGTTTTGGTGCCTACAGCTAGGGTAACGCCCCCTTCAGCAAATTTGTGGGCAGTGGTGTTCGGCGTGTGTGGGTTGGTGTTGGTGTTGGTGTTGGTGCCGGTGTCAACAGCCACACGTTGGAATGTTGCGATGAACATATCTCTGCCATTACGGGTACGAATATTTTGTCCGCTGGAGTATTGGACACGGAAAACATGTTGTGTTGTGTCCATGTTGTGAGCAATTTCGTTGAGTGGTGTTGTGGATAGTTCGTATATTTCGTATGATGTTGGTAGCGTATGGAGAACGTCGCCTACTGTTTGCACCCCTATTTCGGCTAATAGCTCCATGGTTTTGGCACCCGCTCCAGGTGTTTTGGGTATGGGTACGTTCATGATGTTTGTTTCGGGGGTATGGTTTGCGTCGTCTGTGGCTGTTGTGGCTGTTGTGGCTGTTGTGGCTGTGTGTCCTAGGTTGTGAAGCCATGCCTTGTTGAGGAGTTCTGCGAGTTTATTGGTGTTGTGTCGAAACGACTGGAATTGGTGTTGGGATTTGGGGTTTTCTTCAAGTAGTTGGTCGATAATCGCAATTAGTTCGCCACTGTTGCCATTCTCGGTGTTGGCGGTGTTGTTGGCGGTGTTGGTGGCGGTGTTGGTGGCGGTGTTGTTGGCGGTGTTGTTGGCGGTGTTGGCGTCATCATGTGCCACAGCCTTACGCAACCGAAACAGGTCGTCTCTGTACGACTCCACAAACTTACTGTAATCTTCGCGTAGCAAGGATAATACTTGACGAATATCCTTATGAGCCATATTTGTCATGGGACTATCCTATATTATTGCGTAAAATAAATCAATGAAGAGATGTTTATCGGTTCGGTTTGGCGTTCGGTTTGGCGTTCGGTTTGGTGCTCTGTGTGGGAGTGTTTACAAAGATGTACATTGCGTCTTCTTTGGGTGTAGCCTCCTGAAACCCTGTTGTATCGTAAAAGTAGTATTGTGTTCCGTTTGGGCAATGGTATCCCACCATCTGTTTTCCGAATACATTTTTTGGGAATGAGCTGTCCATGGTGCAACCTGCTTCAATATCTGGGTTGGGGATAGGTTGTCGATTGTTGAATCTAGTCAGGTTTCCGCTCAGGTTTCCACTTAGGTTGTAGTAGTAGTTCCCCTTGCCGTTGTTGCTCAATACATAAAGCTGACCGCCATTCTTTGGGCTAAATGCTGTATGGTCGGATGTGTTCACCTGAATAGCGTCTGTAAGTGGTGTGGTCGTGTTCGTATTCGTGGTGCCCTCGGCAACGCTGGCGTCTAGGAGGAACACGGCATTACCCCGACGCAATACGGCGAACTCCTCGTTGGCAAGGATTTGGGCATCAGCAATGGGAGTGTACACAAATTTTGCTCCAATGGTCTGCTCCCCTTGTGCCGCACTAGGGTTGGCGAATTCCCCTGTGGTAATATTGTAAATGCGTCTTACCCTTAGGCTGTTTGCCTTTTGCGTATTGGCAATGTAGAGCAGGAGAATGTTATCCTTTACCCGTATGTGCTGATACCAATGTACCCCTGCCCCCACTGCCGTTAGCGATCCGTCAAGGGTTTTCTTATCCTTGTTGTAGAGCATGTAGTAAATATTCCCCGTATCAGAAAGAACATACGCGGGGAGGTTACTTTCAGCGGGGTAGATGAAGCGGGAGGCGGCAACAGTAAAGTGCTCGCCGGCGTGTTCGAAAATCAACCGATAATTAGTACGGCTCAGGGGTATTCCGTAAGAAGAGTCTGGGGCAATGCTACGCTCTTCAATGCCATCGGTGGTGGCAACATAAACTGTATCCGAGTTGCGTGCGTTCTCAACGTCGAAAATACCTTGGGGGTCAAACCTACTTGCACTAGGGGTAACGTTCAGGGTAAGAATAAGGTCGGTGTTACGCATGGTAAATTGATTCGAAACGGGTTGGTCGCCTGTGTTAAATGGGAGCTGTATGGCAAAAAGCATAAACTTTGCAGAATTATTGCGTACAGAGGTGTACAGCCCGTAAAATAGCTTACCATTATGCACCTTCATGAGTGGTGGCATGTACCCTTGCGGGTCGGTGATGTTCCCCTGCCTCAGCTGGAATTTAGACACATTCTCTTGCCCCATGGCGTTGTAAATATCCCAAGGGGTAATGTGGTAAACTTCAGGGGAGTTGCCACTGAGCAGAAGCAGAAACTGGTGGTTCGGTTCCCCGTCCCCATTGATATACCGTGTTGCGGCAAGGTAATAATCGCCATCGCGAACCATGTCGTCGATGTAGAAAGAGTTGACGGCATTGTCATCCTTCCCCCCAAACTCTGGTGTCGGGGCGTTGTAGATAGTTGTTGCAAAGGTTGACTCATAAATGTCAGCCAAAACTATCCCCTCAGAACGGCTCCCTTTGGCGTAGGTGTAGTGTCCAAGCCTGTTGCCACGATTCGTTGTGTTGTTGTTAGGTGTTGAGGGTTGCAGACTGCTAATGAAAAAGCTAGCCGTGTAATTTGATGTGAGTGGGTTGTGCGGGGCTGAAATGCCAAGTTGAACAGATAACGTACGAGAAATATTAAGTACAGGAGCAGGCTTAGTATCTGGCGGGATAATTGGCTCATAAGGATCGAGGGGGTCAGGCGGAACGCTATCCTCTGGCGGGGCACTGCCAATTTTCAATCCAGAGCCACAGGATGTTACATTTACGAGCGTCAATAATAATATTATGACTACTGTTGTTACGGTAAATGTTCGTTTTAGGGGTTTGAGCATGAATTATTGTAACAAACTGTAACAACAAAAGCAACATCGACAAATATCCAAGCACGCAAATCTTAGCGTCCAGCTCCCAGAGCACCATAGCGACGCTCTCGCGAGTAGTAGTCGTCTAGAGCTTGCTTTAGTTGCTTTGCTTTGAAGTCGGGCCACATTGTGGTGGTAATGTAGAGTTCGCAATACGCAATACGCCACAGCATAAAGTTGCTGATGCGATGGTCTCCGCCAGTGCGTATGAGGAAATCGATATTGGGGATGAAAGCGTTGTATGTATGGGCGTGGAGTGAGTCTTCAGTGATTGCGTCAGGGCGTATTTTGCCGTCAAGAACATCTTGTGCAAGTGCTTTGGCAGCCACAACAATCTCGTCTCGACCGCCATAGTTAATCGCCATGTTGATGACTAACCCTTTGTTTTTTTTGGTTTGGTCAACAAGAGCCGTAATTTTGTTTACTGTGTTTGCGGGTATCCCGTCAAGGCATCCAGAAACAACTAACCTGTGTGTTTTCAGGCTTTTGTGGAGGCTTTTCGATGAGATGAATTTGTCCATGAGTTCCATGAGGTAGGCGACTTCATCTTTTGGTCGAAGCCAGTTTTCGGTGGAAAAGGCATAAAGGGAGAGGAACTCGACGCCGTTTTTGTAGGCTTCATCGATAATAATTTCAACATTTTTGACACCTTCACGGTGCCCTATACTGCGAATATATCCGTGTGTTTTTGCCCACCGACCGTTGCCGTCCATGATTATTGCCAAGTGCCTCAGCCCATTGTTCATACCTATTAACCTTTGCCTTGTTCAATACCGATTCGACGAGTATGCCATACGTGTATGCCATACGTGTATGCCGTACGTGTATGCGACAAGTGTGCACTAAACCTGCAGTATCTCTTTCTCTTTGATTTTGTGTTGTTCGTCCACCATCTTGATGTAAGTATCGGTAAGTTTTTGCACTTGTTCAAGTAATTTTTTCTCATCATCTTCCGATATTTCGCCATTTTTTTGTTGTTTTTTAACACCATCGTTGGCAGCTCGCCTGTCGTTTCGTAGTGAGACTTTTGCATCTTCGGTCATTTTGGACAGTTGTTTCACCACACTTTTGCGTGTTTCTTCTGTCATGGGTGGCACGATAATGCGAATAAGAGTGCCGTCGTTGTTACAGCTCAGCCCTAGGTCGGCTTCTTGGATACCTTTTTCGATGGCACCAAGTATGGAGGCGTCCCAAGGTTGTACTACGATTGTTCTGGCGTCGGGGGCAGATATTGTTGCCATGGTAAATAGTTCTGCCATTGTGCCGTACTGTTCTACCCTTAGATTTTCCACCATGGAGGCGGTTGCACGACCAACACGAAGTTGTTTCATTTGCCCTGCATAGTGCTCCATGGATTTGTCCATTTTAACTTGTAGATTATTGATAATCATAAAAATAGTACTCCTATGTTTCGTTTTTATTTTGTTAGCTTACAATCGTGCCAACAGCTTTCCCTTTGACGATGTCGACTAAGGAGCCTTTGCCAAATAGGTCGAAAACAATAATGGGCAAGGCGTTGTCCTTTGCGAGTGATATTGCCGCGGCGTCCATAACTTTGAGGTCTTTGCGTAATACGTCCATGTAGGATATGCTGTCGTATTTTATGGCATCACTGTGTTTGGCAGGATCGCGGTCGTAAATGGCGTCTACTTTTGTTGCTTTTAGGTTGATATCGGCATCGATTTCGTTGGCACGTAGTGTTGCTGTGGTATCGGTG
>CAMZNJ010000041.1 GCA_947313825.1 uncultured Deferribacteraceae bacterium | reverse complement strand
AAAGAGGGGAGCAAACGACAGGGTCGAGATAAACTTATTCTCATCCGACTACTCCGACGTACGACCACGAGTAACACTGCAGTAGCACGGCACAGCAGTAGCACAGCAGTAGCACGGCACAGCAGTAGCACGGCACAGCAGTACCACGAGTAACACAGCAGTAGCACGGCACAGCAGTAGCACGATTGTGGACTGTGGATTATGAATTGTGAATTATGAATTGTGAATAATTACGCCAGAGCAAACCATTTGAGACTCTAGGAGAAACCAAAATGCCCATTGAAAATGATATTGAAGTTAGCCAAGCCACACAAAAAAGAGGTGGCTCTAAGGTAACCAAACTACTAATGCTACTCCTCCCCATCTTGGTTATTGCTGCTGGTGGAATATACTTTATGATGTTCCAAAACAACAAACAACCCGCAACAATAAACGAGGCAATCGCCACTGCTGACCTCGCCGGGGAACAACCCATATCCGGCATCATTGTTGACCTAGACACCTTTACCATCAACCTTGCCGATCCCGGTGCAAGCAAGTTCCTCAAAATGACACTCTCCTTTGAGGTTACAAGCTCCAAAAAAGCCGTCGACGAAGTTAACGCAAATATGCCCAAAATAAGGGATATTGTCATTACTGTCGTGTCGTCAAGAACGTACGACGAAATAAGAACCGAACGTGGGCAAACCATCTTCAAAAACGATATCAAAACACGAGTAAACGCCTTCCTGAAACAGGGCAGGGTTATCAATATCTACAAAAACGAGTTTGTTGCACAGGGTAACTAACTGCAACCGGAGGCTGTTATGGCAACACTAGACATAGATCCCGATTTGGTGCGTGAACTATTTGGCGATATTCTGCTAAACTGTACATGCGAGCTTGGACGTACCAAAAGTAGCATCGGAACAATACTCAATTGGAAAGAGGGCGACCTTGTGCATATCGACAAAACCTCAGGGGAACCAGTGGACTGCCTAATCAACGGCAAACCTATCGCTTCAGGTGAAGTAATGGTTGTTGATGACAGGTTTTCACTACGAATTACAGATATCTCTGACGACGAGAAACTAACAATCAAGTCTAAGTACGGTCTTTACTCATGGTAGCTCTGTCGACTCTATCTACTCACCACATTGCAGGCACCACTCGTCCCCCAACGCTGTTTAGGCAATTGCGACGCATCTTGCCACTGTTAGTCGCTCTTATTGCCACCACCTTCGCACTCACTTCAGTGGTTGCTCATGGTGGCATGGTTGTTCGCGATTTCCAAGACAACCTTACCTTTGAAATAAACTTTGAGGGCTCCTACTCCGAGATAACAACTCAATCGGTGGACAACTTATCCATAGTGTCGTTTAGAGCATCGGAAGATATCATATTCGACAACACAAGCTACCTTTATCAGAAAGTTACTCGCAGCTACTTGGAACGTGATGGGGACGCCTATCGACTCATAACAGAGTTTCGACACGAACCTCCTGTTGTGCCGTTGCTGGAGAAAACAGATACAGGTATTTCCGTTACCTATGTTGGCGTTGGGCTGCCTGAGGACGAAACCTTAGCCGCTGAGGATACGCCGTCGTTAGGTGCATTTTCAGTGCGAGCAATAGTTTTCCTCATAGTTTTCATATCGCTGGCACTTGGGCTGGTTTGGATTCTGAAAAAGTCGTTTAAACGTGTTGCCATTACTGAAGTTCGGGGTGTTGCTAGGGTTCTCGGTCGCCTTGACATTCAGTTGCGTAAGTCGTTATATTTTTGCGAAGTTGGCGACAAGGTTTACATTTTGGGAGTAACAGACGACAACATTAGCGTTGTGGACACCCTCGAGGGGGAAGAAGAGATATCGCGTATCAAGTCGGGCTTCTCACGTAGGGAAGATTTTGGCAGTTACTTACGGTTTTTCAATACCCGCAACGACACTGCAAGCAACATCTCTGGCGACGTTCCTGCTGGCTCTGGTGCAGTTGCGGACGATATTATTGCCGATAGTATTTCGGTGGACACCAACAGGACGCATGGCAACAACACTAGTCGCCTTAGCTCGAAATGGAAGGAGCGTACATCATCAAAAAAATAATAATACTTCTTCTAGTTATGACGCTACTTCACGGAGCGAGTTACGCCGTTGAAAACAAGGCATTCCTGCCCATCCCACCAATACCCGGACTTGAGGATGATGGTAACGTGTCCATACTACTGCAGATAGTCTTCCTGCTATCATTCCTTACCGTTCTGCCTGCCGTTATTATCATGATGACCTCCTTTACGCGAGTGCTAATCGTTTTGTCGTTCCTTCGGACAGCCATGGGAACAGCCACCATGCCACCGTCGTCTGTTTTGATTACGTTTGCCCTTGCCCTCACGTTTTACATTATGTCCCCTGTTTTCAGCAAAATAAACGAGCAGGCAGTTGTTCCTTACATCAACGAGGACATTACCTTTCAGGTTATGGTTGAGCGTTCAGTTGATCCCATGCGTGAGTTTATGCTGTCCAATACGCGTAAAAAGCACTTGGACATGTTCCTCTCCATCGCCTCATTACGCCCCAAAACCATGGACGAAGTCCCCCTTCATATCATAGTAACGTCATTCATGGTGAGCGAGATACAGACGGCGTTTCAGATAGGTTTCGTGTTGTTTTTGCCGTTTTTGGTAATAGATTTTGTCATATCGAGCATACTCTTATCCATGGGTATGATGATGCTCCCCCCCATTATAATTTCGTTGCCATTTAAGGTTATGTTGTTTGTGCTTGTGGATGGCTGGGCGTTGCTCACAAGCTCCCTTGTGCGTAGTTTTTACTGACCTCGCAGGCTTTAAGGCTAGGTGTGCCCGTCTTTAGGCTATGTGTGCCAGTCTTTAGGCTAGGTGTGCCTGTGCCCTTGGTATGCCATGCCATAAAAGGAGAAATATTATGAATCCTGATGTTGTTATAAATCTACTAACCCGTGCCTTTACGTTGATACTCATCATCTCTGCACCCATACTAGTTATTACCCTTCTGGTGGGGTTGGTAATCAGTATCTTCCAAGCGGTTACGGCCATTCAAGAGATGACACTTACTTTTATACCTAAGATATTTGTTGTTATAATCTCCCTACTATTCTTTTTCCCATGGATAGTCAGACAGCTAATGACCTACACATACGCCCTTTGGGGAGATTTTAGCCCCTACATCGGTAGGTTTTGAGAAGCGTCAAAAGGAACGAAATAGCAATTACAATTGCTAAAGTTACCAATACTGTGTTATTATAGAGCTATTATTGATGAGGTGTTTTCCTAACATGAACCTATTTACACAACCACTACACGACCTAGCTATGCAAGCCAATAAGATTCGTGTTGCCAAACATGGCACAAAGTCATATTTTGTGCGAAACATACAACTAAACTGCACCAATATCTGCATTTACGACTGCTTGTTCTGTGCCTACAAACGCAAAGCAGGGGAGGAGGGGGCATACTTCATGTCCGTAGACGACGCTGTGGAGTATGTGGGCACCAACGCTGGCGATGCCGTTGAAATCCACATGACCGGTGGCATCCCCGCCAACATCACACTCGACTACTACGTGGAACTACTTGGTGCACTCAAAAAAAACTTCCCCGACAAAGCAATCAAAGGACTCACTTGCGTCGAAGTGGACGTTTTCGCACGACGTGCACGACTCGACTACGCAACAGTATTGCGTACACTGAAAACAGCTGGACTGGACATGCTCCCCGGTGGCGGTGCCGAAATATTCGCACCACACGTTCGAAATAAAATATGCAAAGGCAAACTCTCCGCCGATGAATGGCTCAATATCACCGAAATTGCACACAATGAAGGGATACGCTCCAACGCAACCATGCTATTCGGACACGTCGAATCCTACGACGACCGCATGCACCACCTAGAACAACTTCGCGAACTACAACACAAAACCAACGGCTTCAATGCCTTCATACCCCTAACCTTCCACCCACAAAATACACAACTCGACCACATTAAAAAATCAACCGCCGTTGACCAACTCAAAACCATTGCCGTCAGCAGAATCGTTTTAGACAACATCAGCCACATCAAAGGGTACTGGGTTATGCTAGGTGAAAGTGTTGCACAAATGTCCCTCTACTACGGAGCCGACGACCTTGACGGCACAATCGTCAAAGAACGCATCACACATGCCGCAGGAGCAACATCGCGGGAAGGACTAAGTGCCGACGACATGGTGTTCCTCATACAATCCGCAGGACTCACACCCGTCGAACGAGATGCATTCTACAATGAGCTGAAAATCTATGCATAAATACTGCTTCATCAACCCAACACCCAACATGGTTCGCTTGTCCCGCTCGAGACTGTTTCAAGAACATGAAGTATGCTACGCCTACGTTGGCGAGGTGTTCAAAAACTCGTTCCCACGCATCTACCACATCAACAAAGGACACTTTTCATTCGTGGAACCTGATCAAACACCTGGCAAAACAACCTTCAACCCCATTGCCGAAAACACCTTCACCGTTTTCCCAAACCGCTTAGCAAACCTAAAGCTAGGGAATATCCTCAAAGGCAGAAACAAACACGCACAAGGGATTACCAAAGATATTATGCTTAGTAATGCGGGGTACTCTGTTGTGAGCTACGAACACATTACCGCACAGCAACTCAGCAAGGTGGACGGCTCAACAACTTTCACAACATCCAGCAAACAAAACACAAATACCCCCGAAGAACCAGTGTTTGACCCCTCCAAAGTAGAGCTATTCGCCTCCATAGACGAACTTCAGAAAAAACACGGCAAAGCAGTTTACATATCCTCAGGGATTATCGACGACACAGACAGAAGCCTTAGCCTACAAATCTACTCCTCAACGCTGGACATCGAAAAAACACTTGGTTCATACTACTACATTGCAAACGTTGGCGACAGCAGGATAGAGTTCTTCGTACGCAAAGGCAAACTGCACATAATCTCGAAAAATGAACAAGGACTCAGTGTTTTCTCCGCACTCTACCCCATCGCCATGGACTACTCCTTCATACTCCTCAAAAGCCACGGCATGAGGGTGAACAACTCCAAAACATTGATTCGCAACAAAGGCGTTTACTATATCGACGACTACAGCTACTTCAACATATCACTGCAACTATCCGATAATTATTACACACAACTCGCAAAAAACTTTACATCTGCTAAGTTTCTAAGGTATAATGATAAAAAATACTAACGTTTTATTATTATAACCAAGGAGCAAAAGCATGATAAAAAAAGCTGTATTCCCCGTTGCAGGGTTCGGCACACGTATGTTGCCGGCTACAAAGTCCATCCCCAAAGAACTACTCAACATCGTTAACAAACCCCTCATCCACTACGCCGTAATGGAAGCCATCGCCGCCGGTATCGAAGAAATTATCTTCGTTACAGCAAACCACAAACGTGCACTAGACGACTATTTCGACGACAACTTCCAACTCAACCAAGCCCTAAAAGAGGCTGGAAAAACCGACCTGTACCACGAAATGAAAGAGATATCAAATCGAGTACACCCCATATTCGTACGACAAAAAGAACAGAAAGGCTTAGGACATGCTATTCTGCAGGCAGCATCTGTTATCAATGACGAACCCTTTGTCGTTATTCTACCCGACGACATCTTCTACGCAAAAGAATCCGTAACAAAACAACTCGTCGACAAATTCACCACTGTGCAAAAATCTATCGTAGGACTACAATCTGTTGCCCCCGAAAAAACACACCTCTATGGTGTAGTATCCATAGAGTCGGACGAAGGGAACGGATTCTACAAACTAAACGACATGGTCGAAAAACCGAAAATTAACCCACCATCAAACAAGGCCATTGTCGGACGATATGTATTGACTCCCGACGTAATGGACGTTCTAGCATCAATCAAACCCGGAGTCGGCGGCGAAATACAACTCACCGACGCAATACTCAAAGTATGCCAAGATGATGCCGTTTACGGAATGGAATACGAAGGTCGTAGGTTCGACTGTGGCAACAAAGAGGGGCTATTGCGTGCCAGCATCGCATTCGCACGGGACTACCCCGATACGCTATCAGCACTCATCGACGAAACCAAAGACTTGCACAACAATCACAGATAGAAACACACGCCCACACGCCCACACGCCCACACGCCCACACGCCCACACGAACACACGCCCACACGCCCACACGAACACACGCCCACACGCCCACACGAACACACGCCCACACGAACACACGCCCACACGAACACACGCCCACACGAAGGTGTAACCTTTTGGCTTGCACATTGTATAAAGTGTGGTACGTTGGAAAAGTAATGTAGTATTAACGTATGTTAATCGATATTAATTGGAGGGTACTTATTATGGTATGGATATTCAAATCGAAAGCAGCAACACAGCCGCTACC
>CAMZNJ010000040.1 GCA_947313825.1 uncultured Deferribacteraceae bacterium | reverse complement strand
ATGGTGCCCACCACTCCATTATTCTGAAGTGGCGGTTGTTGTTTTTCATTTTTTGCAAACGTATCAAACAAACGAAGGCGTAACACTACTAGTGTGGGCGTGTCTGAGCTAACATGGCTGTGCCGATTAAGTTGGCACCACACCGTTTAGCAAATACATACGCTGTTTCGTGGCTTAAGTAGAGGTTTTAACAATGGTTGTAGATTTATCCATGTCCCTCGTGGGCATTCTATCGATGACAGTGCTACTCATGGCATTCATCCTTATTGCAAAATACCTATTGCTCGACCCCATCGACAGGGTAGTAACTGCACGCAACAAAGGTATTGAAGCGAGCCAGTCGAGCCTGCACGGGCTCAACAAAGAGCTCCACACACTGAAAAGCCAGTTTGAAACGAACTCCCAAGAATCGGTGCAAGAAGTTAACCACATTTTCGAGTCCTACCGATTGGATGGCGTCAAGGGCGCGAACACCATTGTAGAAGAATCACGCAACGCCCTTCGCAAAAAGTCGGCAGAACTTCACAAAGATTTGGAAGCCAACAGGGATGCCCTCAAAAAAGAGTTAGCACCACAAGTTGACGAAATATCTCAGCAGATTATTAAAAAGGTTTTAGGTTAATCTTATGAAACTCAAATCTACTAGTACCTACTTAATCCTCATCACTTTAACCCTATCGGTATCAGGGGTAGCCCTTGCCGCAGGGGAAGTAAGATACTACAACTGGCACGATATCGCTTGGCGTATTGCCAACTTCACAGTGTTCGCTGCCCTTGTGGTCTACCTATTCAAACGCTACGGTGCAGGGTTCCTCGACGCATACAGCAAAGGAGTCGAAGGACGAATAGCCGCCTCCAAGGCAAGCCTTGCCGACGCCAAAAAAGAGATGGCAGGGTATCGACAAGAAATAGAATCACTCACTGAACGACTTGAATCCCTCAAAGCCGAGGCCTCTGAAGAAGCCAAACTCAAACACGATGCAATAATTAAAGAGGCACACGAACGTGCCGAAAATATTAGCAAAAAATACAGCACCGAACTGCAAGTCGCAGTGGAAACCATGAAACAAGAGATTATGAGCGAAGTATTCCAAGATGCTGTGAAAAATGCGGTAACCAAACTAAAATCAGAACTGTCCGAAGATGATGCACGCAAATTCACAGCAAAATCTGTGGCAGAAATACCTGTGCACAAAACTGCTCACGGAGGTGGCAAATGAGCCAAGAAGTCTTAGCCATGAGGTATGCCGAAGGAGTATTCACCGCGAACAATTGCCAAAAATCACTCCTCCAAGACGTGCAAATCCTAGAAGATATGCTAACCGAAAACCACGACTTCCGCACACTCACCACTGTGCCCACAATAAGAGCCGAATTACGACTGGACGTATTCAAAGAGATGAGCAACAAAGGCGTTTTCGGGCAGTCAGCACTAAACATCCTACGAGTTCTCACCGACAACGGAAGGTTGCCCCTACTCCCAAATGTGCTGAACGCATTGCGTACACTGGATGCCATGACCAAAGGTGAAGTTCGCGTCGATGCCGTATTCGCACTGGAGCCCAACCAAGACGACATCAACAACCTCAAAAAACAACTCGCCGGTAGGTATGGCGAACAACTAAACATACACATCTCCACAGACAAAAACCTCCTAGCAGGCGTGGTGATACGTGTGGGGAATGAAGTCCTCGACAACTCACTAATCCACACCGTTAACAACATATTTGAACGACACTAACTACCCATGCAAATACCCTCCCGCACCAAAGCGTAAACTAGAAGGGTGCTGGCATGGCTTTAACTGCAACAACACGACGTAAAAAACGATACATAATAAAAATAGATTATTAATTTGTAACAAACAGCTCCCCAAAATCATACCCGTAAGGTGTGGGAGTGTTAGCAAGGAGTAAACCCTATGCGTATTCGTACAGAAGAGATTAGCAGCATAATTCGTCAGCAGATCGAATCCTACGACAAAAAAGTGGATTTCCAAGAAGTTGGAACTGTGATTAGTGCTGGCGATGGCATTGCAACAGTCTACGGACTGGACAAGGCCATGTCTGGCGAACTAGTGAAGTTTGAATCGGGTACCATGGGCATGGTTCTCAACCTCGACCTTGATACTGTGGGTATTGTTGCCCTTGGAGATTACGCCTCCATCAAGGAGGGGGATGAAGTGCACCGTACGGGCAAAATTACCTCTGTGAAAGTTGGCAATGCCTTGGTTGGTCGAGTTGTTAACCCCCTTGGCGTACCCATCGACGGCAAAGGTGAAATCGATACCGAAGAAACTGATGTTATCGAAAAAATCGCTCCCGGTATTGTTAAACGTAAACCCGTTGGCGAGCCCCTGCAGACAGGTATCAAATCTGTCGACGGGATGATACCCATCGGTCGTGGTCAGCGTGAGCTAATTATTGGCGACCGACAAACAGGCAAAACAGCCATCGCCATCGATGCTATTATCAATCAGAAAGGGCAAGATGTTATCTGTGTTTACGTTGCCATTGGTCAAAAGAACTCCACCGTTGCCCGCGTTGTTCAGATGTTGGAGGAGAAGGGTGCCATGGAGTACACTATTGTTGTTGCCGCAACAGCTGCTGACCCTGCCTCCCTCAAGTACATTGCACCATTCTCAGGCACCACAATGGCAGAGTATTTCCGTGATAGGGGTCAACATGCGTTGATTGTTTACGATGATCTCAGCAAGCAGGCTGAGGCTTACCGTGAGATGTCCCTTCTTCTTCGTCGCCCCCCCGGTCGCGAAGCTTACCCCGGCGATGTGTTCTACCTCCACAGTCGCCTTCTCGAGCGTGCAGCTAAGCTTGAAGACGCTGAAGGTGGCGGTTCCTTGACAGCACTGCCTATTATCGAAACCCTTGCGGGGGATGTTGCCGCTTACATCCCTACAAACGTTATCTCCATTACCGACGGACAGATCTACCTTGAGGCGGATCTATTCAACTCAGGTATTCGTCCTGCCATTAACGTTGGTGTTTCAGTTTCCCGCGTTGGTGGGGCTGCTCAGATAAAAGCTATGAAGCAGGTTGCTGGCAGGCTTCGTATCGACCTTGCTCAGTTTCGTGAGCTTGAAGCGTTCTCACAGTTCGGTTCCGACTTGGATCCCGCAACACGTATGCAACTCGAGCGTGGTAAAAGGCTTGTGGAGTTGCTCAAGCAGCCACAATATTCGCCCCTTCGAGTTGAGGAGCAGGTTGTGTCCCTCTTTGCTGGTGTTAACGGCTTTTTGGATCCTATTCCCGTGGAATTTATTCGCAAATGTGAGTCTGAGCTCCTCGACTTTGTTGCGTCCAAGCAACCACACTTATACGCAAGTATCCTTGAAAAGGGCGTAATTAGCGATGATCTGAAAGGCGAAATGGAAAAAATGATAACAACATTTGTTGAAGACTTCATGCTCAAGCATGTTGCAAGCAAGTAGGGTGGTTTCATGCCTAGTTTAAGACCGTTACGACGTAAAATTTCATCCATCGAAAGCACACGCAAGATTACTGTTGCCATGAAAATGGTTTCAGCAGCCAAGCTTCGTAAAGCTGTGAACAGCATGGATGCGGCGAAACCCTATGCCGAAGGGATAATAGGGCTAATGTCCAAACTGTCCAGTACCGCTGTGGGGGATAACCCCTATTTAAGTGGTGGTGCTGAGTCGTCCCCGCCCCATGGTGGTGGCACCCTCGTGGTTGTGATAACCTCTGACAGAGGGCTTTGTGGTGCGTTCAATACTTCTGTCATCAAGCGTGCCGCTACACTCATGGATTCCGAAATTGATCCCGCGGGCAGTAGCAATATTAGTGTTTACGCCGTTGGCAAAAAAGGGTACGATTACTTTAGTCGCAAGGGGTACAACGTTGTCAATACCCTGCAAACATACCCCCACGGGTTTACGTATGCCGATGCCACCGATATCTCTGATAACATTGACAAGATGTTTGTAGCAGGAGACTACACCCGCGTACTCATGGTTCGCAACGAATACCGTAGCACAGCCTCTCAGAGACCAGTTGACTCGGTGCTTCTGCCCATTTCTCCCACAGCGAGCCCTGCCTCTGTTTCCAAGAATTCCGAGAATTCCGAGACGCCCCTTTTGGCGGACACCACTTCTGTCGAAACCGCTGTATCGCCCCTTGACGTATTCGATTTCGAACCGGAAGCAGATGCTGTTCTGGCAGATTTAATACCGCGTTACATTCGCTTTACCCTGTATTTTGCTGTTTTAGAGTCCGTTGCAGGTGAAAACGGTGCGAGGATGGTTGCCATGGATGCGGCCAGCCGTAACGCCAAAGATCTTCTTGAATCCACCAAAAGCGAGCTAAATAAGGCACGTCAGTCGAATATTACTGGAGAGCTACTTGATATTATCAACGGTGTGCAGGCCTTGGCATAACCCTTTTGTTTTGTAGCTGTTTTGTTTAAAAATATAATTATATAGTTGAGTTTGTGAGGTTTACCATGTCAGATAGAGTAGTTGGAAAGGTTATTCGAGTGATAGGACCCGTTGTTGATGCTAAATTCTCCGACGGGTACACACCTAAGATTTACAGTGCCCTCGAGCTAAAATCACCATCAGGGGAACGCATTGTTTGTGAGGTTGCACAACACCTTGGCGAGGGAGCAGTGCGTACCATCGCCATGACAACCACATCAGAGTTGATTCGTGGCATGGATATTGTTGACACGCAGTCGCCCATCAAAACACCCACGGGAGATGCTGTTCTCGGTCGCATAATTAACGTTATCGGTGAAGCTGTGGACGAAGCAGGCGAGCTCAAAGCAGACGAATACCGCTCCATTCACGCTGCACCCCCCTCCTATGAAGATCAAGAAACTTCATACGAAGTTCTGGAAACAGGTATCAAAGTCATCGACCTCCTCGAACCCTACAGCAAAGGTGGGAAAACAGGGCTGTTTGGCGGTGCTGGTGTTGGTAAAACAGTTATTATCCAAGAACTCATCCACAATATTGCCATGGGGCACGGCGGTAAATCCGTGTTTTGCGGCGTTGGCGAACGTACCCGTGAAGGTCGCGATCTCTACATCGAAATGGAAGAATCCGGCGTTTTAGACAAAGTTGCCCTAGTGTACGGACAGATGAACGAGCCACCAGGTGCACGTATGCGTGTTGCCCTCACAGGACTCTCCATCGCCGAACGGTTCCGCGATGAAGGTCAAGACGTACTCCTTTTCGTGGACAACATCTACCGCTTCTCCCAAGCTGGCTCAGAAGTATCGGCACTCCTCGGTCGCATGCCGTCCGCTGTTGGCTACCAACCAACACTTGCCACAGAAATGGGCTCACTGCAGGAGCGTATCACATCCACGAAAAAAGGCTCCATTACGTCGATCCAAGCGGTTTATGTTCCTGCCGACGACCTCACCGACCCCGCACCTGCAAACACATTCGCCCACCTCGACGCAACAACAGTCCTCTCCCGCCAGATAGCTGAACTCGGAATCTACCCCGCCGTTGACCCCCTTGACTCCAACTCCAGAATCATGGACCCCAATATCATCGGCGAAGAACACTACCGCATCGCCCGCGGTGTACAGGAAACCCTCCAACGCTACAGAGATCTACAAGATATCATCGCCATCCTAGGTATGGACGAATTATCCGAAACAGATAGGGATACGGTTTCACGTGCAAGGCGTATTCAGCGATTCCTGTCGCAACCGTTCCACGTTGCTGAGCAGTTTACGGGCATTCCCGGCAAATATGTGTCCTTAGCAGACACAATCGCAAGCTTTGACGCCCTTCTCAAAGGTGAAGGCGATCATATCCCCGAAAGCTACTTCCTACTCAAAGGAACACTGCAAGAGGTTATAGATGCCTATGAAGCGGATAAGAAAAAACAGGAAGAGAACGCACAAGTACAAAATTAGTGCTGTAAATTAGTGTCGTAAATAGGTGTTGTTATGAATAGTGTAGATCAGATCCATTTAAAAGTAATCGCCCCCGACAGAATACTCGTGGACAGCATGGTGGACAGCGTCTACCTCCCCGGAACTGAAGGCGAAATGGGGATAATGCCAGAACACATGAACCTATTGACAGCAATGAACATGGGGGAAGTACTGTACGCCATCGACGGCGAAGACACATACATCGTCATCGATGGCGGGTTCGTACAGGTCAAAAATAACGAAGTAATCCTCCTTGTGGAGAATGCATCTTTCGACAGAGAGATAGACCTCGAAGAGGCATCTAGGCGTAGGAAAGACGTTGAAGCAAACCTAAAAGATGCAAAAACAGGCTCGCAAGAGTTTATGGCCATGGAAATGCAACTACACAGAGCCATGCTCGACATATCGAGTGCCAAGCGAGCACGGTTTTAGCGGGAGAACCTTGCACGCATGCGGTTGCGTGAAGGGCTGGCACCCATGGTGTTCGCGTTAGAGGTGCTGGCGTTCGTGGCGCTGGCGTTCGGGGCGCTGGCGTCCGTTGCGCTGGCGTTCGGGGTGCTCGCGCGCGTGGTGCTCGCACCCGTGGTGTTCGCACCCGTGGTGTTCGCACCCGTGGTGTTCGCGTTAGAGGTGCTGGCACCCGTGGTGCTACGGCTACCAACAAAGCAGTCGTGGCGACCACCAATTCCCACGTTGGTGTTCGCGTTAGAGGTGCTGGCACCCGTGGTGTTCGCACCCGTGGTGCTGGCGTTGCTTAGAGTGGCGTTCTCCTTGAGCAGTGATGACGGGGCTTTGATGCTGTACCTCAAAATAATCGTTCCGCCGTTGGAGATACCCCCTTGTATGCCACCATATATATTTGGCGGTGATGGCGGATTATTGCGTGTATTGTTGCCCTTACTAATGAGGGTATCCACGTCTTTGCTGGTCATATGTCCAAATTGAAATCCGAGTCCAAATTCGATGCCCGTTACGGCCGGTATGGACATGATAGCACCTGCTAGTTGGCTATTGAGCTTTCGGAACACAGGTTCGCCAACCCCCCCCTTTAGCCCTGAGATTGAGACTTCCACAACGCCACCGATACTGTGCCCATTTTGGCATGCGTGCTCTAGTGCGGCCATCATGGTGTTGTAGTCGTGTGGTCGTGGTGCTTTGATTGTATTTTGGTCGCTGTGAACAAAGTCGAAATCCACCATGTGTGCCCCTTCAGTTGGGTCGATGGTTGCACAAGCTTCCCCTACGCCAACAACGTATCCGCAAATAGAAACGCCGTGCTGAGCCAGTATTTTGAGTGCGACTGCCCCGCCAGCAACTCGTCCGATGGTTTCCCTTGCGGATGCTCGTCCGCCACCACGGTGGTCGCGGTGGTTGTATTTTAGTTGGTATGTGTAGTCGGCGTGTCCTGTTCTGAACGTATTTTTCAGGTGTTTGTAGTCGTTGCTATTGTGGTCGTTGTTTCGGATGATCATTGTTATTGGTGTTCCGAGGGTTTTGCCTTCGAAAATTCCGGAAACAATTTCCACCGCATCTTTTTCGTGTCGTGGAGTTTCGAACGGTTTTATGCCGGGTCGTCGTTTGTTGAGTTGTTTTTGTATGTATTGTGTGTCGATGTGGAGCCCTGCAGGACACCCGTCAACGATGACGCCTAGAGCGTGTCCGTGGCTTTCGCCGAAAGTTGTGATGCGGAAATTGCGTCCGTAAGAGTTGCCTGCCATAGTTAGCCGCCATGTTGGTGTTGTTGGTTAGCCGGAAATATCGAGGCTAGAGGTACCCTTGTTGTTGTTGGGTCTCAGGTCGGGTGTTTCGGTTGCCTTGATGTTGGTTTGTTTTTGGGGTCGAGCATAGGCACCGTATTGATTAGGTGTGTTTATTGGTTGGCGTGGCTCACTGTTCGGTGTTGTGGGTTGTTCGGTATTAGTTTGTTCGTTGGTGTTTGTTGTGGGTTTGTTGCCACTAATGCTTGCGGTGGCAGCAGTTGTAGGTGTTGGTTTGCCCACTTTTGCTTCTTCCTGTGCCACCACTTCTCTCCATGTGGTACGCAATGGTTGGATGATGTCGAGAACGTCGCTTAGGTGAGCAGTATTTTTCTCAATATTTGCTTTTTCGAGTTTGCGGATGACGTAGTCGTAGAGGCTTGCGAGGTTGTCTGCCATTTCGCCGCCAGCTTCTCTGTCTAGTGAAGAGAGTAGTTCGTAGACAATATCTTGTGAGCGGATAATGTAGTTGTGAGCTTCTTGAATATTTTTGTCATCAACATGTTTGATGGAGAGGTTGATGAATTTCACAAGTCCGTCGAATAGCATTACGAGTATTGTGCCGTTTGAGGCACCTTCCACGGCGTTTCGGAGGTAGTTTTTGGCGTAATTTGCTGTGCTCATAGGTTTGATCCGCTCCATGCTCATAGGGTTTTGGTAGGATGGTACCCTGTTGTGGTATATTCATGGTTGTCTTGGGTTATGCTGGGCTATTCTGGGTTATGCTATTGTTGCGACCATGTATTACTCTTGTTATTACCTATCGTCCAATAGTACAATAAGTTAACCTCCAATATTTAGTTGTTGTGCAAGGTAGTTGGATTGTGATTGTAGCTGTGAGACGCGTAGCTCCATGTTGACAAACCTTTCGGAGAGGGATCGTAGTGCTTGTTCGTTGCGTCTTGATATTGTTTCGATGCTTTCGTAAAGTTGAGCGAGGTGTTTGTCGATTGAGCCGTTAGTTTTTATTTTGGATTGTATGGGTCCTGTGAACGATGTTGTGTTGGTGATGTAGGTGTTGTAGAGTCGTGAGAGTCCGATATCGCGGGAGTTTGTGCCGATAGTTTCTACTTCAGAGAAGAATTGGTGCAGTGCGTTGGGTGCAAATTTTGCGAGGTTCATGAAGGAGTCGTTTTTTTCCAGTAGTTTTTTGATTTGGTCGATATCGGTGGTATCCTCCATGAGTAGTCCTTTTTGGAGTAGGTTGGCGTCGAAGCTGTCGCCTGTGCCGATGATTCTGATGTCGAAGTCGGACAGGAAGTTTAGTCCACTTGTGCCTTTGACTTCGCTCCCGACGAGTGTACGCATTTTGGTACGAATGGATCTCATGGTGGCTTCACTGAGTATGATGTCAGCGGTGTGGTATTTTTTCCAGTTTTCTTTGTAGGATTCGATCTCTTTGTCGCTCATGGATGCGGCGTCTTGGCTTGAGAGTGGGTTTTTGTATTGTTCGAGTCGTTTGCGTTCGCCAGTGTCGGCAGTGAGGTAGGTCATGATGTCGTTGTAGTTGGCGACAAACGATGCCATTGCGTCTATGGTTGGTTCAGTGTCCACGGTTACGTCCACCACTGTAATGCCTTCGCTGTAAAGGGTGATGCTTGCACCTTCGATGATGTCCTCTAGGTTGTTGGTTTCTGAGGTGTAGCGAATGCCGTTGAGGTCGAATTCCGCACCATGTCCTGTGCTGCCGAGGTAGATGGGGTTGTTGGCATTGGTTGTGAGGTTCATGATTTCGAGGAAGTTGCCGGCTTTGGTATCGTGGTCTGAGCCGATTTTGATGAGGTCGGTGCCGTCAGTGGATCGGATTTCGATGGACTGTGTGCCAGAATTGAACGACATGATAACGTTGGCATTGGATTTGTTGACCCTGTTCATTACGTCGTTTAGGGTGTCGGTTGATGGATCGTAGTAGATGCTAACGTCGTTGATGGTGAAGATACCTTTGGAAAAGCCGGGCAATACGTTGTTTAGGGTGTTGCCGGCGTCAAGTTTTGGTGATGTGAAGCCTTGGATAAATTGGGCACCACGGTCGGAACGCATGTTGAGTAGGTCGTTGAAGGCACCAACAGTAGAGTCGCCAGTCATCCGTACAGGTTTGCCGTTGGGGGAGTTGATGGTAAATTTCTCGGCATTTTCGTCGTAGTACATGTCGATATCGAGGGCAGGGTTGGAGTTGACGAGCCCCATCATCTCGGAAAGGGTCATGTTGTCCCGTATTTTTATTTGGACATCGTTGATTTCGAGGATGCCGTAATTGTAGAGAACCTTGGTGCCGTCGAGTATGCCGTCGCCGTTGGTGTCTATGGGCTCTGTTTCTTCGAATGAGAACAGTTTGTCGTTGGTTACGCTACTGTTGAAGAAGCCGTTGTTGACAAGGTCGGCAATGGTTCGACCGTTGAGAATCTCTTTGTAACTTGAGCCAGCAAGGGCAGATGGGTCAAATATTTTGTCGCCACTTGTGTAAACAGATTTTTTTGTACCGAGATCCCCAGGTCGCGATGTGGTTTCGTAAACGAAGCCCCCCTCTTTCAGGGAGTTGGCGGGGTCGCTAGAGTGGTCATCAGTGGCGAAGTTTGGTGTTGCAAATCCAACATTGCGAATTAAGGCTGCATTTTTGGCGTTGAATAGGTAGAACCCGTCGGCACCTGTGCCATGGGAGAAGCTGGGGTCGTCGTCTGTGCCTGATATGCCTGCACCAAGGCGTAATTCGAGGTTGCGTGCTGATTTTTCGGCAATCATGTTGACCATGGTTTGTGTTTTGTTGGTGGAGATGTTGCCGAATCCGAGGGCGAGTGCGAGGGCATCGCTGCCAAGTGGATCGTCAAGGGAGGCAGCAATGGTGAGGTCTTTGCCTGAAACGTCGTAGGTGGCAATTGTCCATTCCCCCGAGGTGGCATCGCGTTCTGCCTTGAGGGCAACGTATTGCATGGAGCCGGTTTGGTATAAGTTATTTATTTGGTCGTTGAGTTTGTCTTCAATGTCTGAGAGTACTTCAGTTAGGGTGTATCCTGGTTCGAGGTCGATATATATTGGTGGAAGTGTTACCCCGTCGATGATAAACTCGATGGGCTCCGATGCTGACGATGCACCGCCAGGGAAAGCAACACGCCCCCATGTATCGATATACCTTGTGTCCACGGAGAGTCCGTTGGTGTGCTTGGTAACAACTTTGCCGTCTTCAAATTCGAAGATATCCTTGGCGATCCAAACGTCGCCCGCAGAAACACCGCCATCGTCAACACCGCCACCGCCTGATCCCGGAATATACTCCACAAAGTGGTTAACAGGGAGTGAGTCGATGTATTCGGTGCGATTAATACCGCCGAGTAGGTTTGTGCTTTCGTTGAGGTTGGTTATTTTGTATTGTGAGCTTCCGCCGTAGAGCCCGAGTTTGAATTCCGTACCTTCACGTTCAACAGCGGGCACAAAGTATTTGACATCACTGGTGCCCATTTGGGTGTTGATGGCGTCGTTCATGGCGTTGGTCATTTTTGCCATGACGTCGTTTGCGGTTTCGTCTTTTTTGATGTCGAAATTAATGCTGATGTTGACGCTTTGGATTGTGGCAGGCACTGTTGGCGGGATAGTTTCCACGTCCATGCTAAATGAGTAGCTTAGGCTTTTGTCGGCAGATACAACACCGTCGTCAAGGTCGGGGTCGGCATCAACATTGGCGTCAAGGTTGAAGGAGCTCATGTTCGCGAACATAAATCGTTGGTAAAGGTTTACCTCTTTTTGTTCGGTGGGCGGTGTGTAGGTGTCTGATCCGATTTCGTCAACACCGAAGTCGCCTCCATAGCTGAGGGCTTGCAAGCTGAAGTCCATTTTGTCGGCACCGGGAGTTGTGTCGGTTATGACAAGTCTCCAGCCATTGGCATCGGTGTCCCAGATGGCATCAACTTCAATGGGGCTACCAGTTGTTTGCCCATCGGTTTGGAGTACTGCATTTATTTTTCGTGCGAGGTCTTTGAGATCGTCTTGCAGAACGGTACCTTGGGAGCCAAAACTTACTATTTTGAGGTTTGAGTATCCGCCTGAGCCGTCGGGGAGTCCGACGTGCATCTCTTTGTTGACGTATTTCCCTGTGGCATTGGGATCGTACGTGCCATCACTGGCGTATCCCGGCATAACTGATGAGCCGACATAAACGTCGTAGTCGGGATTGGAGCTACCTCCGCCACCCGGATCGATGGGCACTTCGGCAATGTATTTGATGGCTTGGGCATCTGTTTGGGTAAACGGAGAAACTTTGTGGGTGGCATCAGTAGATCCGCCGCCCCCTGAGCCACCTGTTCCGTCGAAGTGTCCAAGGTCTTGAATGCTAATATTGTGGCGACCTTCAACTTGGTCGTACATTGTTGGTCGACCGGCGGCACTGTTGACGTTTGCTCCTTTGTAGGAGAGGTATCCTGTGGTGAATATGGAGGATGCACGGGCGGGTTCGGCGAGTTGTAGTACGTCAAAGCGGTAGCTTCCGATTGGTGTTGTGGCACTTGGTATAAACGAGAGTACGCTGGGGTTGGAGTTGGTGGAGAGTTTGCTATTGAATGTTGCCGCGAGGTTGAGGTCGATGAGGTTGTTTTTGAATGCCTGCATTTTTTTGTTGAGGTCGCGGTAGATGTCTTGTCGGAGTTTGAGGAGGTCGACCTGTTTGTTGGCGGCATCAATGGGGATATTTAGGGAGGCAGCGTAAGCGTCGACAATGTCGTTTGTAGGTAGTCCTGAAGCTAGTCCACCGATGGCTAAGTCTCTCATAGTGTAAACCCTCGAGCACGACTTTACGGTAGAATTGTGTTAACTAGGTGTGTTTGGTTAACAAAATGTAAAGGTGTAGCTCAGTTTGTTGTATTTATTTTTTCATTGTATATCAATTTAAATAAAGCAACTACGAAAACAAGGGGGATTAGTCGCCAGCACGGCAGTAATAATAATATTTCTACTACTCTAACACATACAATATTAAATCGGCAAGAAAAATCGTAAGTTTAGGATTACGTTAGCTATTTTTATGCCAAAAGGTTGTTGCAGAATAATGCTTACAACGCAATAAATAAAGCTTACAAGCACCATGACGTTTGTAAAATAAAGCTACACGGTTGATATATTTTAATTGATTTTGGTTTTTTTTTGTATTAATGTTACAATACGAATGCGGTAATAAAAGAACTATTTTGTTTGAAAATTGTCCTAACTAAAATATGATTCCTACGCATGTACATAAAAATAACTTGCAGGTAAAACTATGAGCAAAACAAAAATACTGACAGCTATCCCTTTAATGACCTTACTAGCACTACTACTAATATCATGCTCCGCCAACAAAGAACCCAATAAAGACAAGAGACTGCACGTTTCAACCATGGAACTAGTAAAAAGCAATATATCCAGCAGCATAGAAATATCATCAAAAATACAAGCCGCTAGCGACATTACGACACCGTTCCGACTGGCAGATTACGTGCAAAAGGTAAACTTTGCCGAAGGGGACAGGGTGCAAAAAGGGGACATCGTTATCGAGCTACAAAGCAAAGCTCAACAATCAGCCCTAGAACAGGCAAAAATATCCCTCGATAACGCAAAAAGAGACCACGACCGTGCCCAAAGATTACGACGAAGTGGAACATACTCCGACGCACAACTAGAACAGTCCAGCAGCAAACTGAAAGCCGCTGAAGCACAATACGAAACAGCAAAAGCCATGGAAAGCTACTCGCGACTACCATCACCAATAACAGGCACAATCAATCGCATCCCACTCAAAGAAGGGGACTTCGCCAGCGTAGGAAGTGTCGCCTTCCAAGTAGTAGACATGAGCCACTTAGAAGCAGAAATATGGGTGCCAGAAAGAAATATCAACCTCATAGAAATGAACAGCGAAGCATCAATCACGCGTAGCAACGACCCCAACGCCATGCCTTACAAAGGGGTGATATCAAGCATATCCCTCACATCAGACCCTGCAACCAACACCTACAGGGTACTGGTGAAAATTCAACCGAAACCAACACTACTCATATACGACACAAGTAACAACAAAGAGCTACAAGCCTCAATGTTGCGTCCCGGCAATATCGTAACGGTGAGCCTCACAACTCACACCTACAACAACATATACGCCATCCCCCTCAGTGCTGTTGTGCCCAAAGGAGACACTAGGTTTATTTATCTCACCAAAGACGGCGACCTGAAAAAAATAGTACCATCACTCTTAGGTACAGTAGGGGACATAGCTGTTATCGATAACAATATCGACGACGGGTATCGACTAATCATACAAGGACAAAGGTTTATCGCTGAAACCACCAAGGTGCTAGATGTTACCACGCAAGGGGACGCTAAGCCTGACAACAAAGGGAAGGGATCTGAAAATTCCACCAACAAAGGCAAAAAGAAAAGTAGCGGTAATACTACTGAAGACGACGCAATGAAGACCAAGGGCTCTTAGTTTAAGGAGTCGAAGGGAAGTATTCAAGACAGGGAGCCGCTTGACGTACTCGTACCAAGGTACTCGCACTAAGATACCCTCACCACAAGGCTAGGGGGTGGACTCCAATATGTACAACCACTGCCATGGGTAGCACCATGGGTGTGGTGAATTGATTAAGGCACTATAGTGAGTAAAATATGTTTTTAACTAGATTAGTTCTGAAGTTCAACAAAGCCTCGTTCCTATTAATGATATTTGTGCTTATTGCTGGGTTCTCCACCTACAAAAATATGCCACGGGAGGCAACACCTGAAGTTATCCTCCCCTACTACTTTATCTCCACACCCTATCGAGGTGCTAGCCCCGCCACAGTGGAAAGCCTTGTTACTATCCCCCTTGAAGACGCTGTGCGAGGAATATCTGGTATTGTCAAGATTGAATCGAAAAGTTCGCAGGGATTCTCCAATATACTTATTCAGTTTGAGGATACTGTCGACCAAACAGAGGTGCTAGTAGACCTGCAGTCGGCAGTGGATCTAGCTCAACGGGATCTCCCTAGCGACCTTGATGCAGACCCACTTATTACAGAACTAAACATCAACGACTTCCCATTCCACAACTACCTCATATCCTCGTTAGTACTAAGTGAAGAGGAGTTGTACGAAGCAGCAAACGATCTTCGTGATTCCCTCGAAAGCATTGAGGGCGTCCTGAATGTAACCCTCACTGGTTCATCTCTAAATACGGTGGAGATATTTGTTGACCCCGTTCGTATGCAACAGTACAACATCAGCATTCAAGAGGTACGCACAGCCATCACTAACGCTAATGCAGCTATCCCTGGCGGTACGGTGGAGATAGGTCCGAGTGGTTACCGTATCTCCGTCCCAAACCTCATCGATAACCCTGAAGACTTCAATCAGGTGCCGGTGGCATACCGCAACAACAAATTCATCTACATCTCCGATATTGGAACAGCATCGTTTGCTTACGAAGACCTGTCGAGCTACAGCAGGAATAACCTTCAGAATACCATTAGTGTTTCCGTCAAGTCTCGTCAGGGTACAGACATTGTTGACGTAACCAGAAGAATGGACGAGGTGAGCAGAAAGTTTGAGGAATCACTAAACAACGACGTAGAGGTTATCACCCTTTTCTCCACCTCCAAAACCATCAAGCTTTTCATTAGCGATTTGGAGAACTCCATCATCACCTCCCTTATTGTTCTCATGGCGGTTTTAGTGTTGTTTATCGGTTTCAGTAGTGCCGTGTTTGTGGGGTTTGCCATCCCCTTGTCCCTCCTCATGTCCATGATTGCTATTCGGTTGCTTGGCTACAACCTTAGCCCCGTATTATTAGGTGCCATCCTTATTTCATTAGGTATGCTTGTTGATAATGCCATTGTTGTTGTTGAGAATGTTTATCGTCATTTTCGTTTGGGTAAGTCCCGCTACGATGCCGTAATAACCTCTGTGGACGAAGTTGGTTGGCCGATTATCGCCTCCACAGCCACCACTATTGCCGCATTTTTCCCCCTCACATTTTGGCCAGGGCTTATCGGTCAGTTCATGTCCGTCTTCCCTTCCACCATTATTGTTGTGCTAATTGCATCCCTATCTATAGCACTAACATTTAACCCCCTGCTGTGTGCAACATTCATGAAAATACCGAAAAAACAGGTGGGGAACGCAAAAGAGTGGGGCTTAGCAAGCTACTACCGCAAAAGCATTACGGTTTTGTTGGACAACAAAAAACGTGTGCTTCTAGTTTCGGGTATAGTTTTCATGGCATCCTTCCCCATTTTTGCCATAGGTAACCGTGGCTTAATCTTCTTCCCCGAATCCGCCCCCGACAGTATTATCGTTAATATTCGCACACCCGAAGGCTCAACCCTCAATTCCACCAATGCCATTGTAGCCCCCATTGAAGAGTATGCACAAAAATACCTTGGGGATTTATCAGACAACGTCTTGGCCGATATCGGAACCAGAAGTGCAACCGTTACCATATTCCTTTACGGCTCCACAGACCTTGCTTACGACCACAATATTGCCATAGATGAACTACGAAAAAAGTTCGGGAAAATACCGGGTGCAAGAGTAACCGTTGACGTCTCTAGCACTGATGGACCACCATCCGGCGGCGGCGGACGACCATTCAACATGCGACTCTCAGGGAGCAACAACTCCGCACTGCAAGAGGGTGTGGTTCAAGTTGAAGCAATACTCGCAACCATCGATGGCGTACGCGATATCGACAGCAACGCCGAGGCAGGGAACCCACAAGCAACGATTAGAGTGGATCGTGAGCGTGCGACCATGCTAGGGTTTACCCCCGCCATGGTTGCCAGCCAAATCAACCAGATCATCAACCCCACAGAACTGGACACCTTCCGCAAAGATGGCAATAGCTACGACATAAACCTTGTGTTCCCCGAAGAATACTACAACGACTACACAAAACTCGACAACATCATCATCACAAACAACAAAGGGGTGGGCGTACCAATCTCTAGCGTTGCCACCATTAGCCTTGAAGCTGGCGAAGGGGCGTTGAGGCGTGAAGCGTATAGACGCGTCTACACTGTTAGCTCTAACCTTGATCGAGACATTAATACGGTTGGATCGATTATCTCCGAACTCACAGCTGAACTAGAACTTCAACCACTACCACAAGGGGTTACCTACGACTTCACAGGGGAACAACAGGATATCTCAGAAGCAACATCATTCCTAGGGAAAGCGTTAGGTGTATCCCTTATGCTAATATTCATCGTTCTGCTAGCAGAGTTTAACTCCTTCCGACAAGGTGCAATAATTATTGTAACAATTATCCTTGCCATTGGTGGTGTGTTGCTTGGTCTAGGTATCATGCGAGGTCAGTTCGTTGCAACCATGACATTCCTCGCCATCATATCCCTAGCAGGGATTGTGGTAAACAACGGAATCATTTTCATCGACTACATGAACCAGCTACGAAAACGAGGTATGCCACTGCGAGAAGCGATTATTGAAGGTGGTGCAACACGTCTGCGTCCTGTTCTGCTCACAGCCATTACCGCATCCATAGCTCTGCTACCATTTGCATTCAAGTTTACCATCGACTTCGTAAACCTAACATACATCTACGACTCAGCAACAGCACAACTATGGCAAGCAATGTCGCAATCAATCCTTTACGGACTCATATTCTCCACATTCCTCACACTACTACTTTTACCCGTGCTTTACGGACTATTTGAAGGGGACGGATGGGGCAAACCACTACGACTCGGTGGGATGATTCGCGACATCATGACCGCACTAATACTGTGGTACATCAAACTCATGAAATTTGTAGCACCAAAACTCAACATCTCATCAGCAATGACCGGACTCATGATGCTACAACACTTTACTCGCCACAAAGGGATACCATGGGTAATGCGAATGCTAATGTTTATCCTCGGAATACCCCTTATGATACTGGGTAGAATGCGTGAAATGTATCAGAAAAGACGTGCACACAGGCGTGCCGTAAAAATTACCAAAAAACGACACGACGACCTGCACGAAAGGGTGCACAGGGTGATGGAATCGGAATTCAACAAAGACAATGACACACATGGGAACGAATTCTACCACGATGATCCACGCAACGACCCCATGAAGTAGGGTGCACACGGCACACGGCACACGGCACCACACGGGCACGCACGGCACACGGCTGTTTGTAAAAATTGACGAGGCATAACGATACAATGAAAGTTTACTACGATATTCCAAACCTGAACGAACCAACATCCATCGTTATCGGAAACTTTGACGGGGTACACAAAGCACACGACAAACTAATCGCCATGGGGCAGAACGCGGCGAAAGAGGGGGAGCTCAAACTACTAATCCTCTCCCTCTACCCCCATCCATCCAAAGTAATACCCTACGAAAGCAAACTGCTATCCACACACCAACAACAAGTGGAACTACTCCGCAAATACAACCCCAGCTACATCGTATTCATGCCGTTTAGTCGCGAACTGCAAAACATCGAACCACAAGACTTCTTCAACAACATACTCATACATAAACTAAATGCCAAAAATATTAGCGTCGGCTATAACTACAACTTTGGCAAAAATCGCTTGGGCACTGTGGAAAAACTACGCGTAATGTGCCAAACTGCACCGGAAACAGTCAACCTCTCAATACTAAAACAAGTGATGATTAACCCCGAAAGCCTTGTGCTCAGTGGCGGGGAGGGGGGCACTAGTGATGACGGGGAACGTATCTCTGTGTCGAGCACAAACATACGACAAGCACTCATGGCAGGCAAACTAGACCTCGCAAACGCAATGCTGGGACGGTATTACACTCTCTCAGGGAAAATCGTGCACGGCGACGGCATCGGAAGCAAATCACTGTACCCAACAATAAATCTGGACTGGGAGAACGAACTACTACCCAACGACGGCATTTACGCCGGATACGCCACAGTGTTCAGTAGCATCGAGCCGACGATTATGGGCGACGGTGCTGGCGGTGCTGGTGATGGCGGTGCTAGTAAGACGTACACCTACCAATGTGCAATTTACATAGGCAAACGACCATCCATACCCCGCACATCCTCCCGCACAACCTCCCACACATCCTCCCACACGTCCCCCACAGTAGAGCAACGTGCTGAAGCATACCTGCTCAACTTCACAGGCGATATTCATGGACGCTACGTAACCCTTCACCTTACAAAGTACATTCGCAAAGACATAAATTTCCCGTCCCTTGAGCAACTCAAGGTGCAGATTACAAAGGATATTTTAGCGGTGCAAGATGCCCTGACGAGCCTCCCACCCCCCTCTTCCTAGCCCCCTCCCTAACTCCCCCCCCCTAAAAAACACGCCTGCGTGCCCGAGATAATCACTCCAATCTAAATAATTTTTCAACTGAGTATGTTTCAGCCCTTTACAAGGCGTATCGTATGTGGTATAATCCATTTTGGTTGCTATTCATTTAATTAAACAACGACAGTCGCCAAAATAATTGTTGCTGGGGGTTATCATGTTTTCCAAAAAGACGCTTCAACTGCATATCGACCACCCTGAAGGTGCAGGCAGACTACGCCGTACACTCCTAGCCCTTATCCTATCCATTGCCCTGCCCACAATCATGCTCACAGTTTTTGTCGCTACTCCGTCCAGTGCCTCAGCATTCCTGTTTTTCGGCGAACGACCAACCAAAGACGCCGCCTACTACCTAAACAAAGGGGATATTCACCTCGAACGAACAGGGGGCTTCATCTGGCGTCCGCTGGCAATATCTGAATTCCAAAAAGCACTAATACTATCCAACACCGTTGTTGACGCCAAAAGATCGCAACTAGGCATTGCCGACGGGTACATACGCAACAAAGAGTACGCCAACGCAATATCAGCATACCAAGTTTACCTCGAATTCTACAGGCTCGATTACGACTCCCCCGAAGTTATCTACAACCTCGCTTACGCCTACCACAAACTCTACAAAGGGAAGGGCAGACGCGTAGACTACCAACAACAAGCGTTAATAGCATTTGGCGAATTGAAAAAAACATACCCCGAATACTACATGAACTCAAACGCCTCAGAATTAGAAACAATATCCACAAACAGGATACTTGACGCAGAAATACACGTTGGCGAACTATACGTCAGACACAAAGATTACGACGCGGCAGTTCGCAGGCTAGAAGGAACTTACGACGCCTTCCCCAACAGTAAATCACTACCCGAAGCACAGTTTACACTAGCAAAAGCATACTACAAACTAGGCAACCGAAAGGAATACGACAAAACCCTAAACAACCTGCAAAAACTCTACCAAGAAAACAACGCTGATGGTGGAAATACGCGAATAGAAAAAAAATATATGAAAAAAGCAGCAAAGCTCTGGAAAGCTCAGTAAGAGCTACACAGACCCCCAACACTATGGCTCAAATATACCGAGGTGCCCTATGATAGACATAACCCTAATACGCGAAAAATACGACTACGTTGAAAAAAAACTCCAAGAACGAAAGGTCAACATCGACCTCAAAGAAGTGGTAAGCCTAGACAAAACTCGGCGGACTACAATCACCAACCTCGAATCCAAAAGAGCCGAGAAGGGTGGACTAAGTAAAAAAATCGGTGAAGCTAAAAAAAATGGCGACGAAAACCTTTTCCAAACACTTAGCACGCAAGTCGCAACACTGTCCGACGAAATAAAACTACTCGAAAACAACCTAGAATCCACCGAACAAAAACTCGACGAACTCCTTGTAGAAATACCAAACCTACTACACGACTCCGTACCATTAGGAGACGACGAAGACCAAAACCAATTTGTACGCGAATGGGGAACAAAACCCAAACTCAACTTCGAACCGCTCAACCACTGGGACATCCTCGAACCAACTGGAGGTGTCGATTTCCAACAAGGGGCAAAAATCGCCAAAAGCCGATTCGCCGTAACGAGAAGTAACATAGCACGAATGGAACGTGCTCTCATCAACTTCATGATCGACACACACACCAATAACGGATATGTTGAACTATCCGTGCCATACCTCGTTAACAAAGACAGCATGTTTGCCAGCGGTCAGTACCCCAAATTCAAAGACGAACTGTTTTTATGCGAACGGGACGACCTCTTCCTCATCCCCACAACCGAAGTACCCCTCGTAAACACACATCGCGACGAAGTTATCCCCGAAAGCGACCTACCCATCAGCTACACAGGGTATTCCGCATGCTTCCGACGCGAAGCAGGATCTTACGGCAGAGACGTACGTGGACTAATACGCCAACACCAGTTCCAAAAAGTTGAGCTCGTCAAGTTCTCCACGCCAGAAACCTCCTACAAAGAACTAGACAACCTTGTTACCAGTGCCACAAGCATCCTCGAAGCACTAAACCTGCACCACCGCGTAATCGTACTCTGTAGCGGGGACACAGGGTTTGGATCAACCAAAACATACGACGTTGAAGTATGGCTACCCGGTCAACAGGCGTACCGTGAAATATCATCATGCAGCAACTGTGAAGACTTCCAAGCACGCCGAGGGAATATTCGCTACCGCCCCGAAAACGAAAACAAAAACCGATACCTACACACACTAAACGGCTCAGGGTTAGCTGTGGGTCGTACCTTGGTTGCCATAGTGGAAAACTACCAGCAAGAGGACGGAAGCATACTTGTTCCTGAAGTGTTACAACCCTACATGGGCGGGCTAACAGTCATCAATCAATCGTAAGAGAAAGTGGATAAATCGCCCGATATTACTACTATTATTAAAGGGTAATATAACATTAACGGAGCAATGTTTTATGACTCAGAATAAGTGTACTATTTTTGTAATGGCTCTGCCATTAGGTGGCGACTTCTCCAACATACCAGCACAACACAGGCGTATTGCCGAAAACTGCTGTGCCGTTATCGGTGAAGAACGATCTGTTGCCATGAAAGTTTTGGCTGAGCTAGGGATGACGAATAACGTACGAACGATTCACCATGATACCGACTACACTAGCTCAGAAAGCGACACAAGCAAGGGGATACTCAACCTCTACCTACTAAATGAGCACAGTGATAAAAAATATAAATCTTGGCTGGGCAAGCATATTGCCAAAAGCCACGAAAATGTTGTGTTTTTCTCCGACAATGGTACACCCGCCATTGCTGATCCCGATTACGAATTCATAGACAAATGTTACCGCTCCAGAGTGGATGTTGTGCCCCTCGCTGGAGCATGCAGTATCTCTGCTGGGCTCTCCATTAGTGGGTTCTGTGCAACGTCCTTCACATACCTCGGGTTCCCCCCAAAGCAACCACACGAACGCAAAACATTCTTCAAAGATATGGTGGCAAACGATCGCACAGTAGTTTTCATGGAACGACCGTATTCACTGGACAGGGTGGTCAACACTGACCTGCAGAGTATTGAAAAGAAGCTCCATCTGCGTAGGGTCTGCGTAATCATCGACATTGACGGTGAAAACTATCAGGTGCTACGGGGTACGGTGTCGCAAGTGAAAAAGATGTACACCAAGGTGAAGGCACCGTTTATTGTTGTTGTCGAGGGGTAGTCGTGGCGTCGGGTTGCTCCGTCTGTCGGTCGTCGGGCTGTCGAGGGGTAGTCGTGGCGTCGGGTTGCTCCGTCTGTCGGTCGTCGTGTTGTGTTGCCGAATGATGCTCGCACGTCGTGCACGTTGCCGAATGATGCTCGCACGTCCGTCGTGTTGTGTTGCCGAATGATGCTCGCACGTTGCCGAATGATGCCCGCACGTTGCCGAATGATGCTCGCACGTCAGCACGTTGCCGGCACAACGTACCCCCCCCTTACCATATTCCGCCCGTGGGGCTCAATGGCACAGCTTGGTGCACAACGCCAACACCTACTCATGCTCGCTACGCATGTGGGGGAACAGTATCACTTCGCGTATGGACTGTGAGTTGGTGAGTAGCATGACGAGCCTATCGATGCCCACGCCGATGCCGGTGGTTGGTGGTAGCCCCACTGCTAGTGCGTTGATGTAGTCTTCGTCCATGTCCGTTGTTTCTTTGTCGCCGGCGTCGCGATCTTCTAGCTGTTTTTTGAACCTTTCGTACTGATCTATGGGGTCATTGAGTTCGTTGAAGCCGTTTGCGACCTCCATGTTTGCGATGTAGAGTTCGAATCTTTCGGTGGTATTTGGGTCATCATCTTTGGCTTTTGCTAGTGGTGAAACTTCGGTGGGGAAGTCGATGATGAAAGTTGGTTGGAAGAGGTGTTTTTCGGCAACTTCTTCGAATACTTCGGCGAGCATGCGTCCTGCTCCCCAGCTGTCTTCTTTTTTGATGCCTAGTGTTTGCAGTGTTTTCGTGAGATTTTCTTCACCTGTAATATTTTCGGGTTGCAGTGATGAGTGTTTGAGTATGGCGTCAAACATTGTGAGTTTTTCCCATGGTTGGGACAGGTTGAGAACCTTGTCGCCGTAAGGGATTGTTCCTGTGCCGAGTATGTTTACGGCTGCTGTTGTGATGATGTCTTGTACCATGTCCATTATTTGTTCATAGTTGGAGTACGCCATGTACCATTCGATCATTGTGAATTCGGGGTTGTGTCGTGTTGATACCCCTTCGTTTCGGAAGTTTCTGTTGAGTTCGAATACGCGTTCGAACCCGCCAACGACGAGTCGTTTGAGGTGTAGTTCTGAGGCGATGCGTAGGTAGAGATCCATGTTGAGTGCGTTGTGGTGTGTTGAGAACGGTTCCGCTGCTGCTCCGGTAACGAGTGTGTGCATCATTGGTGTTTCGACTTCGTAGAAGCCGAGGTTTTCGAGGTAGTTTCTGATATGGCTTACGGTTTTTGATCTGATGATAAATTTTTGTTTGATGTCGTTGTTTATGACAAGGTCGTTGTATCGTTGTCGGTATCGTTTTTCCACGTCTTTGAGTCCGTGCCATTTTTCGGGCAGTCCTGCCAGTGATTTTGTTAGCATTTCGACTTTGTGAGTTTTGAGTGTGAGTTCGTTGGTATTTGTTTTGAAGAGTACGCCATGGCATGCGAGGAAATCTCCCACGTCCATGTTTTCCACCACAGTTTTGCTATTGTCGTCGAGGTTACCTATTTTGATGTAGATTTGAATACTTCCCGTGCGATCGGCGATGGTGAAGAAGCTTGCTTTCCCCATTTTCCTCATTGCCATGACTCTGCCTGCTAGTATTAGTTCCACGTTTTCGGATTCGAGGGTTGGTTTGTCCATTGTGTTGTATGGCAGGGCTGTTTGTATGTCTTTGTTTTTGGTGTAAGAGCTAATGTATGGGGGTATGTTTGCGTTTTCGAGGTTAGTTTTTTTTTCGAGTCGAAAGTCTTGGTAGGCGATGGTTTCGGGGTTGTTTTGGTTATTTTCAGTGGTGTTGCTCATTTGGGTTGTCTCCTTTTAAAAGTACCGACTATTTGATACCACAAGTATATTACATTAAAGTTACATATTATTCAATATTTTACTTGTTAAAAGGTGTTGTGTGTTGTAGAATAAAACAGATTTGTTATATTTGTGTTTACAAAGGAGCCACAACTATCTATGTTCAGTTTTAATATAGTTCCATCCAACGGTCTCGCCATCGACCTAGGTACGGCGAATACCCTTATTTACATGAAAAATAAAGGGATAGTTTGCAACGAACCCTCTGTTGTCGCCATCAACACGGCTAATCAAAAACCTATCGCTTTTGGGCACGATGCCAAGAAGATGCTGGAGCGTACCCCCGCAAATATTACAGCCATACGACCCATGCGAGACGGCGTTATTGCCAATTATGAAGTAACGGAGCAGATGCTCAAACACTTCATGAACGCTGTGCGTGGCGAATCACCGTTTAAAAGCAGGTTCAAACCGCGAGTAATTGTTTGTGTCCCATCGGGGGTTACCCAAGTTGAAAAGCGTGCCGTGAAGGATAGTGCGTACCAAGCTGGTGCACGGGAAGTGTTCCTACTTGACGAAGCAATGGCGGCAGCTGTTGGTGCAGGGCTACCCATTCAAGAACCAAGCGGCAACATGATTGTGGATATTGGCGGCGGCACCACCGAAGTTGCCATAATATCACTGTCGGGCATTGTGTACTCTAGCTCAGTACGCGTTGGCGGCGATGAACTCAGCGACTCCATTGTCAACTACATCAAGAAAAAATACTCCCTGCTTGTGGGCACACTCAGTGCAGAAGCGGTGAAAATCGCCATCGGATCAGCAGACCCACATGGCGACGGCGATAACGGCAAAACCTTCAAAGAAGTCAAAGGACGCGACCTACTCACAGGTATCCCCAAAACCATCAACATTACCATGGAGGAGATTAGCGAGGCGATGTCGCCAGCAATTAACGAAATTATCGAAGTTGTACGTATCGCACTAGAAAAAACACCACCCGAATTATCATCCGATATCATGGACAGAGGCATTGTTCTCACCGGCGGGGGTGCCTTGCTACAAAATCTGGACAAGGTGCTCGAAGATGCAACAGGGTTGCCCATTATTATTCATGACGAACCACTGTACGCCGTGGTAAACGGTGCCGGTAAGGCGTTGGAGAATATGGATCTGCTCAAAAAGATAGCAATTACGTAGGCTGCTGTCTCGGCGGTCGGGGTCTCGCGGCGGTCGGGGTCTCGCGGTTGGCTTAGCGGTCGGGGGTTCGTGGTTGTCGGTCGTGGTTCGTATTCGCAGGGGTACGACTGAAATTAAAAAATAATTACTTGGTTTGATATGTGGAAAAAAGTACTAATAGTTGTGGGTGTTGTTTGTGTTTTGCTCATCTTTCAGAGCCGAAACCCCAACATTGAACGCCACGTACGAGGTGCTGTTGGAAATATCATCAATCCGATTATCTACAATATTGATCGCGTAAAAAGCTTTGCCTCATCCTTGGTAAACAACTACATCTATCTTGTTGACGTGCAGGGGGAGAATCGTCAGTTGCGTGAAGAGATGCGATTGATGATGCTCACTAACGTTAGGCTTCGTCAGCAAATTATCGCTAACGATCAGGTCAGTCTTCTCGGGTTTTTCAGGGATAGCTCTTTAGAGTACACCCCAGCGAAAATTATTTCTCGTAATTTGTATGGTTTTTCCAGCTACTACCTTCTAAACAAGGGGTCGTCTGATGGGATTGAGGTTAACGATATTGTTGTTGATGTTAGCGGTCTTGTGGGCAAGGTGGTTGAAACGTACCGTTCGTCTTCTCGTATATCGTCCATATTGGAGTCCGACACCTATGTGAGTGTTCGCAATGAGCGATCTGGAGTTTTGGGGATGATCCATGGCGACAGTAAAGGTTCCTTGCTAGTTGAGTATTACGACATTATGGCCAACCCTGAGGTTGGTGATTTATTGGTAACGTCTGGTCTTGGTGGCATATATTTTTCGGGTATTCCTGTTGCAGAAATAACGGAAGTTCATCCTGCGAAATCGGGTTTGTTCCGTTATTTTAGTATGCGTTATATTGCTGATTTAAACAGGGTGGATTATGTCCTTATTATCAAGGGAAACTAGGGTTGCTTCTGCTAAACTGTTTGCCCTTTTGCTGTTCATATATATTGCGATGCACGGTGCACCCATAGCATTTTCGTTTGTGTCTTTTTTGGGTTTTGTGATTATCCCTTTTGTGGTTTTGATCCACCGCATTACCCCTCAGTCTCTCATCCCTGTTTCGATTGTGTACGGTTTTTTTTATGACATCGATAGCGGTTTATATTTTGGCATAGGTTTTTTGTTGATACTGGCTCTCTACCTCTTGTACGACTACACTCGCAAGCTTTACAGTCAGAGCTCCTATGTTTTTACATTGCTAAACTACTTCAGTATTGTGGCACTGTACAATATCATAACGGCATACTTAATGTTCCCTTTTAATGGGAGCTACATTTGGGGTATTATGCTTCACATTTTGGCGGACTATGCTGTGATTATTGTATTACGCATTCTGCTTTTTAGGAAGGTTTAGAAGATGCAGTTACCCGTATTGAAAGATGAGGACAGCGATAGACTGCGTGGTTATAGTTACTACGTAATTTACATTGCAATATTTTTGACCATAATCCTAGTTGCTCGCCTATTTTTCTTGCAAGTTTACAACCATAAATATTATAACGATTTAGCGGAAAACAACCATATCCGTATTCTACCTATTTATGCAGAACGCGGTTATATTTACGACACAAACGGAGAGCTACTTGTTTCCAATCAGCCAACATTCTCCCTGCACCTGCCGTTAACGCGGGGAGAGGATGTTCCCGATATACTCAACCGCATCAACGAACATGTGCCCATCAACATGACAGCCGCCATGGAAAGCGTCAAAAGTGCCACATATTTTTACCCCGCTGTTATTGCCAAGGGGCTAAATTTTACGCAGGTATCCTACTTTTATGAGCATAAGAACGAGTTCGAGTCGTTGATAATCAATAACGAAGGGGTGCGTAAATATTTATACCCTCAATCCATGACCCACATCCTTGGTTATGTGGGGGAGGTGAGCAAGGCGACGCTCAGCCTTTCCGACGAGTTTCGCCCTGGTGATAGTATTGGCGTAAACGGCATGGAGTCGTATTACGATCAAGTATTGAGGGGCACTGATGGAGCCATGCAGGTGCGTGTTGACTCCCGTGGGCGTCGGTTGGGCATTTTGAGCCAAAAGGATCCACAGCAGGGTTCCGATATTCATATTACCATCGACGCCAAACTACAACAGTACGCTTATGACGTTATGAAAAGTCGTAACGAAACAGGTGCCATAGTTGTTATGAATATCTCCGACGGCTCCCTGCTAACACTCTTCTCAGCACCAACATACGATCTAGATCAGTTTACCCCCATGGTCGACACAGATTACCTGCGAACAATCCGTGGGCAAGAGAACAAGCCGTTCATCAATCGGGCAATATCCAGTGCGTACCCCCCTGGGTCGGTGTTTAAACTATGGATGCTCGCCGGTGGGCTCAACGACAACATTGTTACCACCGAAACACAGTTTAACTGCCGTGGATCGTTCTCCTACTCACGAACCGAGTCTTACTTCTGTTGGCGACGAAGTGGGCACGGGGATATTAGTGCTGTTAGGGCTCTAGAAGAATCTTGCGATATATATTTCTACAACCTCGGGCTCCTCATGGGGATTGATACTATCAACAAATACGCCACAAGCTACGGGTTTGGCAACAGAACAGGGATCGATCTCCCTTCAGAGCGAAAAGGGTTTTTCCCAAGCAAAACATGGAAAGAGGATAGGGGGAGCGTTTGGTTCCCTGGTGAAAGCATAATCACCTCCATCGGGCAAGGGTACATCACAACCACACCCTTGCAAATAACCGTATCCACAGCGGCACTATTCAACGGCGGAATTGTCTACACACCACATGTTTTGAAAGAAGTTGTGGAACCTGAAATGAATGAACGCTATGAACCAAAAAATATACCACTAAACCTCTCTTACCCGCGTGCCTCAAGGGTAGTGGAGGGGATGAGTAACGACAGCATCGAGGCTGTTCGCGAAGGGATGTTTCGTGTAAGCAATGGGCGACGAGGAACAGCACGGGGATCCAAGCCCAAAGGTGTGGTAATTGGGGGCAAAACAGGTACGTCTCAGGTTGTCAGCTTGGAGGCTGTTGCCAAATACAAAAAAGATGAAATACCATTTAACTTACGCGACCATGGTTGGTTTGTGGCCATTGCCCCTGTGGACAACCCCAAATACGTGATTACCGTGTTCGCCGAGCATGGTGGGTCGGGATCGGGAGCAGCGGCACCTGTTGCCCGTAGGATAATCAACAAAATGGTTGATATGGGGTATTTCGAAGCGGACTCTGAAGAGTAAACTGCTGGTGGTATGTGTGGATTTGTTACATGAGGTTGCAATATGTTTGATGCTATGATGGAAAAGATACTGGTGATGAACTACAAGCTCATTTTCGTGTACTTTTTGCTGTCGATTCTGGGCATACTGGTTATCTACAGTGCTGACTACAATACTGCACTTGGGCATGTGAATAAAGGCTACTACCTTAAACAAATAGTTTTTGTCCTCGCTGGCATTACACTGTTCTTCATCTTCTCGTTTATTAATTACCGCCTGTGGATACATTTTGCCCTGTATATTTTCATACTCGGCGTCGGTCTACTGATTTTTGTGCTGTACTTTTCCCCCCCGATTAACGGTGCACGTAGCTGGATTAACGTGGGCTTCTTCTCTTTGCAGCCGTCTGAGTTTATGAAAGTGGCGACGATTATCCTTACAGCAACCATGTTTCTTAATTACGATGGTCGTCTTCTGGGTTTCCTTGGTGTTGCCCGATACTCCATTCCTGTACTGGTGTCCATGTTTCTTATCATTCTTCAACCCGATCAGGGTACAGCACTTGTTTACGTATTAATGTTTGGTTTGTTGATTCTAGCCGTTGGTTTGCGTCTGTATGTTTTGATTAGTTTTGGTGTGTTGTCAGTGCTATCTTTGCCCCTTGTTTGGAGCATCCTCAAGCCGTACCAACGTGAGCGTATCATGGTTATTCTTGATCCCGGTCGCGATCCGTTTAACGCAGGTTATCAGGTGATACAGTCTAAAATTGCCATCGGTGCTGGTGGTATTCCGGGGAAAGGTTATTTGGAAGGGACGCAGTCGAACCTCAACTTTATACCATACCCACACAACGACTTTATTTTCACCATTGCGGCCGAAGAGTTTGGGTTTATAGGGAGTGTGTTTATCATACTTCTGGTTCTTTTTCTAATATACACTGTGTTTATTAGTGCTTACAACGTGAAGGAGATGCCTGCCAAGGTAATTATCATTTGCACGGCAACACTACTCCTGACTCAGTTTGTGGTCAATACCTACATGGTTCTTGGGTTGATACCCGTCATCGGTATCCCATTCCCGTTCCTGTCTTACGGCGGTTCGTCCTACCTAACGTTCGCAATCCTTCTGGGTATTGTGCACTCCATACACATTAGTCGACGCTTGCAGGTTTAGTGGGATGACGGGGGCTGATATGGCTGACGCAACACATAATCGCAAAAATACGACCGAAGTGGTGGCATTCTTGGAGGATGTTTACGAATACTACCATCGCAGTGAGTTCATCGGCACCGATCCCATTACCTACCCACGTACCGCCATGGAAAAAGGTTTGGGCACCCATGAAGTAGAATACGTAGCATTCCTGTCCGCCATGTTTGCTTATGGTAATGTTAAAGCTATTCAGGGGTTCCTTGGAAACCTGTTTGACGAATACGGCACCAACCCCATGGCGATGCGTTCGAGTGCGATTAACGCCAACAAGCACCTCTATTACCGCTTTCAAAGTTCGCAGGACGTTGCCAATATTATTGCCCTAGTAGCGTCGGTGTACCAAGAGTACGGCTCGTTGGAAGGTCTCATGGACTCGCAAAAGCTAAGCACTACCGATCACATGGGCAGTGCCGAGTTTGCAGTGATGAAGGGGGGATTCAATAACCACTTTCGCAACAATATCCCCCTCACTTCTGGCGTAAAGATGATGTTTGCTCAGGTGGATAAATCGGCGGCGAAACGGTTGTCCATGTTTTTGCGATGGATGATACGCAAGGATAATATCGATCTGGGGCTTTGGAACGCCTACACGCCGAGCATTCTAAGCGTCCCCCTAGATGTGCACATTACGCAGTTTGCCCAAAGAATCGCTTTGATACAAAGCAGTAACGCCAGTAAAAAAAATATGGGTATCGTAACAGATTTTTTCAGCAGTATTTCACCTGAAGACCCTGTTAAATATGATTTTGCACTGACCCGTCCGGGGATAATCCGTGGTTGCACATTTATGTTTACACGAGCCGGAAAAGTTTGTTATAATTGCCCCCAACGCACTAGTTGTGAATTAATTTAGGATGTTTGTAGCCAATTTATTTAGATTAGTGTATACTGTGTGTGTTGGCTAACTGTTGGCAGTGTTGGCTAACTGTTGGTTGTGTTAATACTATTGATTTAGTTAATTTAGTTAATTACGATAAAATTGTTTGACACATTGTCGACCCTAAAGATACTATTAAATACTTAGCAATATGCCTTGGGGGGCGGAACTCTCTTCGGTATGTTTATTTTAGGAGGCTATTATGGCTTTACATGTTACGGACGCTGATTTTCAAACACAAGTACTCGATTCATCTGTTCCAGTTCTAGTAGATTTTTGGGCAGAGTGGTGCCAACCATGCTTGATGCTTGCACCTGTGATTGAGCAAATTGGTCAAGATTTTGATGGTCGAGCAACAGTTGCGAAGCTTGATGTGGATGCGAATCCTATTACGGCAGCGGAGTACGGAATTCGGAGTATTCCGACAGTGCTTTTGTTTAAGGGTGGTGCAGTAGTTGAGCAGATTATTGGGGTACAGCCTATAACTGCTTACAAAAAGGCTATTGAGAAGCACCTATAGTTGATGTTACTGCTTTGCCCTTTGCGGGCTGAGTATTAGTTTGTCGACGTATACCCCTGCGAGCACTTAGTGTTTGTGGGGGTTTTTTGCGTCTGTTGGCGGTGCGTGGAGTGGCGTGGAGGGTGGCGTGGAGGGTGGCGTGCGTGGCGTGCGTGGAATGCGTGGCGGTGCCGGTGCGGTGCGTGGCGTGCGTGCGTTCGTGTTGAACTCTTGCCAAAAATGTGCTACAATCAAAAAATTATAACCAACTTTACAACAAGGTGGCAAAAATGAACGACAACACAAGCAACAGTAAGGCTGAAAAAAACATGAACATAAACACAGACACCAAAAACAACATCCAAAACGAACTAAACGCCGCCAAAGACCTTAAACAACTTGAACAAGTACGACTCAAATTCCTAGGCAAAAAAGGTACAATAACTCTACTAAACAAAGAAATAAAAAACATACCAACACACGAAAGAAAAGAATACGGGGCAACGGTCAACGACCTACGACAACTCTTCGAAACAATCTACAACACAAAAAAAAATAACCTAGAAACAGAACACCTACAAAGCACACTAAACGACTCAGCAATCGACACAACTCTACCCGGAGCAACTTTCGGCATGGGACTAGGAGCACACCACATTCTCACAAAGGTGTACTACGAACTGCTAGACATACTAATATCCATGGGCTTTGCTGTGGTGGACGACAGGGAAGTGGAAGGTGCCTTCTACAACTTCACTGCACTAAATATGGACGAAAACCACCCCGCAAGGGACGAACACGATACATTCTTCTTCGACGACAACACTGTTCTCAGAACACACACGTCGTCGGTACAAATACGACATATGCTCAAAAACAAACCACCAATCGCAATTGTATCCTCAGGCAAAGTTTATCGTAGCGATTACGATGCCACACACACACCAATGTTTCACCAAGTCGAAGGGCTAGTTGTGGACAAAGGAACAAGCATGGCGGAAATGAAAGGCGTGCTCTGGGAACTAATCAGCACATTCTTCGGACGAAAAACCAAATTACGCTTCAGAAGCAGTTACTTCCCCTTCACTGAACCATCGGCTGAAGTGGACATGGCGTGCTTCTCGTGCAACGGATCTGGATGCCGATTGTGTGGCGGTTCTGGCTGGATAGAGGTTTTAGGGTGCGGAATGGTGGACAATGAAGTCTTCAAACACGTGAACTACGATCACACCGAATACTCAGGGTTCGCTTTCGGAATGGGTGTGGAGCGTATGGCAATGCTCAAATACTCCATCGACGATTTACGACTTTTCTACGACAACAATTACAAATTTCTCAACCAATGGAGGGGATAACTCATGCTTGTACCGATTAAATGGCTAAACTCTTTTGTGGATACGCAAAATATCCCCTTTAACGAACTTGTGGACAAAATCTCAGAGTGTGGGAACGAGGTTGACTCTGTTGCCGAATACCCATGCCAAGGGGTGGTTACTGCTCTGGTCGAAAGTAAGGAGAAGCACCCTAATGCGGATACCCTCGCCGTATGCGTAGTGTTTGACGGTTCAGAACGACACAACGTTGTATGCGGTGCTCCAAATGTTGACGCTGGGCAGATAATCGCCTTTGCTCCCATCGGTGCGAAGCTGCCTGAAATGGTTTTGCGTAAAGTGAAGATTCGCGGTATTGAATCCCAAGGGATGATATGTTCCAAAGGTGAGCTGGGGTTCCCCGTTACGGATGAAAGTGAGGACGGTATCTGGGTACTAGGCACACAGCACCAAGGCACACAGCACCAAGGCACACAGCACCAAGGTGCACAGCACCAAGATGCACAGCACCAAGGAACACAGCACCAAGATGCACAGCACCAAGGCACACAGCACCAAGATGCACAGCACCAAGGTGCACGTGGCAACAGCAACACCGTTGAGACAATCCCCCTTGGGTTGGATGTGGCAGAGATGTACGGTATCGGCGGTGCCGTGCTGGATATCGGATTAACGCCAAATCGTGGGGACTGTTTGAGTATTCGAGGCATGGCACGCGAGGTGCACGCCATATTTGGCGTACCCATGGTGCATGCCTACAACAATCTTATTGCAACTATGGCTGAGGCGTCCCACAGTGTTTCTAGTGGCGTGCCTGCTTACACGGTGGAGGATGGTGCTGCTGAGAGGTATCTTCTTGCTAAGGTTACTGGTGTATCTGTGGGCGAATCTTCTGCGTTGGTGCAAGCACGTTTGCATGGTTGTGGTATTCGTCCCATAAATAGTATTGTTGACACAACGAATTACGTCATGATGGAGCTAGGGCAACCCATGCACGCTTTCGATGCCGACCATATCGAGGGGGGTATTACCGTACGCCTCTCAGGGGAGGGGGAGCAGGTTGTAACGCTGGATGGAGCGGAGCGGAATGTGCCTACTGGCGTGCCTGTGATAGCTGATGCCAAGGGGATTATTGCCATTGCGGGAGTTATGGGGGGGTTACGTGGCTCGGTGTCCGCAACCACAACGAATATCCTGTTGGAAAGTGCAGTGTTCCCGCCAAACCTTGTGCGTCGTAGTGCCAAGGTTTTGGGGCTGTCCACCGACTCCTCCCATAGGTTCGAACGTGGTATTGATCTTTCTACTACAGACGTGGCGTTGCGTTATGCCATCGCCCTGCTAAGCACGAATGGCACTGAGTATGCCTACTGCAACCATACCGGTCAAGAGTTCACACTGCCTCCCAAGCCTGTTATCCGATTTGACGAAAACTTTATCCCAGCCTTGCTAGGGGCAGACGATATTACTCACGACCGCATTACTGCCAATCTGGAAAAGCTTGGGTATGGTGTGGAGCGGGAAAATGGTCAATACGCCGTAACGGTGCCGTATCACCGAATGGAAACAGCACGCTACAGTGCTGATATTGCTGAAGAGGTTGTGCGTATGTACGGTATCAACAACCTGCCCAACAAACTCCCCAAACTATTCGCCAAGGCGACGGCGTTGCCGAAAGGGTTCCAAGATCGTCGTAACATCTCAAGTGCATTGATACATCAAGGGTTTTTCGAAGTTATCACATACCCATTCATCAAAAAAGGAACAGTGGCACTATTTGCCGAGAAAGACGGCAACGAACCGGAACCGTTGACGTTGCGTAACCCCATATCCGAAGACATGAAGGTAATGCGTACCACCATGGTGTCAAACCTCGTAACAACCTTTGTAAACAACTTCAACCAAGGGGTAAGATGGGGGAAGCTGTTTGAGTTCGGAAGCGTGTACACACGTAAAGACAGTAGCACAGCAGACAGTAGCACAGTGCAAAACAATACCAATGCCAACAACGGCGAGGGGATGCAGGTTGACGAAGAACCGCGTTTAGGACTACTCTCATACGGCGACGAACACTTTGCCTCATACCCCTTTACCAACAAAGATACAAAAGCTGAAGTACAGTTCTTTGTCCTCAAAGGGGTAGTAACAAGGGTATTCGCAACACTCGGAGCTGATGTTGAATTCAATACAACAAATACTCCCAAATTCCTGCACCCCGGTCGAGCATGCAACGTTATCCTGAAAGGGAAGTTCCAAGGGGGGAAAGAAGGGGTAGTGGTAGGCACCATCGGCGAACTGCACCCTAGTGTTGCCAAAGAATGCGACGCACCCCATGGAGTCGTTGTTGCAGAAATGTACACACACCTTGCAACATCCCTAATGAAAAAACGGGTATCAAAATTCAAATCATTCCTGAGAACCCCTGACATACGCAAAGACATAGCCGTGGCAGTGGACGAAACAACACACTTCGGAGACCTCGCACAAACCATAACCAAAGTCAAACTAGGGAACGGACTGAAAGTGGTGGACGTGTATTTGATTGACGAATATCGCGACAAAAAAATGTTGGAAGGGAAACGATCCATCACAATAAGGATTATGCTGAACGCGGGGGAGTCTACGCCAACAGATGCACACCTTAGCGAAGGGATGGACAGAGTTGTGCAGGCTCTGGCGGACAACAATGACGCTGTGCTGAGGCAGTAAGGCAGTAAGAGGGGAGTGCGAGTGCGTGTTGCATGGCTGTGCGGTTACGTGAGTGCGTCGCCACATTCAGGGCAATCAACACTAGGAACAAAAACACCCACACTCTCCTCTATGGGCAAATATTGCCCTCGAAAGTATGGGTGCTAGGTGCAATACTGATACCAAAAAAGGTTACGACTCCATTACCTCAACAGTAAGCTTGCTAAGATTAGAAGTATCACCGATGGTCTTAATTAATGATTCGGTATCGCTTGAGCGAACCTTACTCACAAGGTCTTGGAACTTTGAATGGTTGAGGGATTGTCCTTGACTCTCCCTGTTTAGGCTGTCGATGTACCCCATTAACTCTGATCGCTTCAAGGTTGTTGTGTCATAGGAGTCCGACCTGTCCTGAGTAGCATTATTACCAACGTCTCGTCGGTTGTTCTCAGTTGCTTGGTTGGTGCCACTACTTTTGTTAGCACTATTCTTGCTGACAGCCTTCTCTACGCCAGTGTTGTTAATACTATTGATGTTCCCTACCATTATTATCCTCCATGTTGGCAATTATATTACCACGATACGACGTCCGTGCCCTTCAAATGGTTCATACGCAAAAAACGTGCCACAATAGTAAGTATTCCCAAAAAGGTTTATATTTGATATGATTAAGTGTTAAGTCTGACTAATTAGGAGGGATTATGAGCAGAATGTTAGTATTCATCGAAGACGGGTTTGAAGAGATTGAAGCCATAACTGTTGTGGATATTTTGCGTCGTGCTGAAGTGGAAACAACGATTGTTAGCTCCAAAGAGGCTCCAACAGGGGCACACGGCGTAACCATTCTCAGGGATGCAGACGTCAATACTGTGAACTACTCAGGGTACGACGCAATATTCCTGCCAGGGGGGATACCAGGGGCGGACAACCTGTTTGCACTACCCAAAGTGGGCGAAGTGTTGGACGATTTCCACGCTAGGGGGAAATTAATAGCAGCAATATGTGCCGCACCTTACGTTTTGGGGCTCAAAGGCATCTTGGCGGGCAAAAAAGCAACATGCTACCCCCATGAAACATTCATCGAGAGGCTCCAAGGGGCAATGTACGTGGAGGAAGCCGTTGTGTTGGACGGCAATATCATGACTAGCCAAGGACCGGGAACTGCAGCCAAGCTAGGGTATGCCGTGGTGGATTATTTGCATGGGGATGGTGCGAGCAAGGGTTTGCGTAAGGAGATGTTGGCGGAGTAGTTTGCAACGCAACGCACGGCGTCCACAGGCGTCCACGTACGCAACGTAATGCACGCAACGCACAGCGTTCACAGGCGTCCACAACGTAATGCACACAGGCGTCCACGCACGCAACGCACGGCAACGCAACGCACAGCGTTCACGTACGCACACAGCGTTCACGCACGCACACAGCCGCACCTACAAAGATATAACAGATTGGTGGAGCTGTTGCACTTTGGCAGCCAGCACGGCAAACTCAGTGGTGGTAATCGCTTGATCGCCATCACTGAGGGCGTCTTGTGGATTGTTGTGCACCTCGATTAGCAGCCCGTCAGCCCCCGATGCAACAGATGCCAGTGCCATGGTGGGCACGTATTTTGCCGTAACGCTATGGCTAGGATCAACAATAACGGGGTGATGCGTCATCCCTTTGAGAATTGGCACGGCGGCGATGTCCAGCGTGTTGCGTACTCCCGTTTCAAACGTACGCATACCTCGCTCACAGATAATAACGCGATTGTTCCCCCCCATTTCGATGTACTCCACAGCATTCACAACCTCTTGGTAGGTCATTGCGAACCCTCGTTTGAAGAGCACCGGCATGCGAGTTTTCCCCACCTCTTCCAGTAGGGTGAAGTTTTGGGAGTTTCGTGCTCCGATTTGCAACACGTCGGCGTATTTTAAAACCGTATCCAAGTATTTGACGCTGAGAACTTCAGTTACGACGGGTAGTCCTGTTGTTTCGCGAGCAGTTTTGAGCATTTTGAGTCCGTCTTCGCCAAGTCCACGAAATGAGTGGGGTGATGTTCGTGGTTTGTAGGCACCGCCACGGAGCATTACAGCACCGGAGTTGCGAACGCTTTGTGCGATGGACACTATCTGCTCTTCAGATTCAACAGAGCAGGGACCGGCAATAATGGGGAAGATGTTGGCGGGGGCGACATTGCGTTGCGGGGCTGGTTTCCTTTTGTTTTCTGGTTGCCTGTTTTCCAAGTCGTGAATAAGTTGTGAGATAGAGTATGGCGAGGGGTATGATGGTGTTGAGGTCATTATGGGTGTGTTCCTTTGATTGGCTCACATGGTTGTTGCGATTGCGTTTGCGATTATGATTACGATTACGCTAGTGTTGTTGACCATATGTCCATGCATAAAAAATAGTAACCCATTATAATGCATCGCCGTAACTTTTTCAAGTATTTCAGGTAGGGTGGAAATTTTATTTTGTTACGAGGGAGTTTGTTGCAAACAGGTTTGTGGCGAGGGAGTTTGTTGCAAACAGGTTTGTGGCGAGGAGGTTTGTGCAAACAGGTTTGTGGCGAGGGGGATTGTGTGAACAGCGGTCAGCATAAGCCTAGTTTTGCCTGAGAATACACGTTGCATGCGGTGTGTATGCTGGCGAGAAAGGTTTACGCTGACCATTGTTATTGTTTGCACGAAATAGCGTAGTGTTGGCGGTCAGGGTTTGTTTACGCAATTCGGGGGGAGTGTTAGCGGTGAGTTAGTCGGTGTGAGCCGATTCTGCTTCATCGCCCATTTTGGCATCGAGGGCAAGTAGTCCGGATCTGCTGTCGCCAATGAGTTGCAGGGTATTGATAACTCCACGCATTGCTTCTTCCTCTTCTTCCTGTTCGTCAATGAACCACTGGAGGAATAGTTGTATGCCGTAATGTTTTTCCTTGATAGCTTCGTCCATAATTTTGCATATGTCGGCGGTAACACCTTTTTCGCTCTCGAGTCCTTTTTTGAAGATATCCAGTGGTGTTTTGCATTTGTCGTCTTCCACGTGAATAGGTTCGAAGGACATTTTCAGGTCAGTTCTGATCATGTAGTCGTAAATGCGTCTAGCATGTCCGAGTTCGTCTTTGTGTTGTCCACGCATCCATTTTGCCATACCGTGGAGTTCCATCTGCTCGAGGGAGTACGCCATCGTAAGGTACCTGTACGCTGCGGTTAGTTCGTTTGTGTGCTGTTTGTTCAAGAGTTCGATTGCTTTGCTCATGATTTCAGCCTCCAGTTATTAAAAATTTATTAGAGGGGTTAAAAACCCTCATTTATATTATATACTATAAAATAGCAAAAAGTCTAGCAAAGATTAAGTTTTCATTAATAATTAATAGGGCTGTGGGCAGGTGTGTTAAATACAATTGACAAACCTTCAGTGGCATGCAATAATACAGTTTGTACTGCTAGCGAATAAAAGCTTTAAAGGGTAACAAAATAGAAAGGCTTACACATTAAATTTACTCGCTAAGGGGATACTATGAAAATCGTACTTAAGTACTTCTTGTTCTCGATGGTATTCACAATAATATGTCTGGCATTGGGATTATCTTACGCAATATACACACAAGATTCCGTTGCAGGTATTGCAAACATAATGGTGCTGATTGTCGCACTGGCACTGTTGGAGCTCTCGTTGTCGTTTGATAACGCCATCATCAACGCCAAAATACTTACAACCATGAGCAAGAAGTGGCAACGACGGTTCCTCACATGGGGGATACTCATATCGGTTTTCGGCGTAAGGATTATCTTGCCCGTATTTATCGTTGCTGTGAGTGCGTCGTTGGGGCTGTTTGATGTTGTTCGATTGGCACTGGTCAACCCTGAGGGGTACGCCTCTATCCTCGCGGAGAGCCATTACGTGATTAGTCCTTTCGCTGGTGCGTTTCTGATGATGGTTGCCTTGTTCTACTTCTCGGAAGAGGGGAAGAGTGTGTTTTGGCTTACGCCCATGGAAAAAGCAATATCAAAGTTGGGCTTCATGACAGGTCTCCCCACAGTAATAGTTATGGTTCTGCTAGTGTCGGTGTCTGCGATTATGGTGGACATTGACAAGGGGAAATACATAACGAACGTGCTTATTGCTGGTATTATCGGTATAATTGTTTTCGAAGTGGTACATGCAATTAGTACTGTGTTGGATAGGCTGAGCGGTTCGGTGTTGTTGAGTGGCGGTTTGGCTGGTTTTATCTACCTGAATGTTTTAGATTCAACGTTCTCGCTGGATGGTGTTGTTGGTGCGTTAGCGGTGTCAAACGATATTGTTATCATCTCCCTAGGGCTTGCCATCGGAGCTATTTTCGTGCGTTCCCTGACTATTTTCACCGCCGATTACAACATTGTAGCAAAATTTAAATACATCGAACATGGTGCCTACTGGTCAATACTACTGCTAGGGATAATGATGTTCCTGTCTGTACTAATTCACATTGAAGGGTTAGTAATTGCTGCTGCAAGCATTGGTATTATTGCTGTGGCGTTTGTACACTCTGTCATAAGCATTATTCGTGATGGCAAGGGTAAAAACAAGGGCAAAAACAAGAGTAGTGCCGTGCTCGATGAACAGTAAAACGATTAACACTGCACACTAAATCTTCAGGTGCTTGGGTGGTCAAAATATGAACAAAATGCCTAACATAATAGACGGACAACAGATTGCCCAAAATATTATTCGTGATACTGCTGCAAAAGTTGCAAAGTTCCACGAAGCAAACAACATTCGTCCGGGGCTTGTGGTAATCCTAGTGGGCGACAACCCTGCCAGTGCCGTGTATGTTGCCCGAAAAGAGGATGTCGCTCGGGAAATAGGCTTCAACTTCACCTTAAAAAAACTGCCCAACTCCGCCTCACAAGGGGATGTTGTGCGATGTATCCAAGGGTACAACACACAACAAGACTGCCACGGCATTTTAGTACAGCTACCACTGCCCAAACATATCAACGCCATGGAGGTGCTGAGCAGTGTTTCCCCCAGCAAAGACGTGGACGGACTACACCCACACAACTTCGGACGCATGGCAATGGGGTTACCCGCACTCTACCCTTGCACCGCACTCGCAATCATGGACTGCATCAATAGTTGCGTGCCACACCTCAAAGGACTAAACGTTGCCATTATCGGGAAGAGCAACCTTGTGGGCAAACCGTTGGGCATCATGCTGAGCAACATGGACGCAACCGTTACACTTTGCCACAAAGATACCCAAAACATAAAACAATACACGCAAAACGCACAAATAGTCGTAGTAGCAATCGGCGTACCGGGGTACATTACACAGGACTTCCTCCAAGAGGGTGCCACGGTGATAGATGTGGGCATCACAATTGTAGACGATGTTGCCACAGGGGATGTTCTGTTCGACGATGTTGCCCCAAAGGTGAAAAATATCACGCCAGTACCAAAGGGAGTCGGTCCCATCACAGTGGCAAGGCTCATGGCAAACACGCTGGACGCCATGGTCAACATTTGGACGAACAGCAATAGTAATGCTCAGGGCACGCCTTAAACTTGCACAAAATAAAACCCATGGACACAACATATAATGAGATACAAAACACTACGTCAATTTTACCAGGAAAAATACGGAGACAGAACATTCAAAGTGCCCGTGGACGCAGGATTCTCATGCCCAAATATCGACGGAACAATCACAAGGGGAGGGTGCACATACTGCAACATACACTCCTTCACAATGGTGGAAGAGGGCGACATTACTTCACAAGTGAAATTGCGTATCGATAAACTCAAAGAACGTGAAATCTTCAACTACATCATCTACTTCCAATCCTACTCCAATACCCACGCACCACTAGACATAATGCGTCGAAGAATCGAAGCAGCACTAGTCGACGACGCAATACGAGGCATTTACATCGGAACACGATCCGACGTCATCGAAGACAACAAACTAGAATACCTAGCACAACTCAACACCAAATACGACGTCATGGTGGAACTAGGACTGCAAACCGCCAACAACACAACACTAATGCAAACAAATCGAGGACATAGCGTCGAAAACTTTGTGGAAGGGGTCAAAAGGTGCCAAGAAGCAGGGCTGGAAGTGTGTGCACACGCAATATTCGGACTGCCGGGCGAAAACATGGACGACTACAAAAGAACAGCAGAACTCATCGCAGCACTAAACGTGGACATGGTCAAATTCCATAACCTCGAAATTATCAAAGGCACTGCAATGGCAAAAATGTACAAAAATGGCGAAATACAACTCCCAACGGAAGACGAATACGTGGAAGCCGTAAGCTACGGAATTGCTGTCATGCCACCAAAAACAATCGTCTCAAGGTTGCAAGGGGAAGCGGTGGAGTCGATGCTGCTCGCCACATCCGTAACACACAACAAAAACCTGCTCATCAACAAAATACACAAATACATGGACGAACACAAACTAAAGCAGGGCACGCTACACACAGGCATAATGCCCGAAATATACGGCAAGTTTACGCTGTAGCGGGCACGCGTACGGCGGTGTAGGCACGTACGGCGGTGTGGGCACGTTCGGCGGTGTGGGCACGTACGGCGGTGTGGGCACGTACGGCGGTGTAGGCACGTACGGCGGTGTAGGCACGTTCGGCGGTGTAGGCACGTTCGGCGGTGTGGGCACGTTCGGCGGTGTGGGCACGTTCGGCGGTGTTCGACGCGTTCGGCGGTGTGGGCACACGTACGTCGGTGTAGGCACAAAAAAAAGGGGACAGCACGTAC
>CAMZNJ010000039.1 GCA_947313825.1 uncultured Deferribacteraceae bacterium | reverse complement strand
GGCTCGGCGGTGCGGGACGCGTCCGGCGGTGTGGGGACGTGCGGGGGTTTGGGCGCGTTCGTCGGTGTGGGCACGTTCGGGGGTGTGGGCACGTTCGTCGGTGTAGGCACGTTCGGCGGTGTGGGCATGTTCGGCGGTGTGGGCACGTTCGTCGGTGTAGGCACGTTCGGCGGTGTAGGCACGTGTTCGTCGGTGTGGGCACACGTTCGGCGGTGTGGGCATGTTCGGCGGTGTTCGACGCGTTCGGCGGTGTTCGACGCGTTCGGCGGTGTAGGCACGTTCGTCGGTGTGGGCACGTTCGGCGGTGTTCGACGCGTTCGGCGGTGTGGGCACACGTACGGCGGTGTTCGACGCGTTCGGCGGTGTAGGCATGTGCGGCGGTGTAGGCACAAAAAAAAGGGGACAGCACGTACGGCCGCCCCCCTAGTAGTATGGGACTTGTGCAAACTTCAGCAAGATTACCACCACCCCATAAAGTTTCGTCTAGTGAAAGTTTACCCTAAAGGCTTGCCTTCAGGTCGCTTACCCACTTCTCGATACGCTCATCGGTGAGATCGGACTGATTGTCCTCATCAAGAACCAAGCCAGCAAATTTGTCATCAACAACAACGCCATCACCAGATTCGTTAAACTCATAGCCGTCAGTTGACGTTTGACCAATGAGGGTTGCACCAGTGGATTTTAGTGCTTCAAGGAGAATTGAAGCTGATGAAACGAAGCTGTCAGGGTAACCGAACTGGTCGCCAAGCATGAACATCGCTATTTTTTTGCCGGAAAGGGACGCACTTTTGAAGTTGTCAAGGTTGTCTTCCCAGTCTTCGGTAAGGTCGCCGTCGCCCCAAGTGGCACTACCAAGAACCACTAGGTCGTACTTTTCGAAGTCAGCAGTTTCGGCATCAGCAACACTATGTAGTGTGCCGCCAAGTTGTTCCGCGATAGTTTCCGCTATCCGCTCAGTATTTCCCGTCATAGTTCCGTAAAAAACGCCAATAGTTGCCATAATAGTACCTCGTTAATGAAAATATATGAATCTTCTCGAATTTATTCGTATTGCGAGCAAGCCACAAAACCTACTCACAATGTATTTTAGCAAATAATTTACAAAATGCAATAGTATTATGTAAATTATAATTAAAAGTATATTTGTTTTAATACCGGGGTGGTTGGCGTGGTTGGCGTGGTTGGAGTGGTTGGCGTGGTTGGCGTGGTTGGCGTGGTTGGAGTGGTTGGAGTGGTTGGAGTGGTTTTGGAGTATTATTGCTTGACTTATGCTGTGTGGTCGTAGTATAATAAGTTGCGTTGCCCGGATGGCGAAATTGGTAGACGCAAGGGACTTAAAATCCCTCGGGGTAATTATCCTGTGCCGGTTCAAGTCCGGCTCCGGGCACTTCTTAGCTTCACTTTTCATTATTTATGATTTCTGCACCACGGTGTTCCATGCACAGAAGTGTGCACGCACAGCGATGACGCACGACCATGCACAGAAGTGTGCACGCACAGCGATGACGCACGACCACGCACAGCGATGACGCACCATGCTTCATGCACAGCGATGACGCACGACCACGCACGCACCACAGAGCCCACTTGCTTTGTAAAAATAAATAGATGAAGAAAAATAAGGATGCGAGTGAAGGGACTCGAACCCCCACACCTTTCGGCACTTGATCCTAAGTCAAGCGCGTCTACCAATTCCGCCACACTCGCATACAAAATATGATATCGCAGTAGCTAATCCTAAAACAGCCCGTGGTCGAGGCATTAGGTTTGGTAGAAGCTACCTGCAAATTAAAGTAGGAAGGGTGGACGACGGGGATTGAACCCGCGACCGCTGGAACCACAATCCAGAGCTCTACCAACTGAGCTACGTCCACCACAACTTCAGCCATAATAACCCATACTAATGGCGATGTCAATTAAAAATTTAGAAACTAGGGCATATTTTTTACTATGGAACCTGTGGGGGCACTGAAACGGCACACATGCACGCACGGCACGCACGGCACGGCACGACACGCACGACACACACGGCACACACGCACACGGCACACACGGCACACACGCACACGGCACACACGGCACACATGCACGCACGCACACACGCACACACGCACACACGCACACGGCACACACGGCACACACCTGCACACACCTGCACACACCTGCACCCACCTGCACACACCTGCACACGGCACACCTGCCCACACCCGCACACACCCGCCCCCACCTGCACACACCTCCACCCACCTACACACACCTGCCCACCCCC
>CAMZNJ010000038.1 GCA_947313825.1 uncultured Deferribacteraceae bacterium | reverse complement strand
GGTCATCTAAAATTTTAAAAAAGGTGGTGATTGTTTTGGCTGTCAATGCTATTGTCCGCGTGGACAACAACAACGTTGAACAAGCTATTCGCGTCTTGAAAAAGAAGATCGAGCGTGAAGGGCTAATACGTGAACTTAAGCGTCATGCATTTTACGAAAAGCCTACGGAAGTACGCCGTAAGCAGAAACTAAAAGCACAACGCAAGCAACAAAAGTTGCTGTACAAGAGTCGTTCTAGATACTAGGGCTTCTTCATTTGTACCCCATTAGTACGGTGCGATCCACTTCGATTTCAATGCCTCCTCACTACCCCCATTGTGTTGCTGGCTTCGTTGTGTCGCCCCCTACTTTTGCGGGCACGCCAACATATTTTCAGGAGCTTTCCTTGGTATGGCAAAATTTAGCCTGACTCACAAAGATACTACTACCCACGCACGTGCAGGCGTACTAGAGACCCACCACGGCACTATTCATACGCCCATATTCATGCCCGTCGGTACTGTTGGCAGTGTGAAGTCCCTCTCCCCACAAGATTTAAACGACTGCGGTGCTGAGATTATCCTTGGCAACACCTACCACCTTCACCTACGCCCTGGCGACGAAACTGTTCGCCATTTCGGCGGTCTCGCCAAGTTTAATGCTTGGAACAAACCTACCCTCACCGATTCCGGCGGTTTTCAGGTATTCTCCCTCGCCGACCTCAACAAAATCGACAACGACGGCGTTACATTCCGCTCCCATATTGACGGTCATTCCATTCGATTTACCCCCGAAAGCGTCATGGGTATCCAACGCAACATCGGTGCTGACATTGTAATGGCGTTTGATCAGTGTGTTAGCAACCCCTCCGACAAGATTACAGCCTCCGCTGCCCTCAATCGCACAACAGAGTGGCTTCATCGCTGTGCCACCGTCGAACTTCAGCCCCACCAAGCTTTATTCGGTATCATACAGGGTGGCACTTACGAGGATTTACGTTTGCAGAGTGTTTCTGCCTCCGTTGATCTCGATCTCCCCGGTTATGCCATCGGCGGTCTTGCTGTTGGCGAGCCCAAAGATGTTATGTATTCCATCGGATCCCTTGTTGCCAACGCCTTGCCTCAGCACAAACCTCGTTACATGATGGGTGTTGGTACACCGCTAGATATTGCGATTCTCATCGGCGAGGGCGTTGACATGTTCGACTGCGTCATGCCTACGCGTAACGCAAGGAACGGTCAGCTTTTCACATGGTCTGGCAAGCTGAATATCGGTCGCGAGGAGTTTATTCATAGCGATGACGCCGTGGATTCTCAGTGCGACTGCTACACCTGCAAAACATTTTCACGTGGCTACATTCGTCATCTTCTAAAAAGTAATGAACGTTTGTACAGTAAACTTGCATCTATCCACAATATCTATTATTATATGGAGCTGGTACGACAAGCCCGCACCGCTATTTTGTCGGACAGCTACCCCCAATTTTTGCGAAAAATACAAAATATATACACGAACTAATCACTATTTTAAGGAGACTACCCTATGCTTTTCACATCAGTAGCCTACGCCGCCGAACCAACGGCAGCAACATCACCCTTAGTGTCATTTATGCCACTTATACTTATCGTCTTGGTATTTTACTTCCTCATTATCCGACCAAACTCCAAGAAAAACAAACTCCAACGGGACATGCTTAATGCCCTCTCCGCTGGCGACGAAATCCTCACTATTTCAGGTATTCACGGCAAGATTATCACCGTTCTTGACGACGGCAACCTCATCGTTGAAATCGCCCCCAAGATAAATGTCAAACTTGCACGCAAAGGTGTTAGCGGCAAGGTTGCCCCCACTATTACTCCTGCCCCTGCTAAGGAGGCTCCTGCCAAGAAAAAGAATTCCAAGAAGAAAGGGGATTCGGGCAATGATAGCGACAGCGACAGCAATAACAACAGCAACGACACCTCTGACGAAAGTGATAAGTAGGCTTTTGCACACTTGCATCTTCGTTTAACCAACACTGCCACACTAATCAGAACTGACGCCCCTTCAACAGCGTTGTTTCTGATGGTGTGGCACTTGTGCCGTGATGGTATTTGTGTAGCATACCCTTCAAATATTTTACATAAATGTTTGATTGATATATTATATAAAGATTCATTGGTGTATATTAATTGCAACCCCTCCCATGCTTCCAGAGCCACGCTCAGGTGCATCGCGGGCACACCAACGATTACACGGCTATACCCCGCGGTTAGGTCAGCCCCGCACACGAGTTATACAAAAAACTAAGGAGCTTCATATTATGAATTTATTACAACGGTGGGTGGTCATCGTCGCGATTATCTCCACCGCTCTTTACCTCATGTACCCCCTGAGCGAAAAAATAAAACTCGGACTCGATCTGCAAGGTGGTATCCAACTTATCCTCTCCGTTGATCTGGACAAAAGTGTGGAAAGTGCCCGCGACAACCTCATCCAACAGCTCCAACGCGACCTACGCAACGAACGTATCTCCTACTCCCGCATTCAACCGGGGAGCAGTATCGATTCTGTTGTCATCCGACTCACCGGTCGACCCGACGACAAACTTGAAGACTACGTTACTCGCAACTACCGTGGCATACTCAAAGCCCCCGTATCCACCCCTCGCCAACTAACCTACACCTTCACCGACAACTACACTAGCAACAGCAAACGGTTCGCTGTGGAGCAATCCATCGTTGTTATCCGCAACCGCGTTGATGCTTTCGGCGTCAACGAACCTGTCATCCAAAAGCAAGGTGTTGACGAGATTGTTGTGGAGCTTCCTGGTATCGACAACCCTGAACGTGCTGTCGAGCTCATTGGTAAAACGGCGTTCCTAGCTTTCCGCCTTGTCAATCAGAGTGCCTCTCAGGCTGCTCAGAGCAATCCTAACTTCCGTCCTAGTGGCGACGAGATTATCATGTATGAGGATATTGTTGATCCGTCCACCGGCAAGGTTACCGGTTCCATTCCATTCGTTGTGAGCAAGACACCACTTCTTACCGGTAGCAACCTCCTCGACGCCTCCACCACTGTTTCCCGCTCCAACAACGAGCCTGCTGTTAGCCTCACTTTCGACAGCACTGGTGCCAAAATATTCGGCGAAGTAACATCGCAAAACACCGGTGGCGTACTAGCAATTACGCTGGACGATAAAGTATTCTCCACCCCAAACATCAACGAACCCATCTACGGCGGTAACGCTCAGATTAGCGGTGCCATGAACTACACTCAAGCCCACGATCTTGCCATTGTGTTGCGTAGCGGTGCCCTCCCAACGAAAGTTGTTATCGAGCAGGATACTACCATCGGTGCATCCCTTGGTGAGGATTCTATTCGCATGGGCATACGCGCTATCATTGTTGGTACAACTTTAGTCATGCTTTTTGTGCTAGTTTATTACCGTTTGTTCGGTATTGTAGCCAACATCGCCCTCATTCTCAATTTTGTTCTGGTTATGGGAGCTTTATCGGTAATCGGTGCAGCCCTTACCCTACCAGGTATTGCTGGGTTGATTCTGACCCTCGGTATGGCTGTTGACGCCAACGTGTTAATATTTGAGCGAATACGGGAAGAGCTTCGCCTTGGCACCCCTCCCGAAGAGGCAATCGATTTAGGTTACGCCAAAGCCTTTTCGTCCATTTTTGATGCCAACGTTACCACCCTCATTGCGGCATTGGTGCTGTTCAGTTTTGGCACAGGTCCTGTTCAAGGGTTTGCCGTTACTCTGTCCCTCGGTATTATCGCGTCCATGTTTACCTCCATCTTTATTACCAAAACCATCGTCCATTCCGTAATAAAACGTAAAACAAACATAAGTAAGCTGTATATTTAAGCAAGGGGAACAATATGTTTCAACTGATCAAACCGGGAACGCATATCGATTTCCTCGGTCATATCAAAAAATTCTACATCCTATCGGCAATACTACTCATCGGCTCTGCTGGTCTTATCGCCGTTAAAGGGTTCGACTACGGCATAGATTTCGCTGGTGGCACACTTGTCCATATTCGTGCGGAAAACACCACCCTCGATCTCAACCAAATACGTTCTGAGCTCAACGACAGGGGGTACAATAGCGTAACACTTCAGTCTGCTGGTGGCGACAAAGATGAACTCATCATCCGTATTCCTACGCTGGATCAACCCCTCAACATCACCAAATCACAAGTATCCGACGCACTTCACTCATCCATCGGTGGCGACAACTACGAACTCCTACAAAGTAGCCAAGTTGGTCCTCGCGTTGGTGATGCCCTCAAAAAGCAGGCTCTACTCGCAACCCTTTACGCCCTGCTCGGTATCCTCATCTACGTTACGATACGGTTTGAAGTTCTCTACGCCTTCGGTGCCATCGTTACCCTCGCCCACGATATTATTATTCTCATGGGCTTCTACTCCCTCTCATCCTTGGAGATTAACCTCACCGTTGTTGCCGCCGTTCTGACCGTCGTCGGCTACTCCCTCAACGATACGATTATTATTTTGGACAGAGTCCGAGAGATGAAGGTGAAGTTTGCCACCGAAAACCTCGACTCCGACACACCCATGGACGTAAAAGCTGTCATGAACAACGCCATCAACAGCACCCTCAACCGTACCATCCTCACCTCCTTCACAACCCTCATGGCATCGGGTGTCATACTCATCCTTGGTGGTCCCGCACTACGGGGCTTCTCCGCCGGTATTACCATCGGCGTTGCCATCGGTACATATTCGTCCATTGCTGTTTCTTGCGGTGTGATTTACCACTTTTCCAAAAAGTACGGATCGAAAATTGTAGACAAAACAAACAAGAAACATACTGACGTGGAGGAACACGCCGACGGTGCACGCATCTAGGTGCTGGCATGTTGGTGCTGGCATGTTGGTGCTGGCATCTTGGTGCAGGCATATGAACATTTTACTGACGATAAAGATAAAAAGGGGGGGGCATGATACTTTTTAGAGGGGTTGCTACAGTGAAAAAGCAGTATTTCAGTGCCTCGAGACCGACTTGCGTACTCGGTCTCACCCTTAGTGCTATTCTTAGTGCTATTCTTGGTGCTATTCTTGGTGCTACCCTAATTGTGTCGACCCCCACCTTTGCCAACCCTGTGAATATTACCACAAGCCACCTTGTTGCCCCATTTGCCACACTCCCTAAGGAGTCGCTCAAGGTATCCGACCTCTACTACGGCGGCAATGTTGTTGGCGTTGGTCATGCTCCCTACAGTATCCCCCTTGGGAGCTCCTACTACCAAGCCAAATCCAACGCACAGGATAAGCTTTACTCCGCCCTCAAGGGTATTACCATTGCTGGCTCCCTCACAATGGAGAAAGGTGTTAAGCTCTTAGATGTGCCACCCCACAGGCTCCTTGGCAACCCCATTCTTTGCCATACCCCATACGGATCGGGCATTAGCCACAACTTCACCGTAGTGGATATTTGCCTATCTACTACTTACGCCAAGATAGCCACACAAATACTGAGCAGTCCCGCAATATCCCAAGGTATTTTCAATATTCTTCCCGCCTACAAAGGTGATACACGTTACGCTCTCGATAAAGCCGCTAGTGTTTCCAATTATGATTCCATCGTTATCGATGCTCGTGGTTTGAGTGCCTCCATCTCCATCCTTCCCCGCGTTGTTACAACCGGCGGTGCCGTTGTCTTTACCCCCTTAGCCCTGAATTCCACCATTCTCAATCAGGGTAGATACTACACATTCCAAACCCAAGGCGGTTCTTTTGTTGGCAACGGTAAGCGATACCGTCGTCCGCTGTACATAAAGGCTTCGGCAATACGCAACAATTCCGACTTTGTTGTTAGCGAAAACAGTGCACGCCTGATTATTTCCACCAATCGTAAATACGGCATGCTTGGTGATGGCTCTGTATTTTTTATTATCGACTAGATACTGCCACAACACACTGCTCCCCCGCTTCATCTTGCCCTTGTTGTGCATTATCCAGATAGGTGTATTTTAATGAGAAGGTTTAAGTTGAAGTTCCCTTCAGAGAAGACTTTGAAAAAATACCGTTACCGTGAAGCTCTCCTTATCAGCTTAATCGCATTTTTTGTGTGGCTCCCTAGTGTTCAAGTATCGTTTATTCAGTCTCCCATGCTCCGTGAGGCAGATTTTCGTTTCACCCTTCGCAACCTTCTTGGTATCGAGTTTTTGCCTAACCCCAACGTTGTTGCCGTTGAGATTGACGAGCATGCTGTGAGCCAAGTGGGTCGTTGGCCATGGGACAGGCGGATTATCGGCGATCTCTTGGGCAACATGAGTGAAGCTAGCTCCGTTGCCATGGATATACTTTTTTCTGAGCCGAGTAATGAGGAGTCCGACGCCTATCTCGCCAACAAGATGGTTGAGGCTAACAACGTTATCTTGGGGTATATCCTCCTCAACGACAACACTACTAGTACCGTTTCCAGCGATCAGATATCCGCCCTGTTAGGTTGTGCGTACAGTAATATCAACTTGGAATCTGAAACCACCAACATTACCCTCATTACCAACAGCCAGCTGAGCCTTAGTCGTTTTCTCAACTCAGCCATGACGTGCGGTTATTTCACCATCCTTCTGGATAGCGACGGCATCTATCGTCGATACGCCACCGCACTTGTTTATGAAGAGTACCTCCTTGCCCCCCTCGCCATCCAGTCTGTTCGATATGGGCAGAACCAACTTGAACACATTACCTTGGATGAACACGGCATTAAACGCTTTGAGCTGGGGAACATCTCCCTTAATGACGCCAACTCCATGTTGGTGAATTTTTACAACAAAGAGGATGTGCAGAAAGTGTCCGCCTACGATATCTACACCGGTGCCATCAGTCCGTCGTTTTTTAAGGACAAGTATGTTGTTATGGGTGTAACGGATCTTGGTAGTTACGATATTCGTCCTACTCCCGTCTCCAAAATATACCCCGGTTTGTACGTTCATTACTCCATGCTGTCGAACCTCTTGGACAACACTATTTTGGTAACCAAACCCTACTTCACTAACCTCACCATCGCCTTTGCCATATTTTTGGCATACCTAGCGAGTTTTGTTCGCAAAACAGGTCGTCGTGTTGTTATGTATTTTGTTGTAATCCTAGGCGTTGCCTTCATTACCAACCTTCTATTTTTCACCAACCTCTACCTTATTTACGCTTTTTACGCTTACGTGGGTGTTATTGCTTTTGCGTTGCTGAAGGAGTTCTTGAATATTCTCATTACGGAGATAAAATCTTCCAACTTGCGTAAAACCTTTGAGACTTATGTTTCCACCGAGGTTGTTTCCGATATTTTGAAGAACCCTAGTAAGTTGAAGCTTGGTGGTGTTTCCAAGGAGATTAGTGTTCTGTTTTTGGATATTCGTGGATTCACCTCCATCTCTGAGCGTTCCACACCTGAAGGTCTTGTCAGCGTCATCAACCACATTTTCAACCGCTTCACCCACGAGATTGTGAACAACGAAGGGCTTCTGGACAAATATATTGGCGACGCCATCATGGCACTGTACAACGCTCCCCTCGATATTGAGAACCATGGCGACAAAGCCGTTACCTCTGCACTCAACATCATGGCCGCCCTTGATGAGCTGAATCGGGAGTTTGAAGCGAACGGTACACCTCACATCGGCATCGGCATCGGCATCAATACCGACGAATGCATTATCGGCAATATTGGTAGCGACTTCAGGTTTGTTTACACAGCCATGGGGGACGGCGTAAACCTCGCTGCACGCCTCGAGAGCATTACCAAGTTTTACCAAAGCAATATTCTCATATCCGACAACACCTACAACAAACTCGCCAACCCATCCGCTTTTCATATTCGTATGCTGGACAAAATCGTTGTCAAAGGACGCACCGAACCCACATCCATTTACGAAGTTCTTGCACACAGAAACGCCGACAACGCCACTAACACGAATAACAATTACGACGAACTCATACGCCTCTACCAACAAGCCCTCAACCTCTACATGAATAGGGACTTTGTTGGTGCATCAAAAATCTTCATCCACCTCTACCGCACACACAACGACTACCCCTCAGGTATATTCATCAGCCGTTGCAAATACTTCTTGCAAGGGGATATGCCACCCGACAACTGGGACGGCTCATACGTGATGACTAGCAAGTAGCAGGCACTTAGCAGCAAGTAGCTTACGGATTACGGATTACGGATTATAATTGACGGCAACAACAATAAAGGAGATATTTTTATGCTAAAACTCTTAACCACCTTGATAGTACTGTTAATATTTTTAGTCATCGGTATGCTATTCCTCATACCTTCAGACTTCACACGCAAAAATATCGACCTCTCAACAGGGAAAGTCAGCAAGTACTACGACATCAACAACAACATGCTCACACCCCTCCTCAATACCGTAAGCTACCAAGACCCCATGGTTGACACCCTCGCACAGCGAGTGCAGTCCTCCTGCCAACTCATGGACAACACCTGCCTCACTTTCGAAACATTCAAACTCTTACACAACGAAATAACTTACAACAATACTCAGGAACGCATCATCAAATTCCCCTCAGGCACAATACGCACAGGGCAAGGGAGCGACAAAGATCTCACCGTTTTAGCCGCCTCAGTCCTCACCTCCCTAGATGTGCCCAACTACCTCGTCTACAACGGACAAACATACCTCAACATGGTGTGCAAAGTACCACGCGACAAACTCTACAAACTCATCGATCAAGATATCAACAACAACACTCTCGTCAACACCGAACTCACACTCAACCGCTCAGAAGTGTGGCAAGCAAACCCCGAACCCAATATTGTGGGGAACTACCAATTCAAAATCAACGCCAGTGCCCCCGTAACCTTTGCACTATTCCTAAACACCGACCTAATGTCAGCCTACCTCAGCAACAAAAACGAACTCGGACTAACAACATGCATCGCCGAAGGACAAAACATCAGCCTCACATGCACAATCACATCCCAACGCAACACCATGATCATCATTGCCGGCACCAAGGTAACAACAGTCAACTTACGCATGCTCGATGAAAAACTCCTACTAGGCGACCTAAAAACATACAACGTCAAAGGGGAACAGTGCATACCCCTAGACCTAAGCCTACAAGAAGGGTACGCATACCCCGGACGAGACGACAACAATGGCAAAGGACTAATCATCATGAAAGTCCCACTCGAACCCATAAACCTGCAATAAGCCTGCAATAACCCCGAAACAAGCCTATTCCATACCCCTGCTAAATTTTGGTTTGCTTAAAAAATAAAGTTTCTTTATAATGACTGCGGGGTAACAAAATGATTTCAACTGGGGGGCATATGCCACACTCCGTAAACAGTACCACACCCATCACCACACCCATCACCATCGGTCGCATGGAGTACATCAACACATACCCACTTTACTACCAACTCAAAGACAACCCCCGTTTAGAGTTCGTAAAAGGCACACCGCAAAAACTTAATCACATGCTCGATAGTGGCGAAATTACATGTGCCTTCGCTAGTGCTGTTGTTTACCTGAACTCACCCGAAAAATACGACATCCTACCCTTCTGCATCGGCGCCTACCAAAAAGTTGAGTCAGTTATTCTTTTCAGCCAAGAACCCATCGAATTTTTACACGAAAAAAATATCTACCTTACCAGCGAATCCGCTACGAGCTCACTACTACTCAAACTCATCATCCAAAAATTCATCGGCATCAAACCGAACTACACCACAACTGTGGCGAATTGCAACGACAGCGTCGCACAGCTACTCATCGGCAATAGTGCCTTGGCTCGCTACCACAACGACCCCGCACCCTACGTCTACGATATCTCTGAGCTTTGGAACCTACTAACAGGACACGCCTCCGTTTTTGGACTACTCCTAGTAACCAAAAATACACCCATCGAAACAAAAAAATACCTACACCAAACCCTAACAGAAGCATACAACAAACACCTCGACGACCTCGACTCGTGCTACGACTCTATGGATGAAGAAGACAAGTTCCTCCCCAAAGACACCATCACCAACTACTGGAAACTACTGGAATTCCAACTAAACCCCGTAATGATATCCTCACTGCTAGGGATGTTTGCCATGATTGAAAGTAACATTTTGCAACACCTAGACGCCTCGCAAACAGCCTACACCCTCACAGGTGTTGTGTGCCAAGGCAACAGTATTCAGCCACCACAGCAGTTTGAAAAGGCGGACGATAGCAAACCAACACCAAAACTTAGCTTGATTGATGAGAACGGTGAAACGTACACCATCTAATGCAGGTGTGTGCAGGTGTGTGCAGGTGTGTGCAAGCGTGTGCACGTGTGTGCAAGCGTGTGCAGGTGTGTGCAAGCGTGTGCAGGTGTGTGCAAGCGTGTGTAGGTGTGTGCAGGTGTGTGCAAGCGTGTGCAAGCGCACAACCCCTCAGCCTCATGGCACGACCGTAACCGACCCACGTTTGTGCCCACGCACAACGGCACAACCCTAGCCCATTTCCGGATTGTTTGCGTAGTTCACACTGTGTAGGTACAGTCCATTTGGTGGTGCTCCATACCCTGCTTTTGCCCTATTTCGTTGGCTAAACACTTCGTCCATTCGTGCCTTTAGTTGCTCATCTGTTTGGTAGTTTCTCAGATTGACCACTGCCAGCCCCACCATGGAACGCACCATTCTGTGCATAAACCCTTCCCCTGTAATGAATATGTCTATGGCATAGTTGTGTGTTTCGTGTGTTTCGTGTGTTTCGTGTCGGTTTTCCGTCGTTGCTTCTGCTCCATGGTCGTAACTATTTTTCAACAGAACCGCATGTGCCTTGATTATTGTACGGTTCGTGTCTTTTTTGAGGCTTCTTGAGGCACAGAACGACGCGTAATCCTTTTCACCTTCGTACAGTGCTAGTATTTTGTTGAGTCTGTTGAGGACTAAGTACCGTTCATTTTGTGGTTGTCCGTCATTTTGGTGTCTTTTTGGGAGCATGGTTTTGAGCGGGTAATGCCAAGCGTATCGGTAGTTAAAAGGGGAGGCGTCGTTGTATGATTGTGAGTTGATTAGTCGGTATTTGTATGTTTTTGATGTTGCACTTCTTGAGGCGTGAAAGTTGTCGTCCACGTCCACTGTTTTGAGTATGCGAATGGTTGGCGGCAGTTTTGTGTTTAGTGCTTTTGTGAGTGCTTCTGGCTGGATATGGTAGTTTATGGGGTCGAAGTGGAATACCTGTCCGAGTGCATGAACACCCGCGTCGGTACGTCCCGACCCCATAATTTTAATTTTCCCTTTGTAGATGGTGTTGAGGGCGTTGGTGATGGTATCGGCGACAGTTGTTCTTGGGCTTTGGTGTATGGATTGGCTTTGCCACCCGTTAAATACTGTTCTGTCGCCATCGTATGCCACTACGCAAGCTTTACGTTTCGGTTGTTGGTTGCTCTTTGTTGTTGCCACCATTTCTGTTTCCACCTGAGTCCGTCGCCCCCTACTTTATTGTTGCTTTATTGCTGCTTTATTGCTGATTCTCCTGCTACTTCCCTGCCAAGTAAACGTTGCAAGAATGTTTTCTCGGAAAGCATCAATACAATCCCCAAAAGAATAAACGCCGCTTCAGATATGGGCACCGATAGTATTATTAACATTGGTGAGCCCATATTATATGCCAAAAATAGCACTGGAACCTGCACAAATATTTTTATCATCTGGATACTACCACCCAGAACACCACGACCCAACGCAACTAAGTAGTTGATATACAAATCGATGAACCCCATGAAGAGGAACATAGGTGCAGTAAGCCTCAATGCACGAGCCACAAACGACACAACTTCCTCATCTTTAATGAAAAACTCAATGATCTGATAAGGGAATACCATAAACATAGTGAATATTCCCAAACCAATCAAACCAGTAACAATAGTTGCTACACGGACAGTGGAACGAACCCTATCAAAGTTCCCCACACCAATATTGTAGTTCAACAAAACGCGTGCAGAGTGTGCAAACCCCCAAACAATAAACATGGGTAAAATAATAATTGATAGGAAAAGACCGTACGATGCAACAAGAGCATCGCCATAAACTGCCGCAAATACCAATCCGATACCCATAGCCACACTCTCAAGCATACCTGCATAAGACTCAGGAAAACCACGACGAAACGACTCTTTGGCAAACTTCCTGTCAAATGCGAAGATGGAACGAATCGGAACCATGGACTTACCAAGCATATAAAAAGTCATCATACCTAAGATGGCTATGGTGTTTGCCATAACTGTGCCCAATGCCGCACCAACAATGCCCCAATCAAAAGTAAACATCATAATAGGCGTCAAAATAATATTCAACGCCACCGACGCAACAAGGGAAAGCAGTACAACAATGGCAGCCCCTTCACCCTTGACAAACATACTCATACCAACAAACAAGTAGATAATGGGCAAACCGATAAGCATTGTGTATATGTAGCGTTTTGAAGCTTCATAAAGGGCAGCCTCTGGTGAATAAATAGATATCCATGAGTTAAAGAAAACAAACACCAGCAGGGAGTACAAAACACCCACACTAAATAAAAACGTAATACCGCTAACACGTACCGAACTTGCACGTTTCTTATCAACACCAAGTATGTAGGTGAAGTATGCCGATGAACCATACATAAACATGCTCATCAAGCCAAACCCAAGCACAAACGGAATAGCGAAGAGGCTTGAAGCAGCAATCTCAACCGTCCCCAATCTGCCCAGAAAGTGCCTGTCCACCATCATGTTGGAGCCTTCCAGCACCATGGCGATTACTAAGGGGATGCCAATAGATAGCAACGCCTTAACAATGTGATCATCTCGCAATACAGACTCGCGAAGCAGTCCCCCTTTACCACCTACCCGATTTTCACCCCCAATTGCTATGCTCTGATCCATACAAACACTCCTTTGTTACAATTTGTCTTCAAAGAACATAACTTAACACAACACCTAATTTTTGTCAACAAATATTTTTACCAAATAAATACTGCAAGAATGTTTTCTCGGAAAACATCATCACAAAACCCAAAATAATAAATACCGATTCCGCAACCGGCATCACGAGGATTATACCCATGGGAGACGCCAACTCCAAAGCGATAAACAACAACGGTACCTGAACAACTACCTTGACCATCTGGATACTACCACCCAAAACACCTCGACCCAACGCAACTAAATAATTAATATACAAATCTATAAAACCCATCAAAAGAAAAATAGGCGATGCTATTCGCAAAGACCCACCCACAAGATCAACAACATCAGCATCCATAACGAAAAACTCAACAATCTGATATGGAAAAATCATAAACATAGTGAATATCGACAAACCAATCAAACCAATGAAAATAGTCGCAAACCGAATAGTCGACCGAACCCTAACAAAATTACGCGTACCAAGGTTATAACTCAAAAGGATACGTACTGCATGGGAAAACCCCCAAATAATAAACATGGGAAGCATTGCTATGGACAGAAAAAGACCGTAAGACGCTATCAGATCACCACCGTAAGTCGACGCAAATACCAACCCGATTCCAATAACCACACCCTCCAACATCCCACCAGAAAACTCAGGAAAACCACGACGAAACGACTCACGAATAAACTTCTTATTCCACGAAATACGAGAACGAAGACCAACCATGGATCCACCAAACACATAAAAAGCAACCATACCCAAGATGGCCAAGGTGTTTGACATAACTGTGCCCAACGCAGCACCAACAATGCCCCAACCAAAAACAAACATCATAATAGGCGTCAAAATAATATTCAACAACACAGACGCAACGAGGGAAAACGTTACAACATTAACAGCACCCTCACCCTTCACAAACATGCTCATGCCGATAAACAAATAAAGAATAGGCAAACCAGCAAGCATAGCGTAAGTGTAAGACTTCGTCGCATTGTAGAGATCAGCATCAGGTGTGAAAAGCGATACCCATGGCTCAAACAAGGCAAAGCCAAGCAGAGAGTAGGCGATACCAACAACAACCATGAACACAATTCCATTGAGTCGCACCGAACTCGCACGTGTTTTGTTGATACCGAGCACATACGTGAAGTAGGACGAAGAACCGAACATAAACACGCTCACCAAGCCGAACCCAAGCATAAACAGGATGCTGAACAGGTTTGAAGCAGCAATCTCAACAGACCCAAGCTTGCCGAGGTAAAACTTGTCAACTGCCATGTTTAAGCCTTCCACAACCATTGCCAACACCGACGGAACACCGAGCACCATCAATGCCTTCCCCACTGGTACGTCCCGCATCAGCTTTTCCCTTGAAACTGCCCCCACCTTGCTCTTGTTGCCCCGACGCTTTCCACCCCCATTTGCGGACTTTTTGTTCGTTACCTTATTCATAGCTTACACCGCTACCCTTGTTCGTACTATCTTTTGTGCTAAATTTGTGCTAAGTTTTCACCGTGCCTCTTCCCCATTACAGTACCATTTATTTTTCATAAAGTAAGGTGCCTAGCCTTATATTATATCTTTCGCGTAAATTTAAGTAAAGTAAAAACTGTGTTTACATCTTGCGTTGTATTTTGTAGAATAATGTATTATGCACCGTCTATATTTACGCACCCAACATTTATCGCTTTTGCCCAACATAGCATACCGCGTCTGCCTCATCGCCCTAACGCTCCTTGTTGGTGCCATGCTCCTCGGTGCGACTCCATTACCCTTGCAAGCCCTGCCCCAAGCGGGAACTAACGCCACTAGCTATGCCACTAGTAGCCCCATCTTCGTGCCTAGCAACACATACAAATGCCCTGTGTACTTGCAAATCAACGTACGCCTGTCCCCCCCAGTGCCACGAATTCCGCAACCTGTGGCAGGTGTGAGAAATACGCCAACGCCCACCCCTGAAAACTCTTCACCCGACAGGAGCATCCTCATCGGCAGGTATGCTGGCGGTTGCCTTTCCCCTCAACTTGCCTCGCAATACTTAAGCAGCACCCTACTCGAACACGACAACACCTCCATCCCACCACTACAACTAACCTCCATTGTAGACAACAGCAATCGCGAAGTGTCCACCTGTGAAGGTTTTTTGATGAGCACTCAGGAGGGGTTCCGCCCAAGATCCCGTGCCAACCTCAATACCTACTACCAGTACGCACGCATTTGCAAAACCCTCGGAGCAGCAACCCTCGCTCAACAGGGGAGTGTCCCCATTTTCCCACAATTCACCCTCGAAGCACTCCACTTCATCCCCGTAACCATCATCCCACCCCTCACAGTGGCAGAACGTCGCACCCTCATGGATGACGCCAACAACAACGAAACCCTGTTTACATACTACATCCAAGGACTCATCAACTTCACCTCCCCCAACAATACCCAAAACATTCCCACCACAACACCCACGAAAGACACCCTCGCATTCACCTACAAAGGTCGCGAAACCAACATCAGCATCCTCGCTGTATCCGACTTCAACAACGATGGTGTGAAAGAGTACCTACTCGCAACAGAATCACGATCCAACTACGGCACATTCCACAAACTTGACCTGTCCTTGTTGTGGCTACCAACCTACACCCAAGCTGTTGCCAATTTTGAAACCGCCTCAATCCTCTGCCAATACGAAGGGGGCAACTACCGCTGTCGTAAAAAATTAGTTAATTCGTTAAAATACTTGGACTAACATGCCGAATAACCATAAAATAGAAGCAGAATAATTATTCAAAAAACGTACAACCTTAGGGGAACAAATAAGATACAGCAATAATCCCTTTCGCCCAAGGTTGCATCACTCAGGAGTTGATACCCATGGAATTCTTACCTATGAGAGAACGGATGAAAATCGAACGTACCGACAGACAACGCACCCCTGTGGAGCCCCGAATCAAGTCCAACTCGCCAACTGTTGTTGAGTTCACCCTTGAAGAGGCACAGCTAGAGGCAAGCAGGTGCCTACTTTGCAAAAACCCCAAATGCACCCAAGGTTGCCCCTTTTCCAACGATATCCCCGGCTTCCTAACCGCCGTCGTTGAAGGGGACTTGGACAAGGCAAGCGAAGTTTTACGACGCACCTCAGCCATGGCATCCGTATGCTCCCGCGTCTGCCCCCATGATGAAGTTTGCGAAGGCTCATGCATATTGAAGAAAACATCGCGACCACTCAATATCGGTGCCGTTGAATCGTTTATCACCGAATATGAGCAACAGAAATCCCTTACCAAGAGTGCCACTGCACCCAACAACAACAAACGTGTCGCCATCGTTGGTGCTGGTCCTGCGGGTATGTGTGCCTCCAGCCGACTACTCGAGCTAGGGTACAGCGTCAACCTCATGGATCGCCATGAAAAACTCGGCGGACTACTCGAATACGGCTTACCACCATTCCGACTACCACGCCACGCCGTAAACCACGAAGTTGCTCGGTTGGAAAGTTTTGACCGCTTTGAGTTTCAAGGCAACACCACCCTCGGCGTCGATGTTCAACTAGAAGACCTTGCCAACGATTACGACGGCGTACTCATTGCCACAGGCACCTCCCTCCCCCTCTCATCTCGTGCAAAAGGTGAGGAGCTCAGTGGCGTTCTGTCTGCCATCGACCACCTCGAAGAGTACAACACGTTCACCTCGTTCGAAACCCTCGCTGCATCACCATTTGCCGCACAATTCAAAGGGAAAGATACGGCTGTTATCGGTGCTGGCGACACTGCCATGGACACTAGTCGCTCACTCATTCGCCTCGGTGCCAAATCCGTATCTATCTACTACCGACGCACCCTTGCTGAAGCACCAGCCTCTGAGGCAGAAATAGACTCCATCAAAGAGGAGGGGATTACCTTCCGCGAACTTGTCAACCCCGTGGAATTCCTAGGCAACGACGGCGTACTGCAATCTGTCAAACTTGAAGTCATGGAGCTCGGCGAAGAAGACGAATCGGGACGACGCTCACCTGTCGGCACAGGCACATACATCCAAGAAGACATGGACTACGTTATCACCTCACTAGGCTTCAAGGTTGATCCCGAATACATCACTCAGCTTAACCTTGCACCCGGAAAATACGGCGAACTGCAAACGGATGAAAACTTCCGCACATCAATGAACAACGTATTCGGTGCCGGCGACATCGCCTACCATGGTGCCTTGGTGTCCAAGGCTGGTGCTGCTGGTCGACGTGCCGCCGTTTCCATGGACGAATACTTATCGTCGTAAGGAGTACGTAGCTACACATTCTCGCAAACATACAAAACTTTAGGGTGGTGAACTAGTGGCAACAACAGCTATCGGATTTGATATCGGAACATCTTCCATCAAAATGACCGAAATATCCATCGGTCGTCGCAGTGCGACCATCACCCGCTTTTTTAGCATCCCCTTGGACATAAACATCATGGTAGACGAAGAGGACGGACACTTTGAATACATCACCAACCTCATAACAAACGCTATCCAAAGCATGGATGCACAAGGGGATGACGCCTATGGATCTGTCAAAGGGAAACATGTTGCCGCAAAACGAATTATCCTGCCCGCACGTAGCAAAAAAGAGTTACAAGAAACCTTGCTGTGGGACATCTGGCAATACTCACCCTTCAGAGGAGACGAATACATACACGAATACACCATCAGCAACGAACCGTACGATCGTAAACACTCAGAAATAACACTATTCTCAGCACGAAAAGAATCCATCATCAACAGTATCGCCATCCTCACCGCCGCCAAACTAAATGTTGCCTCCGTCGAACCCGAATCCATGGCTCTCGCACGCCTCTACTCACTGGGATACTCCACCAACAGCACCATCAAAAGCCGTTCCGACTTCTCCTCCCGTGGCAACCACAGCACCGTTATCGCATGCATCGGGCAAGCAACCACCACATACGCCTTTGTGCAAAACCACAAACTACTCCTAACACTCACAACAGACTTTGGAGGCGGCATGCTCACCAGCTCCCTTTGCGATGAAATCGACCTCACACCCGAAGAAGCAATCATGGCACAAGTCAACAGCAACGTCATAGAAGAAGAGGTGGAAAATATCGACGCCCTCAAAGAACAATTCTTCGCCTCTTTCGCAAAAGACCTCGCCAAAGTCATATTACTGCACAATAATCGCGAAAAAGGGAACAAAACCAACGTGAAACTAGCACTACTCACAGGACGTGCCAGCACCGACATCAACATGGCAAGTAGTGTCAACGACAAAATGGACATCCATGTGGAAATGTTTGACCCCATCCCCGGCATACCCAAAATGTCCATCCCCGATGGGTACAACTCCAATATCTTCGACGTATCACTGGGGCTTGCACTCAAAAAATTCACACAATAACAATAACAGCAACACAACCAAACACAACCACAATCACAACACAAAACTGAAGGGAATAATGAAACGAAAAAACTTGCCGAAATACGTCAGCCACAACGTACGCAACTACGCAACACTCGCACCCATGCTCCTGCTGACACTCCTGCTCGCACCTATCCTCACACTAACTTGGAGCAACACCACCTTAGCAGCACAAGCAGGCGGAATATTCTACTCCACCGATACCGACACCTTTCACGCAAGACTAACCAAACCCAAAATAACCCTAGCCGAAGGGGACAAACTCTTCAACCTGTACCGCTATGGCACATCAGCCAACACCGTCATACCCCTCAACAACACTCTACCATACATACTCACAACTGACCGCAGATCACGCAAACTCGCCAAAATCGCCAAAGAATGGGGCACTCTCAACGGAACTTTCAACATCTACAACGGATCAACACACCTAAATTACGGCGACGACCTACTCCCAAACAACAACCAAACCTACAGCAAAATCTACAGCCTCGGACTCGACGCCGTATTCGTCAAAACACACCTCAAAGGGGAAAACGACTACACCATCTACAACCACGATAAACAAAACCACACCATCGAACTACTATTCTACTCCCAAGACATACCAAAAATATACGGCGCACCAAACTACAACACAGCCATCGTAACAAACATCTCTCTACAAACAAAAAATATCCCGCGTACCGCATCAGGCAAACTTACCCTAACATACGCAAAAGGTGCCCCCGTGGAGATAACCCAAGGGAAATACTGGCTAAACATCGCAATAGGACGCTTCCAAAGTGCGGATATCCTACCACCAACATACAGCTCCAACCTACTCAACACCACAATGCCCACACCACAAGAACTCAACCTACACCAATTCCTACCACCATCAAAAATAACCCACGGAACAGGCATACAATACGTTTCACTACTACCCTCAGGCGTACTGCAAGTCAAACTCGACGGCATGCCACAATACGCACTCAAACGCCTCAACGCACTCAAATACCGACTCGAACTCCGAAACATCACCTTCATCGACAACCCCATCAACATACTAAGCATGTCAAACAACGCCACCATCTCAGCCGTAACACCACTAAGAAGCATCACAAACAGCACAACCACTCTCTCACTCGTCATCGACACTCACAAACAGGTACAACTACAAATAAAACAAGTCGGCAACTCGTTATTCATCTTCGACAACAACGCACCAAACCTAATCAAAAATATGGCAACCACTGTCAGCGTTGTCAACAGCAACATGGAAGTAACAAACAACGGCATCACACTAACATACACAATGAGTGCACCAATCTCCATCGATACACACATGGTGGGACGACAACTATTCATCAGACTAAGCAACAAAATCGACCTGTCAGACAGCATCACAAACCCGCAACTCTTCCTCAACAACTACATCGACCTTACCGCTTTCGGAACACTCTACGGACAAACAACACTCACAATAATTTTCCGACACGACGTGGACGTAACTGTCAGCGGCAAAAATAGCCAACTAATCATCAATATCAAAGAGGCATAACGAATGAAAATCTACCTTGTCGCAGGTGAACAAAGTGGCGATACACACGGAAGCGAAGTAATCGCACAACTAATGAAAATCTACCCCAACATCAACCTCAGAGGCGTTGGTGGACAACAACTCGAAAAACTAGGACAACAACAAATCTTCAACATAAAACAGATGGAACTCGTCGGCATCTCACAAGTATTGCGAAACGTACCAAACATCTACTACATGCTCAACGAAATTACCAACGACATGGACAGATTCAAACCCGACATCATACTACTCATCGACTACCCCGGCTTCAACCTCAGACTAGCTCAACGAATCAGAAAACATACCAAACACATCAACAACACAACTCTAGTATACTACATACCACCAAAAATATGGCTGTGGGGATACAGACGCGTATTCGACCTCAAACAATACGTGAACAAAACTTTCTGCATCTACCCACACGAACAACAAATACTGCAAAACGAAGGCGTAAACGCAACTTACGCAGGTAACCCCGCCGCTTGCAACAGTGTCGCGAACAACACACTCGACAACAACACACTCGACAACAACACCGGAGCCCGCACGGAACTGGCAAAACACATACGATTCCACAACAACGAACAAAAACAACTACTCAACAACGGAACAAAAATACTAGGCTGGTACCCCGGAAGTCGACAAAAAGAGATTACCAGCAACTACAAAGAGATACTCAAAACCATCGAACTACTCGACAACAACTACATCGTCGTAGCGGCACTACCAATCAACATCACCACCGAACAATTCCACAACATCATAGGCACAACAAACATCAACACCATCCACAACAAAACACACATGCTCATGCAAAATACTCACACCGCATGGGCAGCATCAGGCACCGTAACACTAGAGCTCGCCATGCACAAAGTGCCAACCATACTCTACTACCACATCTCCCAACCATCACTCACCATCGGGAAAACCATCACCGGCATCAAACGCATCGGCATCGTCAACATCATACTCAACAAAAATATTATGCCCGAACTCATCAACTCACAACTCAACACAAACAACCTACTCAAACACACCGAACTACTCGCAGAACACCGCATAGCAATACAGCAAGACCTCCAAGAAGTCGCAACATTACTCGGAAAACACAACCCCGCACAAACTGTGGCACAATGGATAAGCGACTCGCACCAAAATACGCATGGCTAGCACGCACGTTGCACCTCCGTGCAACGCAACTGTGGCACGGTTGGCACGGTTGGGGTACAGTTGACACAGTTGGCACGGCTGGGGCACGGTTGGCACAGCTGGGGCACGGTTGGGGCACGGCTGGCACGGCTGGGGCACGGTTCGCACGGCTGGGGCACGGTTGGGGCACGGTTGGGGCACGGTTGGGGCACGGTTCGCAAGAATTGCACCCCAAACGCAAAGAAGGGGAGCAAAACGCTCCCCCCTCATAATCACAAAAGTCCCTTGCACACAAACGTGCTGCAATACTCTACTACTCTGCTGCTAGGCTACTCGTATTCGAAGATATTTTCACCTTCAGGGATAATACTGTAAACGGTGATGTCATCGTACAACTCCTCCATATTCCGTGTTGTATTCTGACCTGTATTCTTGTAGTGAACGATTAAGCGTCCAATAAATTCACGACCAAAATCATCTAGCTTCGAAGAGTATGGGTAAACCTTAGTCTTACCATCGCTCTCTTCTTCATACACAATTTCTTCAGGTTTTCGCAATGCTACATTGTAGACACCGGCAAAATACCAGTAATCTTTCCACTCACCCTGATCAACCCTACTGAGTGTCATAACCCATTCCCTATCGCCGAACCTACCTCTGAAGTTCTTATGACCTTTCTGAAGTTTAGATGCATACGTTTGCCACCCATACCAGGCTGTTTCCCTGTTAAGTTCATCTCTCTTCTTCGCAGATGCTATCTTATGGATACCTTTGCCAATCCACTCTTGAAAACCGTCAGCTGGATCCCATGAATCATCTGTTATTGCAATGTGCACCTTGTAACTCTCCCTATCTTCAATGGGCAGAATTGTACTTAGTTTAATCTTCATAAAAACCTCCGAATATATTTAATGAATAGTACTTGTACTTACTAACGTGTGTTGCAGAAGTTATGCTCATCCTGTTGAAGGCGTTTTGTGGGCAACCTATTTGCATAGAGGGTATTTGTTATCAAGGTTACTCGCATAAAGCAATCCTGCAGGGTTTCATAGTCAAAAAATAAGGGGTAAAGCCACAGCTTTAGTAGTATGATGTTAGTTGAGCCAAACACAAACGAGATAAGCATCAGAATGAAACAGCGTCGCGATAACTGCTACTAGGCTACTAACATCTGGTAACCGGCAGGCAGGTTAGCTGGCTACACTGAAAACAAGTAGCAGGCTAAACGATGGACGATGGACGATGATTGCCGATAACGGTAACGGCTACAGAAATAACTGACACTAACTAGTTGGTGAGTTAATTGGCAGGATGTTGGTTGCACTGAAAACAAGTGGCTGGCGGGTGAGTTAGTTGGTGGTTGTGAACGGCGGTGAGAAAATGGACGGGGACGACGAGATTCGAACTCGCGACCACCTGCGTGACAGGCAGGTATTCTAACCAGCTGAACTACGCCCCCGAAAATAGTAAGTGGGTGGTGCAGGGATCGAACCTGCGACCCTCGGCTTGTAAGGCCGATGCTCTCCCAGCTGAGCTAACCACCCAAAAAGTAACGTACCAACAACTAGTAAAAAGTAACAGTACTAACTCCACCACTAATAAAAGCAGGGGGACATATTTCTTATTACCTGTTGACAATACTAACACATTATTGGCTCAATGTCAAGTAATTTTTTGAACATAAATTGTACAATCAACAACAAAACTATGATACCAAAATCATGGGAACCGCCCCCAACCCCAAAAAATGAGACCAAAGGCGACTTTCCATAACTCGACCCTTGCATTGCATCTGCAAAAAACAAATGCACAGGTATGCAAAAATCTATCTTGACACTGCGGCATATCAAAATGCCCCCAAGGGGATTCGAACCCCTGTTATCGGCGTGAAAGGCCGGTGTCCTAGACCTGACTAGACGATGGGGACATATGAGCCATGCTGGGCTCGAACCAGCGACCTACTGATTAAAAGTCAGTTGCTCTACCAAGCTGAGCTAATGGCCCCGCCACAGAAGACCATTATTAACCAAAACAACACCGTTGTCAAGTAGTTTTCACAAAATTGCTAAATTATTTCCAAAGGAAGCCACACAACACTATGAATACGGTGCGTAACTCACTAGCACGGCACACGCACACCAGCACGGCACGCACACCAGCACGGCACGACACACCTAGCACGGCACACGCACACACGGCACTAGCACCACGTTAAACGAGGAAGTGGAACAGCGTAATTGCGTTGGGGTACACTGCCCCTAGGAGGACGTAGACACCTATGGTGAATACAACCACCTTCGCCACCATGGGTTCGTCGGCAAGGTGTATGGTATTGTAGTCTGCATTGGCGTTTGTGCCTGCATTTTCCGCTGTGGGGGATAGCACGTTCATGCCTTGGGTATATTGGCTACTGTCGTCCCCTTTGTAGGACACGACAACACCTGTGCTGTAGAAGAACATTGTGCCCACGGTGCGTACGTACGCTGCAATGAGCACAATCGTGCCTATTAAAAAGGCGACAACAAGTAGTGTTAGCACGGTGCCATCGGGGATAACAATATTTTTCAGTGCGGCAATTTTGACCCAAAACCCCATGGTTAGTGGCATCCCTAGCATGGAGAACAGGAAGGTTGTTAGGGCTATGGCGTAGAATTTTGAGCGGTAGAAGAGTCCACTGAGGGCGTCGAGGCTTACGTCCATGTTGTTGTCTTCTAGGCGGTCGAGAACGATGAATGCACCGAGTAGTGCTACCGTGTAGGCGAATATGTACGAGAGTATGTTCATGTCGGTTGCACCTGTGAGGATCATCATCACAATGATGCCCACGTTGAAGATGGAGGAGTAACCGAGGAGTCGCTTGACGCTAGTTTGCACGAGAGCCATGGCGGGGGGTAAGGCGAGGCTTAGAACGACGGTGAACAGTAGTGCTACGATAATTTTTGAGATTAGTCCTGCATACCCTACCATTGCGACGTAATCTAGGTTGAGGTTGAGGATGATGAATAGGATGAATATAATGATGGGGAGTTTGGGGAGCATGCCAACGAATATGAGCATGCTAGAGGGTACTGCTTGGTAAACGTCCACCGACCATGCGTGGAATGGCACAACGGCTATTTTGAACAACAGACCTGTCATGAAGAGTACAAACCCTATTGTGAATATGCGGGCATAGTTTTCGAACCCCTCGACCCCTTTCGACTCTAAAATGGGGATAAGTGTGCGGAACAGTTCGGTGCTTGGGATGGGGGCAACGTACATGAGTATGGAGAGCCCCATGAGCATGAAGGCTGTGCCCACTAGCCCCATGAGGAAGTATTTGAGTATCGCTTCGAGGGTACGTCCGTTTGGTCGGTACATCCCCATCATGATGTAGGATAGGATGGCGAGCATCTCCACCGCAAGGTAAAGTGTTATCAGGCTTGACGTGGTTATAACTAGTACGGACGCACCGTATGTTGCAAGCATCATGACCATGAGTTCTGCGTTGTGTTTGTGGATATATTTTTGCGATAGGAGAACTGTTAGTGTGGATGATATGTAGTAGAGCACTGTAAACATCGCCAAAAATGGAACGATACGGTAGCTGTACACAAAGTCAGGGGTCATTGCGAGTATTTCGGCGGGGAGGTCTAGCCCTACAATATCCTTGTACGACAGGTATGAGATAATGGGGAACACATGACCTATAATTAATACTGCGAGGGGTGGTACCCTGAGAAAGCTGGCAAGCAAAACCAACACTAAAACGCCAACCACTATGCTAATGTATGGGAAATACATGTAAACTAGGGGATGGATGCTACTTAACCAAAAAAACATTATCTTCTCCATTCTTAAATATTTATTTTAAATAATTTTGTACATACACCCAAAGGTTTTATAGAAAGGAGCGTAGTGTTAAAGGGTTTACCTTGATAAGTTCCATTAGGGCTTCGGGGTAAAGTCCCAAGGCTAGTAAAGAGACACCCATCACGCCTAGAAGTACGGCAACATTAACTGGGATATCGGTGGTGCTTGGCTCTACAAAGGATAACTCCTCGCTGGAGTCAAATTTGTTGTAGTAATTGGGCAATGCACCTGCCTTGGTTTTGCTGAATAGTGGCATGCTCCATTCAGGGCTGCCATCTTTCTGTGCGAATATTAGGTTCTGAACTAGGAATATGGCGTAAACAGCACTGAGGAATACTGCGGACAGTGCACCGATGAAAATGTAGATATTTACGTTGCCGAGCAAACCGATGAATAGGATTAGCTCAGAGGTGAACGTGCCCATGGGGGGCAGACCGAGGAACGCCATGGCGAATACTACAAGGAAGAAGGTGAAGCGTGGTGAATTCATGAATAGACCGCGAACAGAGCGTAGGGAGGTTGAGCCTGTGAGTTTTTCGCTTTGATCGGCAATAATGAATAACCCCGCAACAGCGAGTCCGTGTGTGAGAACTTGGTAGATGGCTCCCTCCAACGCAACAGAGCTGTGGGAGACAACACCTAAGGTGATAACGCCGATATGGGCAAAGGAACCGTAGGCGATGAGGCTTTTGAAATCTTTTTGTGCAAAGGCAACAATTGAGCCGTAGATGATTGTTGCAACAGCAAGCACCATAATCAGAACTGTGCCTGAGGACATTATCTCGTTGGCATTGAATATGTAGCTATTCATCCGATACAAGCCGTAAATTCCTAGCTTGCCAATAAAACCTGCCACAAGTATTACCGCAGGCGTGGGCAGTTCGGTGTAGGTGCCTTTGAGCCAGCCGTGCAGTGGTAGTATGGGGAGCTTAACGAGGAACCCTATGGTGATTAGCATGAGGGCAAGTGTGGGGATATATTTGCCCGTAAAGCCATCAGCTGTTCGACCTATGACGCTTGAGAGTATCTCGCCCATGGAGTTGGTGCCGTAGATTACATACAGCAGAACCATGCCCACAAGCATTAAAATCGTGCCAGCTGCTGTGTACATAAATAGGGTCATGGCGTGATAGAACCTATTGGCACCACCCCAAATACCTATCATGAAAAATACGGGGATGATCGTCAGCTCCCAAAAAATGTAGAACGAGAAGATATCCGCACTAAGAACAAAACCAACGGACGCAAGTATCATGAATTGCGTACCTAAGACGAGGTAGTATGTCATTTTGCCCGTAGACATGGTCAACGCTGCATACCACAACGACAGGATACCTAAAATTGCCGCCGATGCCACAAAAAACATGGATATACCATCCGCCGCAAACCCGAACGCCAAGTTTGGCAACAGATCGATTCCCATGTAAACGAATGATAGCTGAGTGTTGAAATTCGTATGACTCATCCTCTCGAAAAACACATACAGGGACACGCCAAGAAGAACTATGTTCGACGAAATGGCGACGACAAACATATGATTAGTATTTCTAACTAAAACCAATACGGCAAAAGTAAGTACTGGTATGGACAAAACTAGTGGTAAAACAATGCTATAAGACACATTAACTCCAAAATACAACAGAAAACAGTAGTACAATATTACCTAACACAAACCAAGTAGCGTAGGCAGAAATGGTTCTCCCCTGAAGGGAACCGAACAAAAATCCGAAAAAACGAGTTGCTATGGATGAAAAAATACTCAAACCACGAACACCCGCATCAATACTGCGTAACAGTAGACTCAAGTAAGCAAACAAGGGCACAATTATTTTATGCAGAAGGGTATCAACATACCACTCCCGTGCAAACAGCGTTGTGAACAATGAAAACCGTTGACGCAACATGGACACACGAGATAAGTCGCCACGGTAAAGGTAAGCCGAAAGCAAACCACCTAAAACAACAATGGCAATGCTTACAGGGGCTATCCAACCCGTACCCTCAAGCAAGGAGCCACCTTCGTGGTGAAGGTTGTGGTGGAGGGGGAACACATTCTGCAACATCTCAACAAAGAAGAAACCGGAGGTCGGACTGTAACCCAACAAACCAACAACAGCACTAAAAAACGCAAGAACGATTAACACAAACCCCATGGTTTTTGATTTCTCTTCCGCCATGCTGTGGAGTTTCGCGTCCCGAGGCTTGCCCATGAACACCATAAAGAATAGGCGGAACATGTAAACAGACGTTAAAAACGCTGTGAACAACGATACCCAAGCGAATACGGCAGGTGCTCCCTCAAAAAGGGAGATAACTATGAGATCTTTGCTGAAAAACCCTGCCAACGGTGGTATCCCCGCAATGGCAAGGGCACCGATGAAAAATGTTGCACCAGTGATGGGCATACGCTTGAGGAGCCCCCCCATTTTGGTAATGTCCAACTGATCGTGGAGGGTTTTTGCCACAACACCAGCAGACAAAAATAGCAGTGCCTTGAAAAACGCATGGGTAAACAGATGGAAAATGGCTATGGAGTAGTAACCTGTCCCCAACGCCATAAACATGTATCCCAGTTGCGACATGGTGGAGAACGCCAGTATTCGCTTGATGTCGCGACAGAACAGTGCTGAAGTTGCACCAACAAATGCCGTAACAACAGCCAGCACAACGATAACGATGGATACAGTGTCGCTAAGCATGAACATGGGGTAAGAGCGTGCGATGATGTAGACACCTGCTGTTACCATGGTTGCGGCGTGGATGAGTGCGGATATGGGGGCAGGACCCTCCATGGCGTCGAGGAGCCATGTGTGCAAGGGGAACTGTGCCGACTTGCCCACAGCGGACAGAAGTATCAAAAATGCAATGAGGTCGAGGTATGATAGTCCGCCAAGGAAAGGCATGGCAGCTAGTTTGCTCAGTGCTGAGGCGTTCAGAACCGTGTCGGAGTAGCTCAGGGAGCCCGTAAGCACGACCATCAGAACTATGGCAGTGTACAATCCTAGGTCGGCAAAGCGGTTGATAAGGAACGCCTTGGAAGCAGCCAAACCTGCTCTGTATCTATGACGAAAGAAACCGATGAGCAGATACGACGAGAACCCAACAAGCTCCCACCCAACAAATAGTACCAGAAAGTTTTCAGCGAGAAGGAGGAGCATCATGGCGAACGTAAAGAAAGATATGTAGGAGTAGTACCGTGCAAAACCTTTGTAGGACGACATGTAGCCAACTGAATATATGTGAACCATGAGGCTAACGAATGTTACAACCAGTAGCATTACCGTGGTGAGTTGATCCACGTAAACGGAGAAGTTGAGGTTGAAGTTGGCAAAAGACACCAGCGTGTAGTAGTGGAATAAGTAGGTTTGAGTGCCCGAACCACCTGCTCCAGCAACCCCCATGGTGTTGTAAAACAGGAAGGCACTAATGGCAAACGAAATACCCATACCGAGGATAGCAATAATGTGAACAAAATTGGACACTCGTACACTGCCCCTGTTGATAATCGCGGTTACAAGGGGTGCAAAGAGTAGTACTAGAATAGCGTATTTAATCATCATAGCAAAAAAACCTTCTTTTATGGTTAGCGTAAAGAGTTTAGGGCGTCAGAGGTTGGCACGCCTCGAAGTTTGAATATATAAATAAATAGGATGAGACCTATGGCAGCCTCAGCGGCCGCAACAGCGATGGTCAACGCTGCAACCACCTGCCAGTACGCGTCGTAATAGCGTAAGGACAGTGCCACAAAGTTCACGTTCACAGCCATGAGCATAATCTCAGCACTAATAAACATCATTATTAGCGATCGTCTAAACATAAACCCGAACAAACCTATGGAAAATATAATAAGGGAAAATATAAAGTATAATTCTACGGATAACGCTAGCATGCAGTATCCCCTCCTAATCTTTCAATAATGCAACCCCGAGCCGTATTAAGCACACGACCTACAACTCTTACAACTTACAATTCGCAACTCACCTTGTTTGCATAACCCCGAGCCGTACCAAACATACGGCTCACAACTCACGACTTACAATTCGGCTCATTGTACCACTTATTCAACAATTTTTCCACTTATATTACCACTACCTAGCCCCGTGGCAGTGTTTATGGGCTTATCTCTAAGATCAATCACCGTTTGGTTCATTATTGGAACCCCTGACTTAGCCCCAGCCTTAGCCCCAGACTTAGTTCCAGACTTATTCCTAGGGGGCACCTTTTTTTCCATGCGATTGGAAATTAGTATGGCACCCATCATCGCCAACAGAAGCAATACGGATACTATTTCAAACGGTATTAGCAGAACACCGAATAGGGATTCAGAAAAGTTCGCCACTGTAAGAGCATTTGCTGCCGCTATGTTATCTATGTCGTCAACGCGGATGACGCCTGTTATCATCGTGCCCCAGATGATAGTGAGGATAATGGCGATAACAAGAATAAGGGGGATACTAACACTTGTTATGCCTCTCATTGCCCTGCTTGTATCCTGTCGGAACATGATCATGGCAAAAAGGTATAGCACCATAATAGCACCGGCGTATACCATGAGGGTAATCAGTGCTAGGTATTCGGCGTACATGCCTATGAGTATGGCCGCAATGGAGATAAAGAAGACCAAAACCATGACAATGGAGTAAACTACCTTGGAGAGAAGCACGACTGAGAGAGCACTCGCAACCGAAATCGCTCCAAAGATATACATAAAAATTACATGAAACATCCTATACCCCCTTTAATCTTCTTGCAGGCGAACCTGACTTTTATCGGAGAATTTCCTGACTAGACCGTAATTCACACCGTATGCATCATTTTCTTCTTCATCTAAGTAGGTGTAATAGTTCCCAGTCAAAAATGGTAAATCTGCTTTCATACTTTCGCGACTACCCTGCGTAGCAAGGTGAAGGCTGTGCCCGAGGTGAATGGCATCGTAGGGACAAACATCCGAACAGTAACCACAAAAGATACATTTTGCGAGATCGATTGTGTACTCTTCAGCAATACTGCCTTTACCTGTGGGACACTTGGTTTTCGTGAGGGCAATGCAGTTGGCAGGGCAAGCTTTCACGCAGGTATTACAAGCTGTGCACGCTGTTAGCCCCTCCTCTTTTTCACGCATGTAGTGGATACCCCGAGCACGACGTGGCATTTGAACCGATTCGTAAGGGTAGAGGGTGGTTACCTTGGGAACAAAAATATTCTTGAAGGTGAACGCCATGCCCTGAAGCAACTCTGTGAATAAGTATTTTCTGATTATATCTCTAGTACTCATAACCCCCCCCTAAAATATGTAAGCCAAAACCGCTGTTAGTATTATGTTAAACAACCCTAGCGGAATTAAATATAGCCACGCAAAAGACATTAACTGATCGTAGCGTAGTCGCGGAAATGTTGCCCGAAGCCACACAAAGATAAACATTAAAACGTATACTTTTATCACAAAATACATGAGCCCGATAACAACCTTGGCACTACCGTCGAAATGGTTGATAAATGGACCGCTCCAACCACCTAGGAACACCGTAACAGCAACAGCACTCATGAGGAACATGCTGGCATATTCGGCTAGGAAAAACAGTGCAAACCCCATGGATGGGTACTCGGTGAAAAATCCACCAACAAGCTCTGTCTCTGCCTCGGCCAAGTCAAAAGGTGCACGGTTCGTCTCGGCAACAGCACTGACAGCAAATAGGAGAAAACCTAGTATCTGTGGGAAAACTAGCCACATGTGTTCGTTCTGGTACTCAACTATCTCCTTGAGGCTGAGGGAGCCTGTAAGGATGATGACACCGATGAGGGATAAAAACAGGGGCACCTCATAACTAATCATTTGTGCCGTGGAGCGTAAGGAGCTAATCATGGGGTATTTGGAGTTGGATGACCACCCCGCGAAAACTATGCCGTAAGTGCCAAGGGAGCCCATGGCCAACACAAACAGCAAACTCACGGATATATCTGATACCCACAAACCGTAACTAAAAGGGATAACCGAAAAAGAGAGTATGGCAGGAACAAAAACAATGAGTGGGGCAACCTTAAAGAGGGGTTTGTTGACCTGATCGGGGGAGAACGACTCTTTTGTGATTAGCTTGAGCACGTCGGCAAAGGGTTGGAGCAAACCGAATGGACCGGTATGCTTGACGCCATAACGGTTTTGGATCGCACCAATAATTTTGCGTTCCATCCATGTCATGTAAGCCACGGCCATGACTACTGTGAGAATCATTGTTATTATTTGCACCAGAACCAAAAACATAATAAACACCTAATAAAATATATTCCCTTTTTCAGGAAAATACAACACTTTTAGCACCTTGTTCCTAATTTATTTATCGCACTCGCCTAAAACAAGGTCTATGCTACCGATGAGTGCCATTAGATCGGCGAACGAGTGCCCTTCTGACAGCTTCGGCAGTGCCGCCAAGTTTATGAAGCTTGGTGCACGAACCTTGAGTCGATATGGGCTCGCCCCTTTTTCGTGTATGATGTAAAACCCTAGCTCCCCTTTGGGGGCTTCAATGCCGGTGTACGATTCCCCTTTCGAGAGCCTGATGCCGCGACCTGCCATTAGTGCGGAAAGGGCTTTGCTGTCTTGTTCGGCAAAGGTTTCGGGGGCATCGTCTTTGGCATTTTTGGCGTAAAGGGTTCGTCCTTGGGGGAGGTTCGCAATTGCCTGTTCGACGATGGAGTTGGACTCGAGCATCTCCTCCATGCGGACACGATACCGTGCATAGGTGTCCCCTTCTTTGTAAACGGGCACTTTGAAGGTGAATTGGGAGTAAACGCTGTAGGGGTTGTCGCGTCTCATGTCCATGTCTACGCCACTGGCACGCATCATCGGACCACTTACCCCGTAGTTTATTGCCTCTTCACGAGTTAGTACGCCAACATTTTGGGTTCGCATCAGCCAGATACGGTTGGAGTTGAGTAGTAGTTCGTACTCTTTTACCCGTGCAGGGAAGGTGCGACAGAATTCTTTGACCATGCCCACAAATTTGGGGGTAACATCTTTGCGTACGCCACCGATACATATCCATGAGGAGTTCATGCGTTGTCCGGACATTTCGTCCAGTATGTCGAGTATTTGTTCGCGTTCGCGGAAGCAGTAGAGGAAGATGGTCATTGCACCGATATCTAGGGCGTGTGTTGCCAGCCATACTAGGTGTGAGGCGATGCGTGAGAGCTCCCCAAGGATGACACGAATATATTCTGCACGTTGAGGTATCTCCCAGCCGAGCATTTTTTCAACAGCCATGGAGAAGCCCCAGTCGTTGGTGTAGGGTGAGAGGTAGTCGAGTCGGCTGATGTGGGGCAATGATGACTGATAGTGGCGATTTTCCGCCATCTTTTCAACGCCACGGTGCAGATAACCGCAGTCGGGTTCTACTCGTTTGAGTATTTCGCCATCGAAGTCAACCACAAGGTGGAGCACTCCATGGGTGGAGGGGTGCTGTGGCCCAACGTTGAGGGTCAATACCTCGGACGTATGCTTGTTTGTAATTGTGATTCCTTCGTGCATAAAAACCTTACCTTGCTGGAGTTTGTTAAGTCCACAGCTTGTTTACGTTGCTTCCAAAGGGTGCAACAGATGAGATACCACGTTACGTTACGTTGTTGGGGGCTCCGACCGTGTTGGTTCCGACTGTGTCGGTTCCGACTGTGTTGGCGTACCCACAGAAGGTGCCGGCGTTGGCTTAGGCTTAGGCGTTGGCGGATCATACTTTTCGCCTAAATTGGTAAATGTTAAGCCATGCCCCATTTCGTCGCCAAGGTTGAACCAACTCCTGTCCTTTTCGCCATATGTTTTCATCAGTGGGTGCCCTTCGAAATATTCAGGCATATATATTCGCTTTAGATTTGGGTGTCCTTCAAACACAATCCCCACCATGTCGTACTGTTCGCGTTCCATGAAGTCCGCCGATTTGTAGATATGGTAAACTGAGTCAAGTTTTGGTGTTGTTAGCCGTACTTTTAGGAAGAGGCGGGTTTTGTTGTCAACGCAGTAGAGGTTGTAAGTTACTTCGTAATTGTGTTCCGAGTTTTCGTCTGGCCAATGGGAGGCGACAATATCAACAAGGTAGTCGTATTTTTCGACGTCGTGTAGGTGCTGAATAACTGGTAGCAACAGATCCGGCGTTACGACGATAATATCGATGGCAACACCGTTGTCGCAAGTAACAATACTCTCACTAAACTGTGTTTGTAAACTTTTTAACAACTTTTCCACTCAAACCTCAAAACATTCGACCCTAAATTTGGGCAACTTATTTATTTCACCAGAACCTTTGTTGTTTCAATAATCTTTTTCAGCTCAAAAATACCATCTAGCAAAGCTTCAGGACGTGGGGGGCAACCCGAAATGTAAACATCCACGGGAACAATCTCGTCAACACCCTGCACAACGGCATAACTATCGTAAACACCGCCAGAAGTTGCACAAACACCCATGGCAATAACCCACTTCGGCTCAGGCATCTGCTCGTAAACTTGGCGAACGGTGGGGGCTATCTTGCGATTAACAGTGCCCGCAACAATAAGCAGGTCAGCCTGACGCGGTGAAGCACGAAACAGCACGCCGAAACGGTCAAGGTCGTACTTAGAAGCTCCCGCACTCATCATTTCGATGGCACAGCAGGACAGTCCGAAGGTCAAAGGCCAAATGGAATGGCTCCTAGAAAGACCGATAATCTTGTCCACATTAGTAGTAATAAAGTTTGGGTTAAATTTATTGTTCAGTATTCCCATTTCTAAAATAATCCTCGGCAACAGTACCCTCTAGCTGAAACAGCTTCGGGCCCTTACCCCTTTATAACAAAAGTACCTTTTCGATATGCGTAAAAATAACCTATAATTAGGATGGTGATAAATATGAATATCTCGATAAGACCAAACAACCCAAGAACGTCGAAATGGACTGCCCAAGGGATGAGGAAGATTGTTTCAATGTCGAAAATAACAAACATAACAGCGATGAGGTAGTAGCGAGCATTGAAGCTAACATGTGCGTCGTCAAGGATGGGCATCCCCGATTCGTAAGCCGAAAGCTTGAACTTGCTGTGAACACTAGGGCGAACCAAGGCACCTATCGCAAGGAGAGTTGCCCCCAAAGCAAGAACAATTAAAAATGTTAGCAGTATGTAACCGTATTCCATAAAAACACCTTCTCCCCCTCGAAAATAATCGTTATTACGAGGGCTAGTTTCGCTCCAAAGTAAATATCATTCCACATAAATAACAAACTATATCATACACTAAAATTAACCTTAATGGAAACAATATTTTTCCACATTCAAAACGGCAACGTTAGCACCACATTCAAGGCAGCAACGCTCACGCCACACTAGGGGTAAGCCTGCAACGAGGTGGTGCGTCTTGGTAGTTTTTACAAACTACTGACGAGGGCATAACACCATAGCTTACTGCCGTTCCGCACTATAATTAATTAGTTGGGGAGTAGTTAGATAAACTAGTTCGCAAAAAGTTCACAAAAACGAAACTTTTTCACCAAGATAATAGTTAATTTGATATTGTTTGTTATCGTATAATATTCCACCATGCCTATCTGCGTATTATTTGCACGTCTTCTGGGTATTTGATCGTGAATTTATCTTTGGGAATCTTTTTCCCTGTTACAACGTTGGAGAACACCATTTCGATGACATTCCCTTTGTAGTCGTAACTTTTGATCCTCTGTATTGTTCCGCTTTTGGTATAGACTTCCACATTTTTTATTGTGCTAGATTCTTTCTTTGGCACTAGTGTAAAAGCTCCCGCCTTATTTTTTATTGGTGTTACTTTGAAGTCTCTTACTAGTGAATTCACATCGCTCATTAGCCCTAGTAGCAGGTCGTCTCCTAGCTGTTTTTTGTTGGTAATGTAGACTTGTTCGAGTAGTTCGTCGTAGTAGATTACGTTGTCCCCTTCAATGAGGTATATTTGTGCTGATGGGTTTGTGTACCCCCAGTACGCTTTTTCGCCATATTGGATATATACTTTCCCCGAGAATGTTTCGTTCCCCACGCCGACAATGGTATTTGTTTGTTGAACATCAGCTTGCAGGGTAACCTCTTTGCTCATGGTCGACACTATGCTCTCCAAGCTCTCTGGTGAGTTTTCCGTTGCGGATACTGTTGTGGACATGGCTACGAACATGCTTGCACTCAGGACAAAAGCCCCTGTCAGAGGTAAAAATACGACACTGTGTAAAATTTTCAACACCTTCCCCTCCGAAAACATGACGCCCTTTCATAAACATACATTTTAAAAACAATACTACTTATACCACATTCCCCAACAGTTTGCAAGAACATTAAAGTACTTTCAGAAAAAAGTAAAACTAGTTATAATGGTGCGGATAAACTTATGACGACTAATTATAGCGAAACTGAGTGGGGAGATACCATGCGTAACGTAACGATAATCGGTGGCGGACTTGCAGGCATCGAAGTAGCACTATTCTTGAGCAGGCAAAATATACCCTCAACAATTTTCGAACAACGACCACACACAACCACGGAAGCACACAAAACTCACCTACTCGGCGAACTCGTTTGCTCCAACTCCCTCAAAAGCACCGCACCCGCCACATCATCGGGGATGCTCAAAGGGGAGATGGCCGTACTCGGATCGGAAGTTCTCCAAGGGGCACACCATGCCAAAGTGCCTGCAGGGAACGCTCTCGCCGTCGATCGTGATACATTCGCACAATACATCACAAACAAAATCGAATCCGACCCCAACATTACACTAATTCGCGAAGAGGTTACCACACTGAAAACACTCCTCGACGCCAACAACATCGTCGTCATTGCCACAGGACCACTCACCAAAAACAGCATGATGGACGAAATCACAACCCTCACCGGCTCACAACCATACTTCTACGACGCAATATCCCCCATCATCGAAACCGATAGCATCAACATGGCACCCCTCTACAAGAAAAATCGATACGACAAAGGTGGTGCCGACTACATCAACATACCCCTCACCGAACAACAGTACGACGAATTCTACAACGACCTCATGACAGCGGAAAAAACCGAACTCGCAAACTTTGAAGAACACAACGTTTACGAAGGGTGCATGCCCATCGAAGTAATGGCAGCAAGGGGGAAGCAAACACTGCTGTTTGGACCAATGAAACCTGTGGGACTCGAAACACCAGACGGACACAGACCACACGCCGTTATCCAACTCAGACAGGAGAATAACGACGCAACAGCCTACAATATCGTGGGCTTCCAAACAAAAATGAAAATCGGTGAACAACAACGCGTACTACGCAAACTACCCGGACTCGAAAATGCAAACTTCTTTCGATACGGCTCAATCCACCGAAACACATACATTCAAGCACCACAAAACTTGACGGACACACTGCAACTGAGATCCAACCCTAACATATTTTTTGCAGGGCAGATTACAGGTGTCGAAGGGTACATGGAGTCGGCGGCAACAGGGCTGATCGTGGGGACGCACATCGCCAACATCCTCGCACACGACAGTGCCAGCACCGCCAGCACAGCCAGCACCGCCGAGACATCCGTTGACGAGACCGTTGCCAGCACATCCAGCACCGCCAACACATCCACAGCCGTTGACGAGACCGTTGCCGACACAGCCAGCACCGCCGAGACAGGTTTGGTTAGTGGTGGTACTCTGTTCCCTGCTGAGACCGCTTTGGGAGCATTATCGCGTTATGTTAGTGGTCAGATTAGTTTGCAGCCGAGCTATACGCCGTCCAATTTTAATTATGGTATGTTGCCCCCTCTCACCCATGATTC
>CAMZNJ010000037.1 GCA_947313825.1 uncultured Deferribacteraceae bacterium | reverse complement strand
GCGTAATTGCGTCCCAAATTGTCCAACGCTTAACGCTTGGAGTACTGATCCTTCTTGCGGGCTTTAGGTTGCCCAGTTTTCTTACGTTCGACCATTCTAGAGTCGCGAGTCAGTAACCCTTCTTTTTTGAGCGCAGGTCTTAGTTCTGCGTCAAACTCTAGCAACGCACGAGAAAGTCCATGGGAGAGTGCTCCAGCTTGTCCGGATTTTCCGCCACCTTTGATGGTTGCCATGATATCGAATTTCGATTCAGCTCCCACTATTGCCAATGGTTTGAGCGCCAGTTGGTTGAGTGTTGCACTATCGAAGTAGTCTTTGGAGAGGGAAGAGTTTACCACTACTTTACCTGTTCCAGCTTTTAGAAATACACGGGCAACAGAAGTTTTTCTGCGTCCTGTGCCATAAAAATAGTTAGACATACCTATCTCCTTGTATTATAGTTCTATTTTTTTTGGTTGTTGAGCTTCATGTGGGTGTGTTTCGCCGCTGTAAACTTTGAGTTTATCTAGCATTTGGCGTCCCAGTTTATTTTTAGGCAACATCCTTCTCACGGCTAGTTTGATAACCTCTTCAGGTTTATCTTTGTTCATAACCTTGAGTGTAGTTTCCTTTAGTCCACCCATGTAGCCTGAGTGTCTGTAGTATATTTTGGAGTCTTTTTTGCTTCCGCTGAACTGTATTTTTTCAGCGTTAACCACAACAATGTAGTCTCCTGTGTCGATGAAGGGTGTGTACCCCGGTTTGTGTTTGCCCATGAGGTAAACAGCGATTTCACTAGCAAGCCTGCCCAAGCGATAACTTGAAGCATCTACTAGGAACCAGTTCTGTTCTAGGTCCTTTGGGGTTGTCCATGTTGTTTTCATAGTAGTCATCCTCAAAAAGTATCAATTTCAATAATAGTGCCTACTCCATAGCGAGTAATGGCGGTTTTCGACTATTTACGTTCTTTAATCCGTGCAGCTTTACCTCTGAGAGCTCTCATGTAGTAAATGCGTGATTGTCTTACTTTGCCGGTACGAACAACTTCGATGTTGCTGATAAAAGGTGAGTGGTAGGGGAAAATCCTTTCCACGCCGATGTCTGCAACAACTTTTCTTACGGTAAATGTTTGATTCGCCGTGCCCTTCTTAAACCGGATGCACAAGCCTTCGAAAACCTGAACACGCTCTTTGGCACCCTCTTTAATTTTGTAGTGAACCCTTAGGGTATCACCAGTACGAAATTCAGGCCACTGTGCGACAGCTGTTAGCTTGTCAGCAACCTCTAATAGTTGGTTTTTCATACCAAATCACTCCTCACAAATATATTATAATATCTACTAAACTAAAAATTTACAAATCTATCAAGCATAATGGCAACGGCACTACGAACCGATAAGTGGTTGTATGATCCGCGTCCATTGATTGGCGATACTACTGCATCAGCCATTTGGAAGACACTTTCGTGAAAACCCCACCCCGTACCGAATAGAAGCAGTACAGGTGCTTCAGCGTCGTGAGCATCACAAACAATTTCGTATGGTGCCTTGAAGTCGTAATCGCCACTAGCCGTAGTGAGTACGATAAAAGGTTTTTTCCCTGTGGTGGTGCGAATATATGAGATACATTCAAACAGGGATGACACAACGTCTGTTCGCTCAAGTGCTTCGCTTCTGTTGGCATTGTATGCCAAGCCTGCCCCCTCCTTCCAGTGCTTTGTTACCCGCATGGCGACTTCTTGCTGAGCAGCTTGCGGGTTTACAATAAAGTACCTACTAACGTCAAATGTTATGCAACTACGCGAGATATCGTGTATGTCCATGTTGGTCAAAGACGTTCCAACAATATCGCCACGTTTGTCCACCATGGGATAATGCATTAATCCTACGTAAATGTCCAGCTTTTCGGTCAAACCTCTTCCCCGTTGACGAATTAGGTCGGGGCGTTGTTTGCGAGTAACACTCTGTTGCATCTCCTCTTTCCATGCGTCAATGAGCAAAGGGTTCCCGCTTTTCAAAACATCAGGGACGGACAACCCACGAAACGTCCAAGGACGTGTATAGTGTGGCTGCTCCAGCATGTTGTTGCTGAACGAGTCTTCAGTGGCAGACATCTCATCACCTAGCACACCACTTTTGTGGCGAGCAATGCTTTCAATGGCAACCATAGCGGCAACTTCTCCACCTGTGAGAATAAAGTCGCCGATGCTGAGTGTTTCGTCAATTACGAGATCGTATGCACGTTCGTCCAATCCTTCGTAACGCCCGCAAATAAAGGTTAACGATTCGTACTCTCCGTTTTGCAGGCTGGTGGCGTAGTCTTGTGCCACCTTGGCGGTGAAAACTTTACCACGGGGATCGAGCATTATCGTGCGAGTTTTTTCCACACTGCTAATGCTTTCCACGGCTAGAACCACAGGTTCCACTTTCATTACCAAGCCGTGCCCGCCGCCATAGGGGTAGTCGTCTGTGGAGCGGTGTTTGTCGTTGGCAAAGTTCCGTATGTCCACTGGGTTAACAGCGATATGACCTTTCAGAATACTTTTGGCAACAACGCCCTGTCCGTCTTGGTATGCTCTTTCAAACATCTTGGGGAAAATTGTAAGTACGTTAAATTTCATTCTCAGCAATCAATCCCTCTTTGTTGATGACAAAAACCTTATTTTCCTTGTCGAAGCTTAGTACATGTGCTTCGTTGTCGGCAATCAGGAATCTGTCTCCCGTTGGAGCTTCGATGATAAAAATGTCCGCTGTAGGCGAGTCCATGTAGTCCACCAAGGTGCCAACGAGTACGCCTTCTTCGTCGATCATTCGCGAGCCTTTCACATCCTTCCAAGTTATCCCCGGATCAATTTCGGGGAGCGCCTCTTCGGGGTAGTAAACATCACAGCCCTTTAGGAGTATTGCTTCCTCTATGGAGTTCACAGAGGGTGAGTCGACTAAGTATCGACCCTTATGGGGGCTGATGTTGCGTATCTTTACAGAACGGAATATCTCGCCCCCTTTGAATACTACCATGTAGTCTAAAGCGTTAACTTCGGACTCATAAGGGGGATCGGGTAAAAATAAAAAGTTCCCTTTTAGTGAGTGGGTTCCAGTAATTTTGCCGATACGTGTTAGTTTCAAGCTCTACTCAGCCTCCGAAATCTCCAAACGGTTGTCTATGCCGTCTTTGATGCTAGCAGCGGCAAGAATGGTTCGGATAGATTTTGCTGTACGCCCTTGCCTGCCGATAACTTTCCCCAGTTCTTCTTGTGGAACCTGAAGTTTAATAGTGTTCTTACCAGGTTCAACCTCCACAGTGGAGATAACGATCTTCGATTTGTCTTCTACAATAGCCTCAGCTATATACCTTACCAATTGTTCCATGGGTAACCTCCGCTTAATAAACTACTATCTATATATAATTCATAGTAATATTAGCAATCCAGTGAGCCGAGTGAGTCTAGGTTAAGTTCCCAGAGGTCTAGGCTCATTAAATCAATCGTATAACTAAACTAGTTTGCTTCCTTCTTTAGAGGATGTGTGTTTTTGAGTATGAAGTTTCTCAATAACGCCATGCTTCGAAAGAATATTTTTCACTGTATCGGTGGGTAAAGCACCACGTCCGAGCCATAGAAGTGCTTTTGCTTCATCAACCTTAACGGGGTCTTTGGTCGTCATGGGATCGTAATACCCGATGGATTCGATGTAACTTCCGCTACGGCTTCTTGTCCTGCTATCAACTACAACCATGCGATAAAATGGTCTTTTTTTTCTGCCCATTCTGAGCAAACGAATTTTTACAGCCATGTTTTCTCCTTATTCATAGTATTTTACGGTTTTATAAATTTATTTAAGTCGTTCAAATTTAAATCGTTCAAATTTAGGTCGTTCAGGTTTAGGTTATTCAGATTTTTGGGTAGTGTTAGTCCGCCTAACTCCTGCATGTTGTTGGGTCTTGTGTGGTTATTTTTCTGTCGACGACCTTTTTTCTTGCCCATGGGTTTGCCTTTGCCACGTTTGGATAGTCCGGCAACAGCGGGCGACATGGTTTTCATCATTTTGTTCATGGCGAGAAGCTGTTCTACAAGGCGATTAATTTCGGACACCTTGACACCAGAACCTTTGGCAATGCGTCTTCTTCGCGATCCATTGAGGATCTTGTAATCTTGTCGTTCTTCGGGTGTCATGGACTGAATAATGGCTTCGGTGGTTTTCAGTCGTTTTTTTGCTTCGGGAGAGCTAGCCATCTTGGCAGCTTCGCCCATACTACCGCCTCCCATCCCCGGCAGTAGCTTCATCATGGAAGCCACACCACCCATCTTACGCATGGTTTTCATTTGTGTCAATAGGTCATTGAAGTTCATACCGCTACGCATAATACGTTGGGCATCTTTTTCATCGGGAGCACCTTGGACGCTCTGAACTTTATCCGCCAAGCTAAGGAGGTCGCCACGCCCTAGGAGCCTGTCTACAAGGCGTTCTGCATGGAAAACAGAGATGTCTTCAATCCGCTCACCATCGCTTATGTAGAATATGGGCACACCGGTAACATAATTAATCGACAGTGCAATACCACCTTTGGCATCACTGTCGGACTTGGATAGCACTACCCCTGAAACGCCAACGGAATCGTTAAACACTGTTGCAACTTCGACTCCACGTTGCCCAAGCATGGCATCAGCAACGAGGACGTGGTAGTCTAGTTGTGGCAAGGTTTTGACCATATGATCAAGCTCGTCCATTAGTTCTTTGTCGGCATGTGTGCGTCCTGCGGTGTCGAGAACAACAACCCTGTAGCCGTTGTCTTTGGCGTGTTCCAAGCCCGCCAAGGCTATGCCAGTGGATAGGTATTCTTGGTTATGGTGGTTGCTCTGCTCTCCACTTTCTTCAGGGGATGGGAGCGTGAAGAAGCCTGCCCCAACGCGTTCGGACAGTATTCGCAACTGTTCCCGTGCTGCAGGGCGATGGGTATCGCACCCCACAAGGAGGACGTCCTTTGCTTCGATTGGTGCTGAGTTGCTGTTATTTAGCAGGGATGGTGTTGATAATATGTGTGCTATCTTCCCTGCCGCGGTGGTTTTACCACTACCTTGGAGCCCTAAGAGGAGTATTGTTGTTGGGTCAGAGCCTGCAGGGGGCACAACAATGCTCGCCGTGGAGCCTGAGCCTGAGCGTGAGAGTGGTGCGTCATCCCTAGCACCATGAGCACCAGCACCACCATGAGCACCAGCACCACCACTGAGTAGTTTCAGGAGCTCTTCACGGAAAACTGCGATAAATTGTTCTTCGAGGGAGGAAGACGACGGGAGGGGGAGTAAGTTTTTGGAGGCACCGCTACTTTTTGGGTGCAGGGTAATCTTGGAGGACAGCTGACCTAATTGGGATGATGTTGCAACGCCACCGACGCCACTGAGAGGTGAGGATGCTAGGGAGCCATCAACATCGCTACGGGGTAATGCGTCTGTCGACGATACCGCCGGCGACACAGTCAATGCAGCGTTAATGCGTTCCTCAATATTTTGTGTGAGTGCTTTTACAACATTGTAATTAACATCAGCTTCGAGCAAAGCTTTTCGAACTTCACTTACAGCTTGATGCAGGGTGTCTTCGGACAACCTCTGAGCACTTCCTATGGTAGAAAAGGCGTTAGAAAGCCTTTTCCCAAGTGTCGCAAACATAATAAACCTCTAACCAAGAACTACTGACTAATACAGTAATCATACCGCTTAACACAGCAATCATACCATTTAATACAGCAACTAGTTGGACATTAATATCGACAACCACCCAAGTATACTCTATTGAAAATAGAATTATAGCACTAATTATAGAACTATAGGCAGAAACAATACATCAATATCTCAACGCAATCCACGGCGACAATATTCAAATTTAGACAATTGTAGCACTGTGATGCATTCATTGTCAAGTAAAAGTTTGAAAATAACGAATAACTCACAACCAACAACAAAAGTGCTTTAACGGATTGTGTCATAAAGTAGTTACAAGAAAGTAAATTTTAATACTTTACAATATAAATATTAAGGTATATTATGGCAGGAAGGTGCAAAGATACCTCTTAGATAAAAGGGACGAAACACCTGTAAAGCAAGGACTTTGAAAAGAAATTTTTACAAGACTCTAGCATAGATAACTTGTGCCAATGTGAACAACTCATACTACACACTAGGAAGCACCACCAGCTATATTGCTTGATATAAAATAACTTGCACTATTTTTACCCTCGTCTTGCCGGCAGTAGTACTATTAATGTTATTCGAGAGTGATTAAATGGGAGTATATTGTGTCAATAGTTAAGCCTCTAAAGGCAAGTATCTACAATGTTGAGAAAGTATTGCTCAAAAGAGCCATCTTCGACCCAACACAAATATACCTAGAAGTGGACAGGGGCAATCTCAGTGAGTACAGCATACTCAATATCTACAACACAAACGTAGAACCTAACGACGAAAAAAACGCCGAAAACCCAAATTGCGTCTACACCAAATGGATAAACAACGGCAAACTCATCAACATTGCCAAACCCGCATTCTACCTACTCGATAGGGTTCTAACTTACCCCGACGGATCAGTACGCTCACTCTCTTGCGTGGTGGGGCTGATAAACATACACAAACAACAACTCAACCTTATCGAACGCAAAAACCGTAATGCCGTTCACCGTCGACTCACAAAAACAAAACAAGTCGGAGAAAACATACGTGCACTACAAGTCGGTTACCTCAACGACTCACACCTCGAAACCGAAATACTCAACAAAGTCAAAACCGAAATACCACACCTATGCCTATCCACTGGCAAAGATACCAAACTGCAAGTGTCGTTATGGCAAATACCCGACGAATACAACGACACCATCTCAAAATTCTACAAAAATATCGACCTTACCGTAATGCAAGATACAACAAATTTTTACACCATGAAAGAGTACAAAGACGCCTTAAGGGACGCACACGGAGATCACCAAGACGATACCAAAACATACGACTACTCCCTCGCTGTTATCACCAACATACAGCACCAAGCAGGGGCACTACAAATGTACATCAAAGCTGTACACAAAAAATACATCGACCTAAACAAACTCAATCAAGATTTACAAAAAAACTTTACCGAAGTAGATACTGAAAATACAACAACAGACGACAAGGCAAACTTTTCATTGCAAATCAATGGCGAGAAAATCGCTTACAAACTCAAACACAATGACGAGATACTTGATGACGGTATCGTCAGAAACTGCTACCTCTACGAAGAACTAATACTAAGCAACTGTACCCTATCACCCAGCTTCAACACCGATGCCGACACTGTATCCATACCCCACAGTAGTCGCCTCAACACAATGCTGCAAAATAATATTGACGACTACGTCATCTTCTACCCCTGCAAATTGTCCCACGCTGAGGAGATGAGTATTATTCAGGGAAGCCACATCTACCCACACAAAACATTTTTCATGGATCCCCCAATATTCGACGGGTTGCTCATCAATGATATTACCCCCAACAAACCCAAGCACACACAGGGCTAGCGAGGTTGGTACGGCTTAGCGAGGTTGGCACGACTTAGCGAGGTTGGTACGACTTAGCGAGGTTGGCACGACTTAGCGAGGTTGGCACGGCTTCGCGAGGTTGGTACGCCTTGGCGAGGTTGGTACGCCCGAACACGCCTAAACGCACCGACGCTCCTGCACAACTCAGCACACGCCTCCACGCACCGACGCTCCTGCACAACTCAGCACACGCCTCCACGCACCGACGCTCCCGCCACCTACGCGTACAGCCAAGCAAAAACCTCTTTCACATAGTCGTGTCCATCGTATTCCACACAGCTACCATGTCCTACGATTACGCTATCGAAGTCCCACGATAGCACTGTGTCTATTGACTTTCGTCCTAAACCCTTATTTGTTAGTGTTCCTTTAATATGTCGTGGCACGCCACCGTTTGGGTTCACCATGTTGAGTCCTTTTTTGATATAGGTCCACGGGAATGTTTCTTTTGTGGGGTCTTGGCGATGCACCCAGTCTGTAATGATTAGTGTTTTTGATGGTTTGTGTATGAAAAATATTTCGTCGAGGAATCTGTTCCCTGCCATTAATGTTTGGTTGATCTCCCCGCTCCATGGGTAATTGTCCGTATTTGGGTCAATGACATGGTCGTGGTGTATTTTTGGGAGGTGTTTTGGTGCGTCAGGGGAGACCCAGAGTTGTGCATTTGGGAATTCTTTTTTCCAGTCGTCCACGCCTTGGTAGTGGTATTTGTTGGGTGCCACGAGGTATTGTACCTCTCCTAGTGGTTTGATGAGTTCCAGTCGTTGTGGCGTGAGTGTAATTGGGGAGTGCACCCAGAGGTTCCCGTTTTCAAGTTTGATGATAACTGTTTTGGGTAGTATGGGCATGGTTTTGAAGTGTATCAGGTTTCCGTCAAGTATCCAGACGTTGTGTTGAAATTCGTAAAACATAACAAGCACCACCTTTTACGTGAGGTTTTGGGGTAAGTTTGTTACCTACCCCAAGTATTTCAGCTCGATGGTTTATTTTATTTCAACTTGTTAAGTATTTGCAAGTATTTTTACTGTCCCATTTTTTGTAGGAATTCGGAATTTTCTTTGGTATCTTTGATTTTTTCTAGTAGGAATTCCATTGCGTCTACGGTATTCATGTTTGAGAGGAATCGTTTGAGAATCCAGACTCTGTTGAGTTCTTCTTTTGTGTAGAGTAGTTCTTCTCGTCGCGTGCTAGATTTGAGTATATCCACAGCGGGGAAGGTGCGTCTTTCGGCGAGTTGCCTGCTTAGGTGTAGTTCCATGTTCCCCGTGCCTTTGAATTCTTCGTAAATAACTTCGTCCATCTTGGAGCCGGTTTCCACAAGTGCTGTAGCGATAATTGTTAGTGATCCGCCGTGTTCGATATTTCTTGCTGCCCCGAAGAATCTTTTTGGTTTGTGTAGTGCGTTTGCGTCCACGCCTCCGGATAGTACTTTTCCGCTTGATGGTTCCACCGAGTTGTATGCACGTGCTAGCCTTGTGATGGAGTCGAGTAGTACGACAACATCTTTGCCTTGTTCGACTAGTCGTTTTGCTTTTTGCAGAACCATTTCGGCGACTTTCACATGGTTTGATGCTGGTTCGTCGAAAGTTGAGCTAACAACTTCAGCGTCTACGCTCCTTGCCATGTCGGTAACTTCTTCGGGACGTTCGTCGATGAGTAGAACGATCATGCTAATGTTTTCGGTATTGGCGAGTATGCTGTTAGCTATTGATTTCAGCATAATTGTTTTGCCTGTTTTTGGTGGCGCGACTAGTAGTCCCCGTTGTCCTTTGCCTATTGGAGCGATTAGGTCGACAATTCGTGTGTCGTATCGTCCGGGGTTATTTTCTAGTCTAATCCGTTCGTCGGGGAATAGTGGTGTTAGAGTTTCGAATAGTGGTCGGTGTTTGTCGGGTTGTTCTCCGTTCACTTTTTTGACTTTGGTGAGTGCGAAGTATTTTTCATTATCTTTGGGGATTCGTATTTCCCCTTCCACCGTATCGCCACCGCGTAGTCCTACTTTTCGTATTTGTGATGGAGATACGTAAACGTCGTCATGTCCGGGTTGGTAGTTGTTTTCTTTTGAGCGAAGGAAGCCGAAACCGTCAGGCAGTATTTCTAGTGAGCCTGTGCTTGTAATGGTCTGATTATTTTTCACACTCATCTGTTTTAGTATTTCAGAAATAAGTTCGCTTTTGATAAAGTTGCCGGGTTTTTTGAGTCCTGCTTCTTTGCCAATTTCAATTAGTTCATCAATGTGTTTCAGCCTTAGTTTCGATAAATTCACAGAGTATCTCCATTGTTAGTTATCCGTCGATTGCTCCATTGAGCAGTCTTAGCTAACTGTTATTGAAATGTAGTATTGGTTTTTGCGTATTTTGTGGTTGGTGATTATCCACCGAGGTTGTACTTTCCTGTTAAGAGTTTGCCCGTGGGCACATACCCTTAGACGTACTCAAGGGTGGCGAGTTATTCCTTGGAAAATTTTTATGGTGTAATGTAAAAGAGTTATTTGGTTTAGGTTTTGCAGCGACCTGCTCAGGGCTAATTTACTGTAAGGTGTCAGGCGTGCAAATCGTGTTATTATGTGGCGTACGATACAACAGTGTTTGTGCGTTCGGCTGTGTTGTTTGCCGAGCCGAGTTGCCTGCTTGCCAAACGTGCCGAGCCAAACGTGCCGAGTTGCCTGCTCCACGTCTATAGAAATACTCCCTTCTGCACAACTTGTCAAGTCTTTTAGCGTATGAGCTTGAAAAAACTATTTTCATCCAACACGTCGACGCCTCGTTCTTTTGCCTTCACAAGCTTGCTTCCGGGCTTATTTCCTACGATAATATATGACAGTTTTTTGTTTACACTAGACTGAACAGAGCCACCATTTTGAGTGATAATTTTTTCAAACTCCTGACGAGTTTTGCTGAGGGTTCCTGTGATTAAAAATGTGCTACCATGGAGTTTTGCGGGCATGGTTTTGTTATTTTTGTCGTCATTGTTATGATTTTCCCCTTCATTTTCATTGTTGCGTCGAAGCTGTAGTCCAGCCTTTTCTAGGCGACGAATATCCTCCATCATGGTTGGTTCGCGAAGCTCCACCAAAAACTTAGCAATATCGGCAGCATTTATTTCATCCACAACAACTAAGTCGTTCTCTGTGAGGTTTAGAATAGCCTCCATGGATCCGAACTTATTTACCAACGCCGTAGCACGCTGTACTCCTAGTCCCGGAATACCCAACGACGCCAACACCTTGCTAAAGGGCATCTGTTTCGACTGTTCAATATTCGCTAAAAGCTTTTTGTACGACACCTCTCCCCAGCCGTCGCGACTGCTAAAGTTTTTTTCAGACAGGTCATAAATATCTGCAATGCTTTTGAGTGTGCCATCATCCACCAAAGTATTGATAATGCCCTCTCCTAGCCCCACAATGTTCATATTTTTTCTGCTAGCAAAATATGTTATTCGCCCTTTTACCCTGTCAGGACAGTTGTAATTTGTGCAAAACACATTGACGTACCCTGCAAACTCGGTCAGCTCTTGCGAACATGATGGGCAGCGGGTTGGGAACTTAATTGGCGTACGATCCTGCTCGGAATCGGAATCAGAATCGGAATCGGAATCAGAATCGGAACGCATTTCCAGAGCGACGCTTAATATTTTGGGGATGACCTCCCCCCCCTTTTCAATATTGACGTAATCGCCAAGCATTAAGCCTAGTCGCTTTATTTCGTCAGGGTTATGTAAGCTTGCCCGTGCCACAGTGGATCCAGAGAGCTCCACCGGTTCGAGAATTGCTACGGGTGTAATCCGTCCAGTTCGTCCGACGCCAAACTCTACATCTATTAATTTGGTAATGCCTTTCTTTATCTCTTCTTTGTATGCAATTGCCCATCGTGGTGCACGATTTGAGTTGCCGAGTTCTTGTCGGATAGGGTATTCGTTGACTTTTATGACAAATCCATCTGTTGCAAAGTCCAACTTCTTTCGAATTTTCCCTAGCTCAGCAAGTGCGGTTTTTATCTCTTCTATGTTGTTGCAGTATCGAATATTGTCCCATACAGGTATGTTACAGGTTTGCAGGAATTCTATTCGCGATTTGTGTGTATCTTCCGGAGCGGCATCGGCTGTAATTAGCTCGTACATGATGGCATCCAGCGGACGTCTTGCCACCTCTTCCGTATTCAGTGTTTTGAGTGTTCCTGCAGTGAAGTTTCGCGTATTTTTGAAAGCTCGCCCCCCACTTTCCACCAATTCGTTGTTGTAGGTTTCGAATGCTTTGAGCGGTGCGAATACCTCCCCACGCACGATTAATTTTTTACTGCAGTTTATATTTTTGGGGATACTTTTGATTGTGGCTATGTTTTTGGTAACATCCTCTCCCGTGGTACCGTCCCCCCTCGTAACAGCTTGCACGAGGGCACCGTTTTCGTATCGAATGCTAATGGCAGTGCCGTCAAGCTTCATTTCGACGGAGTAGGTTGCGGCTGGCGATTCCTTGTCGACCCTTTTTATGAAGCTAGCAATATCGTTGTCGTTGTATGCGTTGTCCAGTGATAACATGGGTTCGCTGTGAGCCACTTTTGTGAAGCCATTTTGTGCTGTGGAGTCGTTGTTGTTGGCGTTGTTGGTGGCGTTGTTGTTGGAGCCTGCTGTTTCCGCATCTAGGAGTTCTTCGATTGTATTTGGTGTGCTACTTTTTGGTGTAGTTCCCACGGTTTGGGTTGGTGAGAATGGTAGTACCTTTTTTGGGTTGAGAGCTTCATAGCTATTAATGCGTTTTATCATTGCGTCGTAAGTTTCGTCATCGATGGTGGAGGATCCATCACGGTAATAATTTTCGGCGTGGTTCAGCACCATTTTCACAAGTTTTTCATACTCTTTGTAATTCATAAAGTACCACTTTGCATTTTTTAAAGTTGTGCATCCCTTTTACTAAAGTATTTTCGAATATGTAGCAATAATCGTGCCTGTGTTCGGTTTGCCCCTCGTATTTGTTTAATATGGTTATGACGTTTCAAGTTTTCCAGTGTTTGCGTTTTTTATTTTGGTGTGAAGTGGTGTTGCAAAGGTTAAGAATTAATTTTTATTTATTGTTTATTATCTATTGACATGGGTTTGCGAGTCGTGTATTATGATGACGTTTGAACTATAAGAGAAGCTGTACGGCTAATGACAGGTATGCTCATACTTCGATTACTTCAGGTGGGAGGATATATTTGATGCAAGACGAACAGCAACATCAGCACAATTATGGGCATGAGCCCCCGCAAGGTTACGCCTCTAGCGAGCCTGAGTTTTTGGCTGATTTTATCTCTGTTCCCAACCTTACCCTCCCCCCCCATATTCTAAATACCACCTCTGAGGTAATTTACCCCACCCTCATTCAGCATTTTTTTTCTAAAGCTGCTGATTTCAAATTTTTAAATAACCAAACTGTCAAAAAACTCCCTAACCTACGTGGTCGCACTGTTGTTAATCTTTTTTTCGAGAAATCAACTCGTACGCGAGTGTCGTTCGAAGTTGCTGCCAAACGCCTTGATGCCGACGTAATTAATTTTTCCATCAGCAAGTCTGGTGCCTCTAAGCACGAATCAATTTTCGACACCATCTCCACTTTAGATGCCATGGGTGTTGACCTGTACTGCATTCGCCACCCCCATGCTGGTGCTGTGGAGCAGATTGCCCAACGAACCTCTGCACACGTTATCAACGCTGGCGATGGGCACAATGGGCACCCCACTCAGGCTCTTCTCGATGCCTACACCATATCGGAACACATCACTAGCCTGCAAAAAAGTAACAGCATCACCGACATTTCCAAATTCAAGGGGCTTCGCGTCTCAATCATCGGCAACATTGCCACCTCCCGCGTAGCCAAAAGCAACATCAAGCTTTTAAGTGCCTTGGGGTGCAACATTACCATATTTGGACCCAACACTCTCCTGCCCAGATACACAGCTCACGGCGTCAAAGTTGCCCGCACCGTTGCCTCTGCTTTAGAAGGTGCCAACGTTGTGATGATGCTCCGTGTCCAGATAGAGCAACAGTATGGCAAAGGTAGCATGAGTATCCCTTCAGCTGAGGAGTACAACCGCTTTTACGGGCTCAATAGCCGCAACCTGCACATGCTTGGCGATAACACCATAATTTTGCACCCCGGATCGGTCAACCGTAGTCTAGAAATGGACGACGATGCCATTGCACACACCAAATCACGAATTTTTGACCAAGTTAGCAATGGTGTTGCCCTCCGCATGGCTATCATGGACTACCTACTCAACGAAACAAAACAAAAGAAAACAGCTACAAAATAGATACAAAATAGCTACACTAAATTAGGAAACACAACTCTTCCCAACCCGCACGGAGTTAACATTTATGAGAACACTTTTAACCAACGCCAAAATAGTTACACCCGACGAAATAATCGATGGCTCTATTTTAATGGACAATGGGCACATTATATCCATAATGGCGGGCAACAACCCCCAAGCCGACGCACGCAACACATACGACTGCCACGGCTCCACCATCGTACCCGGTTTGATCGACATGCATGTTCACTTCCGCGATCCCGGTCAAGCACACAAAGAGGATATTGAAACTGGTGCCAAAGCTGCTGTTGCCGGTGGCGTAACCACTGCCTGCTGTATGGCGAACACCAACCCCGTCAACGACAACGCCGCCATCACATCGTACATATTCCGCAAAGGGCAAGACACCGGACTCATCGACCTGTACCCCATTGGAGCAGTAACCACAGGACTAAAAGGACACTCCCTCGCCGAAATGGGACTCATGATAGACGCCGGTGCCGTCGCATTCTCGGACGACGGGAAAAGCGTGGACTCCTCATTGATGATGCGTAAAGCCATGGAATACGCCAAAGGGTTCAACACCACCATCATCTCACACAATGAAGATACCAACCTGCGAAATAACGGTGCCTGCCATGAAGGTGCCAACTCCCACAAACTTGGCATCCCCGGTATCCCTAGCGAAACCGAAGAGATTATGATTATCCGCAACATCCTACTCGCAAAACTCACCAAATGCCACCTACACATTGCCCACGTCTCCACAGCCACAGGACTCGAACTCATAAAATGGGCAAAAGAACAAAACATCAACATCACTTGCGAAGTAACTCCCCACCACCTCCACCTCACTGACGAAAGTATCAAAGGGTACGACACCAACTACAAAGTCAACCCACCCCTCAGAGAATCCCACGACGTGGATTACTTGCGACAAAGCTTGCGAAACGGACTCATCGACGTTATTGCCACCGATCACTCACCACACCATTTCGACGAAAAAAATACCAACTTCAACTCCGCACCGTTCGGAATAATCGGTCTGCAAACCATGGTTCCCCTACTCCTCGACCTCGTAAGAGAAAACTACATAACCATGCACGACTTTGTACGACTAACATCCAGCAAACCAGCAAAAATACTCGGACTATCCGACAGGGGCGAACTCAAAGAGGGAATGCGTGCCGATATTGCCGTAATCAACACCGATCACAAATATACCTACGACACCAAACTAAATCGCTCAAAAAGTACCAACTCACCCTTCATAGGGAAAAAAATGCGAGGGATTGTTACCCATACGTTCAAAAATGGCGAGCTTGTGTACGAATTAAACAACTAGACTGAATAATTAAAGACCGAAAAACGTATTATAAACCTTTAGGAGGACGACCATGGAAATGGATGTATTGAAAATATACCAAGAAGTTGGAGCATTACGTAAGGGACACTTTTTGCTGTCAGCAGGGGTACACAGCCCCGTTTACATGCAGTCATCACTGCTTATGCAATACCCATCCATTGCAAAAAAAGTTTTGATTGAACTATCCAAAAAAGTCGCACACCTCGACTTTACAACCATTGTAGCACCAGCACTAGGCGGTATCACAACAGGTTACCAACTAGCAGAAATCATGGACAAAAGAGCCATCTTCACCGAACGAGAAAACAACATCATGACCCTAAGACGTGGCTTCACACTTGAAAAAGGCACCAATGTTCTCATCATGGAAGACGTTGTTGCCACAGGGAAATCGGTCTTGGAATGTGTTGACGTTATCAAAAGAAGCGACGTGAACATTCTCGGCATCGCATGCATCGTCAACCGACACGAATCCAACCCCTTCGCCGAACACGGTTACGACCTCTACAGTATGCTAGACTACACTCCCGAAATATACCTCCCCGAAGACTGCCCACTTTGCAAAACTGGCGACAAACCAATCAAACCGGGTAGCAGAATCATGGACATCTAACGCAAAGCACACCGCGGGCACACAACCAAGAAGCAACAGCCAATTAGTTGTGTGCACCGTGCGTGCGTATGCATGTGCATCCATGCATGTGCGTGCGTATGAGTGTGCGTGCGTGCGTATGAGTGTGCGTGCGTATGCATGTGCATCCTAAATTTTCAAACCGAAAAATTTACAATTAATTGACACTTTACAAAAATACTGCAAACAATATAATATAAACAATACTACAAGTACGAATGTTGCAAGTACTGTAACCTCAGCGTTACAAAAGTGTGGTGATAAATGAAAGCAGTTATCTTTGGCTCAACAGACATAGGCATCGACGTCGCCAACAAACTAGTCGGTGATGGCGTGGACGTTACCATCGTTGACTCGAACGCCGATCGACTCAAAGTAATCTCCCAACGACTCGACTGCTCCACAGTGGAAGGGCTCGCAACCGACATCGACCTCATGAAAGAAAACAACCTAGACGAATCCGACATATTCATCTCCATCACCGACGACGACGAAATGAACATCATCTCGTGCATATTCATGCACCAAGCATTCAACATACCACAAAAAATCGCCACCGTAAAATCCGTGGCATACCTCTCAGGATCCGTCAACGCCAACATCATCGAAGGCATTGACAGGATAATCAATACCGAAACAGAAACAGGCACATACATCGCCAATATTATTCAAGAAGGGGGGTGCAGTGCCCTCATCAACCTCGTGGGCGGCAAGGTACAACTCCGCGACATCTTCATCAACTACCAATCATTCTTCAACGGCAGAACAGTCAAACGTATCCGCCAACTCATGGACGAAGACTTCGTAATCGCCGGTGTTCTCGACAACCACGAAAACCTCATCATCCCCAACGGCGAATACGTTATCGAATCCGGCTCACACGTTTACGTCGCTGGCACCGACAAAGCCCTCCGACAACTCTACAAAAAACTAGGCATTAGCCGACGCAAACTACGTAATATTGTTATCATCGGTGCGGGCAATGTTGGTGTTACCACCGCGAAAATACTCATCGATAGAGGGCTCCACATCTCCTTAATCGATACCGACCTTGACGTTTGCAAGCGTGTCAACAGACAACTCCCCAAAGCTCTGGTCATCCATGGGGACGGCTCTGATCAATCGGTTCTCGAAGAGATAGGCATTCACAAAGCTGATGCCATTATTTGCGTTACCGATAACGAGGAATTCAACATACTTGTTGCCCACTATGCCAAAACCCTCGGCGTCAAACGGAGCATTTCCCGCGTTAGCAAACAAAACTATGCCAACATCGCCTCGGAAATGGGTATCGATGCCCTCATTAACCCTTCTAGTGCGTTGGTTACATCCATTACGCAGATTGTGCGTCAGTCGCGAAGTGTCAAAGATGTGTATTCCGTTTTCGATACCCGTGCAGAGGTTGTCGCCGTTACCGTGCACAGCAACTACCGCCTCCTCAACGAACCACTGTACCGTTTCAGGCACAAAAATGTTATTGTTCTGTGTGTCAAGCGTGGGGATAATGTTTGGGTTCCCGACGGCTCTTACGTATTTCAGGAGGGGGACGAGGTTTACCTTTTTGTCAATAAGACCAATATCTCCACGGTTCTACACGATTTCGACGGCTCAGTGCCATCCCTTGACGACTTGGACGGTGGTTCCGAGGCAACCACTGGAACTGCCACTGCCACTGCCACTGCTCCTGCTACTGCTACTGCTACTGCTACTGCTACTGCTACTATCGACGATACCCTCCCTAAGGGGCAGGCACGAATCCCCACCAACAATAAGTGTAAGTCAGGGGGCTAAGTTTGTTTCACTCCATCCTTTTGCGTGTTAACGCTTTCATGATGCTTCTGCTATCCATCCCCATATTTCTCTGCATGCTCATGGCACTTGCCCTCAATGAGCCTACCGCGTTCAAGGGTTTTTTCATCACCTTTATTGTAGCAATAAGTATTGGTTCATTTATTACGCTCATCAATATTTCGGTTCCACCTGCCAAGCTCCGTCCTAAAACGGGGTTTGTGATTGTTACGGCTTCTTGGCTTTTGAGTTCGATCCTGTTTTCGTTCCCCTACTATTTTTCAGGTGCGATTCCTCACTGGGCAGATGCTTATTTCGAGACTGTGTCAGGTTTTACGACTACTGGCGGGAGTATTTTGCCTGATATTGAGGCTTTGCCCCGATCCATCCTTTTTTGGCGTAGCATGACACAGTGGCTTGGTGGTATCGGTATTGTCATCCTTACCATCTCCGCCATGCCCATGTTGGGGATACGCAATATGAGTATGATGCAAGGTGAAGCGACAGGAATTAGTATTGGCAAGCTTGCTCCCCGTGCCTCTTCTACGGCAAAGATTATGTGGCTTATTTACCTTCTTCTCACCATCATGTCCACATTTTTGTTGATGCTGTCCGGTTTAGGTATTTACGATGCCCTTACCCTCACTTTTTCCACCGTATCCACTGGCGGTTTTTCCCCTTACAACGCCTATGTGCCTTATTTTAATACGTTTGACGTGGAGTTTATTGTTATCGTAACCATGCTTATTTCTAGCGTCAACTTCGCCCTCCTCTACTCCCTTTACAATGGCAAACCTCAGTCCCTTTTTCACAACTCCGAGCTACGCTTTTATTTTGCTGTTGTAGCATTTATTTCCTTGGGCATATTTTTCATATTAATGACAACAGGAACCTACACCAACTGGATACTAGCAATTCGCGAGTCGGTATTCCAAACCGTATCCCTCATTAGTACCACAGGTTTTGCCACCACGGATTACGGATTATGGCCATATCAGGCACAGTTTTTGTTGCTCATGACGTTTTTTGTTGGTGGTTGTGCCGGTTCAACAGCCGGTGGTGTGAAGCCTATTCGCATACTTGTGATGCTCAAGCAGATGGTTCTCGAGTTGAAATACCTTCTTTATCCCAACGGTGTGTTTTCCCTCAAGATTAATAAAATGCCTGTACCGAAAAGCACTCTGGGCATTGTTACAGGTTTTATCATGCTATACATACTGACCATACTAGCTACGACCATGCTTGTTTCCACTGGCGGGCATAGCCTTGAGACATCCTTTGCTGCCGCAATCTCTGCCATCGGCAATGTTGGTCCCTCTTTTGGTGCCATCGGTGCCGTAGGCGATTTCAGTTTTTTCCAAGATTATATTAAAGTTACCCTTAGTTTGGCAATGATAGCAGGACGCCTTGAGCTCTACACCACCGCTGTTGCCGTGATTGTTATCCTGAGTCGCAAGGCGTAGTGGTTGTAGTAGTTGTAGTAGTAGCTTACTGCACGCAAGCACGAGCAAAATATAAAGCATGCTGAAGGCGTACTGAAAAGTACTAAGATAAAGGGGGAGAGAAAAAGGGATGGGCCTAGCTGGACTCGAACCAGCGACCTCACGCTTATCAGGCGTGCGCTCTAACCACCTGAGCTATAGGCCCCGAAACACAATTTAATTAAATCAAATTAAATCATTCAACTGAATTACAAGCATACCCGAACAATAACAAAAAAGCAAGAACTATTTACCATGGGACAAGAAATTTTGCCGATCAAACTGTAAATAGTATTGATAAATAGCTACATAGCTAGTATAATCTATCTTAATAATCTTTAGCAACAGAAATATAAATACACAAAAAGGGGGAACTATGCCCACAACAAACGGTAATGTTTTAATCACTGGAGGCGTTGGCTTTATTGGCTCCCATGTTGCCAAAACCCTGCATAACAACAATTTTTCACCCGTTTTATACGACAACCTCTCCGCTGGACAACCCATCAACAAACTCTACGGCACTTTCATCGAAGGGGATATCACTGACCGAAAAAAAGTCATCAAAGTGTTGGAAGAATACAACATCACCAGCGTCATACACGCCGCGGCATTCATTGAGGTAGGACTGTCCATGATCGACCCCCTATCCTTTTACACCAACAACCTACACGGCGGCATAACCGTTTTGGAAGCCATGCACCATGTTGGTGTCAACAATTTTGTACTATCCTCCACAGCGGCCGTATACGGTATCCCCAAAACTACACCCGTAACGGAAGACTCTCCCAAAAGCCCCATCAATCCTTACGGATCATCCAAACTCATGCTTGAAGAGGTGCTCCAAGATGCTAGCCGTGCCCACAACATACGCTCGGTATCGCTACGATACTTCAACGCGTGCGGTTCCGATGCTGACCTCGAAATGGGCGTCAACCGTGATCCCATCATTCACCTTATCCCCAATGTTGTCAACTCAGTAATTGAAGGCACGCCCCTGACTGTTAATGGCAACGACTACGATACCCCCGACGGCACATGCGTGCGGGATTACATCCACGTGTCCGATTTGGCTGAAGGACACCTGCTCGCACTAAACTACCTTCGCAACGGCGGGGCAACTAATGTGTTCAACCTTGGTACGGGTAAGGGGTTCAGTATCATGGAGATTATCGACTCGGTGGAGCGTATTACGGGCAAGAAGGTGGAGTACACCTTGGGGGAAAGGCGTGCCGGCGATCCATCTGAGCTTGTTGCCAATGCTCAGCGTGCCAACGAAATACTCGGGTTTGCACCGTGCCACTCTAGTATCGACAATATTGTGAAAACAACGTATGAATGGGAGATGCACAAGCGTAACCGTCTTGCAAAGGCTAAGCCTTAGGCGTGTGTGCGTGCGTGGTGTGCGTGGTGAGCGTGTGAGTGCGTGTGAGCGTGTGCGTGAGTGCGTGTGTGTGCGTGTGTGCGTGTGAGCGTGTGAGCGTGTGCGTATGAGCGTGTGCGTGAGTGTGCGTGTGAGCGTATGAGCGTATGTGCGTGTGCGTGAGTGCGTGTGTGTGCGTGTGAGCGTGTGCGTGAGTGCGTGTGTGAGCGTGGTGAGCGTGTGAGTGCGTGTGCGTGTGAGCGTGAGCGTATGAGCGTGTGCGTGCGAGCGTGTGTGCGTGTGCGTGAGCGTGTGTGTGCGTGAGCGTGTGTGTGCGTGAGCGTGTGTGCACACACCCCCACTACTTACCGCGAATTACCGCCAATAATCTCTCCACGCCCCTGCCATCCACTAAGCCACAAAGTTTTTGTGTTATGAAGCTTCGTTTAACAGGATCTTCCAAGATAGCGATACGATCCATCATCATGCGGAAAACGTGTGGTGCAGATATTCTTCCAGCCCCAAAAGCTAGGTTGTTTTCGATGAAATATTCGTAGTTCATTCGCTGATTGCCCCTCACCCCGAACAAAATCATGGGCACACCGTAATACGCTAATTCGTAAGCGATGGTGCTTGCTGTAACAATTGCGATATCGCATTTTGCCATGAGTTTCCCCATATTTGTGGCATCGAGTCCTGTGTAGTGGTGAAGGTTTCGCAGGTCGTACGTTGAGTTTGGTGCAACAACGTGTACCTGTTTTTGTGGGAAATAGCTTGCTAGGTAGTACCCTACGTTGGAGCTTTTGTCTTGCGAGTCTGATCCGCCTAGCATTACGAGTATATTTTCTATGCCGTTTTTTGATGGCGAGTAGGTGTGCTCTTTGAACCCTTTTCTCAGTGGGAAAAAGTTTGCACCAAGGTAGCAGCTTGAGTCGTATTTTACTATTAGTTTGTCGGGTGCGTAAGCGTTGTAGTTAATGACTGTTGCCCCTTGTGGGTAGTTGATTCGAAAGCTGTCGTCCATGAATATCAAGCGTTTGTTGACGGAGTTTAGGTATGAGCATTCTTGTTCGCTGTAGCTGTAGGAGTCTATGATAACGCATACATTGCCTCCTAGAAGGCTGTACGCGTCCCTTATTATTCGTTCTTTGATGATTTTTTTGTAATTGTATGTTTGTATGACAGACTCCCCCAAGTCGTCCACATCTGCTAGCAGTATGTATTCATCTTTTTTGAGGGCATCTATTAGCCCGCTCATGCGGTATAAATGTCCTAACCCCACGTCCCTTCCCCCTTCAGTAATAAAAATGTATTTAACCATTACGATTCCTCACGCTCCTCTTCTCGTTGTTTTGATTTATCAGTTGCAAGTGTGGTTGCTGGTTGAATAGGTTTACTAGGCTTTCGAGGTGTATGTTACTGCCTAGCCACCTGTGTTTGTGTTTTGGTGTATTTGTATTTGTGCTAGTAATACTGTCCATCTTATTTAGAGTGCTTATGCACCGTAAAAGTAGCAAATAATCATCATGGTTGTCGATGGTAACACGAATATTCGATGGATCTACTTGCCCTTGAGTTTCTATTTTTTGCAGTATTTTTGCGACACCATCTGTTTTGTCCACCTGTTTTTTGCGAAACTGTTCCGATTCTCGAATATATGTTGTTACGTGTTCTCGCTGATGGTGTGCACCGTTGTTGTGTGCTCGCTCTAGTGCTTCAAAGGTCATTATTTCGAAGTCTAGTCCGTGTGGGTACTCCCGTACGAGGTTGTTGCTCATGTAGTCCAAGTCGTCGTACGTGTTGTAAAACTGTTTTGCCCCTTCTGCAATAAGGCTCGGGTCGATGAATGGGCAGTCGGAAGTAACACGGATGACAATGTCGAGGTTATGCTCCTTTGCACCATGGTAGTAGCGACTTAGTACATCTTCGGAATCGCCTCGAAAAACAGCAACCCCACTTTGAAAAGCAGGGGAATCGTTACTAACTGTGGTCGCCTTTGTTAGGCGTTCGCTCATGGAGTCAACAATTGCGTCGTCCTCCTTGAGTGTTGTTGTTGCGACAATAACCGTAAACCCACTGAGCCTGCTCAATACCTGTGGTGCGTCATCCCCCCATCCCCCCCCTTGAAACATTAACATAGGCACTTGGCAGCACCTGTCAACAACCCAGTGCAAAACAGTATCATTGGAGATGCGTGGGAGTGGCAACAGCACTTTGTTTGGCAAGCGTGTTGATCCAACTCGAGCCTGAATAATAATTCCCATCTTCATAATTAGCTCCAACCCCACAACTGTGCACACACAACGTCAGCGAACTACGAGCTGTGCCCGATACCTTCAACTAATGTTTCCACGATAAACACGAGGTCATCTTGGGAAAGATTGGTGTGAATGGGCAGGGTAAGCGACCTTGCGTAAAACTTTTCCGCCACAGGTCTAGTTGTTGATTTGTGTCCATGTTTTCGGTAGTAAGGGTGCATGTACACAGGGATGTAGAGCACTTGTACCCCTACTCCACGGGCGTGCATGTAGTTCACAACACGCTCTCGACTGATACTACTGTGTAGTGTAATGGGGAAAAGGTGCCATGCATGTCCGTTGTTTAGGTTATCCGTGTGCGTACATGACGTTGGCAGCGTTACCATGGGGTTGCCCATCAAGGCACGGGCATAAAACTCAGCAATACTGCGTCTACTCTCCATATTCTTTTGTAGCCTTCCCAGTTGTGAAACTCCAAGGGCAGCGTGCAGTTCGCTCATGCGATAGTTGTACCCCAGCTCCACCATCTCCATGTAGTGAGCACCGTGGGGTTGATTAACAAAGTTTTCCTTTTGTATTCCGTGGTTGCGAAAAAGCTTCATTTTTTCGTAAAGGTGTTGGTTGTTGGTGGTTGCTGCTCCCCCTTCGCCGGCAGCAATGTGTTTGATCGGGTGGAAGCTGAAGGTTGTAATGTCTGAGTACTTGCAGTTCCCCACCATATTTTCGGCAACACCAGCGTTACCAGCGTTACCAGCGTTACCGTAACTTCCCCCTAGTGCGTGGCTAGCATCTTCCACAACGCCTAACGAGTATCGTTTTGCAATTTCGGCAATTTCAGGCATACCACATGCTAGTCCAGCGTAGTGTACGGGTGCGATAATTGCTGTTTGTGGCGTAATGTACTTTTCTAGTGTGTGAATGTCCATGTTGGCATTTGTGTCAACGTCGCAAAACTCAACATCAGCCCCCAAGTATCGTGCTGCATTTGCTGTTGCGGCAAATGTGATTGGTGTTGTTAGTAGTGTTTTGTGTTGTTGGTGGTCGTGGTCATGGTCGTGGTCGTGGTCATGGTCGTGGTCATCGCCACAGCTGTCCACGTTGCCTAGCCCCAGTGCAAAATAGGCGGCATGCAACGCTGCCGTACCACTACTGAACACAACAGCATACTTGGCACCCACTGTTTTGCATATTTCCCGTTCAAACTCTTCTACAACGGGACCTTGCGTGAGGTAGTTCGAGTTTAGCACCTTGACAACGCGTTCTACGTCATCTGGTTGTACATTGTGTTCACCGTATCGTATTTTTTTGTCCATGTTTAGTTGTCCAAGCCTAAGTTGTTTATGATTTTTTTAAGGTCGTCCCGCGTCATTTTCCATGGATTGTTTAGGCTTGTGTATGAGAACCCTTCGGCTACTTTTTGCCCTTTGCCGATGTAGTCGGAGGAGTTGTCCCAAGAGTTGAAGGCGGGCATTATTCGGTAGTGATCGTCGTATTCGTATGTGTAGAGTGCGTCGTCGGGGCTAATCATTGCTTCGTGCATCTTTTCCCCTGGTCTTACTCCTATTTCTACGATTTCGGATTTTTCGCAAACACCTCGTGCAAATTCGCCCATGGTTATTGATGGTATTTTGGGTATGAATATTTCGCCACCGAGCATGGCGTTCATACTTTTGCCCACAAGTTTGACTGCCTCTTCTATTGTGATGTAGAAGCGTGTCATATCTGAGTGTGTTACGGTAATACGTTTTTCTTTGCGTTGTTTGATGAATATTGGCAGTACAGATCCTCGCGATCCGAGCACGTTGCCGTATCGGAGCACGGAGAATCGTGTTATTTTTCCGCTAGCGTAAGAGTTCCCTGCTACAAATAGTTTGTCGGCACTGAGTTTTGTTGCACCGTAGAGGTTTGTGGGGTTGCATGCTTTGTCGGTGGACAATGCTAGCACACGTTTGACACCAGTTTCGATTGAGGCTTCAATAACATTTTGTGCACCAAAAACGTTAGTTTTGATGGTTTCGAATGGGTTGTATTCCGAGGCGACAACTTGTTTGATGGCGGCGGCATGTACCACATAGTCGACGTTGTACATGGCTGTTTTGAGTCTAGAGGCATCACGAACGTCCCCTATGAAGAATCTTATTTGGGGTATGTTCGCGAATGTTTGTGCCATTTCGTGTTGTTTGAATTCGTCGCGGCTGAATATGATTATTTTGTTGGGGGAGTAGTTGGCTAGGAGGTGTTTGACGAATGCGTGCCCGAAAGTTCCTGTGCCCCCCGTGATAAGTATTGTTGAGTTATTAAACATCGCACCTCCCAAAGTTAGACGCAATTACAAGGCAATCTTTGCACTATCCTGCTAATTATAGTACAATACCCCATGTTTGTAAATAATATTAAAATAAGGAATTTCCGCAACCACTCCTTTTTCAATCATCAACTGCAACGTCAAACATATATTTACGGCGATAACGGTTCTGGAAAAACATCCATCCTCGAAAGCATCTACCTCGCACTAAACCTCCGAACATTCAAAAAACAAACACTGAAAAATATTGTTCAATTTGGCGAGCAGTCATTCCACGTAACAGTATCCATAAACCACGAACCTCAACACGAACCTCAACACCATGGCAACAGTAGTGCTGACAACCACATTACACTATTCTACCAAGACGAAATGATACTCAAAAACAACGGCGAAAAGGTTGACAGCAGCATGGAACACCTACACAACAACCCTGTAATCTACTATTCGCCAAACACCGACAGCCTCCTATCCAGCGACCAAAGCACAAAACGCAAACAGTTAGACAAAATCGTGTTCCACACGTACATGAACTACGCCAACGAACTCAATACCTACAACCGCCTACTAAACCAAAAAAGACACCTGCTCCATGGCATCCAAAACAACGACGGACACCTCTCCCACAACAGCCAAACACTTCTAAAAGTCCTCAACGACCAACTAATACCAATCACAAAAACTATTCACCACAGACGCAAAAAAATTGTTGAACAGATAAACCGAAACCTCACCAATATCTATGAAACACTACAAATAACAGAGCCGAATCTACATACCCAAATATACCTGTCGTACTCATCCAATGTTGACCCTAACCACAACACAGAAGCCACCACAAACCTACTCGAAAGGGAAAAAATCGAAGGAACACCACTTTACGGAACACACCGCGACCGCATAAATATTCGCAAAGATGGCAAAATATTCGAAAAATTCCCATCGTTTGGGCAAGGGAAAGCATTCCATATCACACTGCTCAAAAGCATATCCCAAATAATCAGCCACGAACGGGGCATTACACCGTTAATACTCCTTGACGACTTTGAAGCTGGACTGGACAACCGACGAATAAAGTCGTTACTATCCATGTTTGACAGTAGCCACAACGCTCAGGTTATTGCCACGGGGGTAAACCCATCAGCAAACCTAAGCCACATGCACAACATCCATATCGCCGCAACACCCATGGACAGCAATCACGAACACGCCACGCCCTCGCCCACGCCCTCGCCCACGCCCACGCCCATAACCACAGGCAAACCCCTTAACACAAACGACGCAAACCGGAAAGACAACCATGAATACAACTAAAAAACACCTACACAACACCATGAACCTGAAATCATACCCCGACAGCGTCAACCTTGTGCACCAAGCGGTTGTTCAGGTTGCAAGGAAACATAACTTTGAGGTGTACCTCGTTGGAGGCATGGTGCGTCAGGGTATCATGCGTCAGGGTATCACAGATGACAACGCAAACAACACCAACACCAACATCGACATCGACATCGACGACAACGCAACCATCGACTTAGACTACGTCCCCTTCTCCACCAAAAACACTAGCGACACAGACTACCTACAATTTGCTGAGCTTGTTTCACGCAAACTACGCACAAAAGGTGTCCACTTCAAAGACAACACACGCCTCAACATCACACCTCACAAACAAAACACACTATTCCCCACATCAACAAGTTGCACCATCAACAGTACCATCGACATCACCATCGACATATCCAAGCCGCGGGGAGCAACAATCGAGCACGACCTTGGCGAACGCGACTTCACCATCAACAACCTCGCAATGGACATGAACAACACAGTAATCGGCAACCCTGAAGACATACTGCACAAAACTATTCGCGTTGTCAGCACCTCCTCCCTCACCGATGACCCCCTAAGGGTACTGCGTGCTTATCGGTTCCAAAGCACGCTGGGCTACAGCATCCACCCACACACATGCACCCTCATGGGCGAAAGCCAACACCTCCTAAAAGGTATCCCCGCGGAAAGAATACTGAAAGAGGTGCGAAATATTTTTGCAAGTAGCAACCGTGAAGCCATGGTGCAAACCCTCTACGCCATGGACAAAAATGGCATCCTACCGCTTATTTTTGAAGGCACAAGCATACGTCTCGAAACCCTAAACACCATCGAAAACAACAATCACAATCACAACAACAATGACAGCTGGTGGAGCAATCTACAAAACTCCCCCCACGCCTTCGAAATACTCTTCAGCACCACCATACGCCTACCCAAAAACAACCCCATGACAACACTACGCAACGCCTCCATGGCAAATAACGAACAAAAACTAATCCGAACCCTCTACCAACTATGTGCAAACACACAAAATCCACTCACAACAGAGCAAGTTTGGGTAAACTACAACCTACTCGAAAACATAAAATGGGTGTACAAACTGCAAAATAATCGTACAAATATGGCGAAACTCGACGAAATACTCGCAACCCTAAACAGACAAAAAGGACTCACACTAACAGGAAACACACTCATCCAACACGGATTTCAACCAAGCAAACAATTCAAAACCATTCTCCTAAACGGACAAATCACAATGGCAACAACAACCTACACCATGGACGAAACAATCGAACACCTCAAAAAAGAATACCCCATGGAACTGAAAAAAAACTAAAAGGGGGCAACTATGACATACATAGGACTAACTGGTGGCGTGTGTTGCGGGAAATCCCTAGTCGCACACTACTTCGAACAACTCGGAGCCACAACAATCGACCTCGACGCACTAGCAAAACAAGCAACACTACCAAACCAAATTGCATACCACAAAATTATCGAAACGTTTGGGGAAAACATACTCGACAACAACAATAATATTCAACGCAAAACCCTAAGACAAATCATATTCAGCAACCCAAAAGCAAAAAAACAGCTGGAAAGTATTGTACTCCCCGCACTCGAACAACTCGAACACAACATCGTAACAAAATTGGACAACAACCAACAAAAAATAGTTATCACTCACGGTGCAACAATCATCGAAACAGGGTGGTATCAAAAATACCAAAAAATAATTGTGGTCAGCACAACACCACAAATCCAACTACAACGACTCATGAAACGCGACAATATGGACGAAATCGCCGCAACAAAAATGATTGAAGCACAAATATCCAACGACGAAAGAGAGAAATACGCCAACATCGTAATACAAAATAACGGGGACAAACAAAACCTGAAAACTCAGGTGAAAGAGGTGTACAATAAAATATTAACTGCGGGGGAGTAATAAGAATAGCCGAAAACTAACGCGAACGCGAACGCGTCTCCATTTGGATCAATGCACCCATATCCTGAGGAATATTATTGACACCATAAAACTTCTGCGGGTACTCATCAACAACCATATCCCCAGAACCCAACATACCAAAAACAGCCACAAGCTCCTTGAAATTAACCCTAGGCTCCGCAACACCGGTGGAAGAATCCGCCCCCCGCGATTTGCCCAAATAGGTAGCATACTCATTGTTCAAGGTCGAAAATAGCTTCGAAAGGGCTTCGCCACTGGTCATTGCATCGGAACCCGCGTTTGCGTCGTCGGTGCTTGCGTCGGTGGTGCTCGCGTCGGTGGCACCTGCGCCTGTGCTCGCGTCGGTGGTGCTTGCGTCGGTGGCACTCGCGTCGGTGGTGCTCGCGTCAGTGGCACTAGCGTCGGTGGTGCTCGCGTCGTCGGCACCTGTGCTTGTGCTCGCGTCGTCGGCACTAGCGTCGGTGGTGCTCGCGTCAGTGGCACTAGCGTCGGTGGCACTCGCGTCGGTGGCACTCGCGTCGGTGGCACCTGTGCCTGTGCTCGCGTCGGTGGCACCTGTGCCTGTGCTCGCATCGGTGCCATGGTATCGCTCCGCCATAGCCTTCTCACGCAAAGCAAGCTCCATGGCAATCATTTCGTCAATGCCCATTTCATCGGCGTCGGTGGCACTCGCGTCGTCGGCACCTGTGCTTGTGCTCGCATCGGTGATGCCTGTGCTTGTGCTCGCGTCGGTGGTGCTCGCATCGGTGGTGCTCGCATCGGTGATGCCTGAGCGTTTCAACCCCTTACCACCTTTTTTGTCGTCCCCCAACATATTCAAGAAGTCATCAAGGGGATCGCTTTCCCCTAGTGCAGACTCAATGCCAGCAACTTTCAGAATATTCAGTAGGAATATGATACCATCTTGATGGTTGCAGATACCTGAGATGAACCCGTCGAATTGTAACGAGGACACCGTTGAGTTATTTTTTTCCAAAGAAGACACAGCAACGTGAATTGTATCCACCACTTCATCCACTACAAATCCGATTGAGCCTTGGTTAAATTTGGCAATAATCACCCTTGTGTCTCTGTCGAAGATGGTATTTTTTAGTCCGAAGAAGTGTCTGAGGTCGCAAATGGGTAGTATTTTCCCCCTCAAGTTTGTGATACCCAGAATATATTTTTCAAGATGTGGAACTCTTGTGATATCCACAGAGCGTATTATTTCTTGTGTTTTCAGGCTTGCGATGGCAAAAACACCGTCTCCTATCCTGAATACGAGAAGCCCTACTTTTTTGTCCTGAGCGTATGTTTTTGAGTAGTAGTTTCGCAGGATAGAGTCTTCGGATTCCGTTCTCGCTAGTATTGGCTTGGCTGTATTTATTTCCTGCCCGTATTCAGTTCCCATCTCCGCTCCTTTTTCAACTAAAGCCTCGACGTTATCTTGTTCGAAATCGAATCGAAACACCCGATAATATTTTCGTGCAGCGAGTCTCCATACACCGATTGTTGTGCTTTCACAGCCTCGACAACAATTTTATCGTAAGGTACGAACCCGACAAAGTCGATATGAATACCTAGGTAGTTGAAGATAATCTGTTTGAAGCCGCTTAGCAGAGTGAGGTCGCTCTTGCTGTGAACTACGTTTATTAAAACAGAAACTTGGAAGTTGTTTATAATGTTGTCAAGTTTGGTTAAGTCGTTCACGTCTATGCTGTAGATGAACGATCGGATACTCCTGATATCGGCAAAGGTGTGGGAGGCATTACGCAATATTTTGCACATTTCGGCGTAATTGCTCATTTCTGCGAAACCACGTTCGATTGCACGGTACAGTGCCACTTTAAGGAAGCCGTATGTATTTTCGATGGATGTTGGTTCGGAAGTCATAACCATTACTTTGATGTGTGCTTCGTTGAAGAAGTCCACCATATGGAACGAGTTCCCTGCACCGAGATCCATGAGAGCATAGTCGTATTTCGATTCTTGTATGCTGTTTAGGAGGTGTTGTCGTTCGTGTCGTGTAATGTGTGCCATCCCTAGCATGTCCACTGATCCGCAAAGGATATCCACTCCATAGGGTGTTGATATTATGGATTCGTCGAACCCCATATCCCCACGCATAACGTTGTACAGTGCGTTTGTTGGTGCAGATACGCCAACAAAGTTGTGGAGGTTTGCACTTCCCAGATCACAGTCAACCAGTAGTGTATTGTGCCCGCCCTTAGTCAGTGCCATACCTAGGGAGGATGTTACAAAGCTTTTGCCTACGCCACCTTTTCCGCCACCAATAGCAATAATTTTCATATAAAACCTACACATGATTTGATTTATAGTGTCATTATACTACCAATGCCCCACTTGTGAAACGATAAATTTTAAAATATGTATATTTATTGTCAAGTGAGTGTTAGAAGCTAGTGTTATTTGTCATTGTTGCCGTCAGAGCTACTCACATTGTCTTCGCTATTTTCAACAAAAACATCTAGGTTCATGATATCCATGTAGTTGGCAATGGGTATTATTTTCACACCATGCACAACCTCTTTCTCCATTTTTTCCACATCTTTCCTGTTCCCTTCAGGGATGATAATGGTTGTAATGCCGACCATCTTGGCTGCAAGTATTTTCTCTTTGAGCCCGCCAATGGGTAAGACTTTCCCACGCAGGGTTATTTCTCCCGTCATGGCAACGTTTCGACTTACATATTTGCACTGTAGAATGGATACGATGGCTGTTACGATTGTGATACCTGCCGACGGTCCATCTTTGGGGGTAGCACCAGCGGGAACGTGAATGTGCAGGTCGTATTTTTCGAACATGCTGTTGTCAATGCCAAGTTCCGTGCTCATGGATCGAATGTAGCTCAACGCTGCCCTTGCCGATTCTTTCATTACGTCTCCCAAGGATCCTGTAATGTTTAGCTTGCCCCGCCCTTTGTAGCGTAACGCTTCCACGTACAAAACGTCGCCACCAACAGATGTCCATGCAAGCCCAGTAACAACGCCTAGTTCGTTGTGGATGAGTTCGTCTTCACGCTTGTACAGGGGTGTGCCCAGGTATTTTGCTACGCCAGCAGGTGTAATGGTGGTTGAGAACTTCTCTTTTGTAACTTTTTTGAGTGCAATTTTGCGATAAATGCGACCTATTTCACGTTCAAGCTGACGTACGCCACTTTCGCGAGTGTAGTCGCTAATGATAAACTCCAGTGCTTTCGGGTAGAACTTAATATCTTGATCCCCCAGTCCAGATTCTTCCCGTTGTCGTGGGATGAGGTAGGACTGTGCGATGCTGAGTTTTTCCGAGTTAGTGTACCCAGATAGCTGTACGATATCCATCCTGTCGCGTAAAGCTGCGGGGATGTTGCCGATGTAGTTTGCGGTGGCGATGAATAGGACACGGCTCAGGTCGTATGGTATGTTGATGTAGTTGTCCACAAAGGAGTGGTTTTGTTGCGGATCAAGCACTTCCAGCAACGCTGAGAACGGGTCGCCACGGTAGCTGACACTCACCTTGTCGATTTCGTCTAGCAGGATAACGGGGTTGCTAGTGCCAGCAGTTTTCATCGCCTGAATAAGCTTGCCGGGCATAGCTCCGATGTAGGTACGTCGGTGCCCTTTTATTTCGGATTCATCATGCATACTCCCCAAGCTAATACGCACAAACTTGCGTGATGTTGCTTTCGCGATGGAGGCACCTAGGGATGTTTTCCCCACACCGGGAGGACCAACGAGGCATATGATTGGGCTTTTGATGGCTTTGGCATTTTTTAGGCTAAGAACAGCTAGGAATTCGAGTATGCGTTCTTTGACGTCTTTGAGTCCGTAGTGATCGGCATCCAGTACGGCTTTGCTTTTGTTTAGAGGCATCTGTTTTTTGGTATGGGCGTCCCATGGTAGCTCTATGAGCCATTCGAGGTAGTTGCGTACAACGGTGGCTTCGGCGGCGTCTTGGTTCATTCGGGCGAGCCTTTTCACCTCTTTTTGTGCTGTTTCTTTAGCTTTTTGTGGCATTTTCGATTTGTATATTTTTTCACGGAAACGTTCTACTTCCTCTTCCAATGCCTCATCTTCCCCTAATTCTTTGAGGATGGCTTTGAGTTGTTCACGTAAGTAGTATTCGCGTTGTGATTTGTCTATTTCGCCTCGAGTGTCCACCATAATTTTATGTTGAACTTCTAAAATAGAGAGTTCGCGACTTAGTAGTTCGGATATTCGTTCTAAGCGTTCCATGGGGTTGAGTAGGGATAGTAGTTCTTGCGTATCTTCGAACCCGAACCCCACGTTGCTCGCAATCATGTCGGCGAGTCTGTCTTGGTCTTTGAGCCCATCGATAAACGATAGCAGATCGGGCAGGATAGGTTTGCCTAGGTCGGAAGCGGTATCGAGCTTGTCGCGAACGCTACGCATTAGGGCTTCACCACGCACCAAGTCGTTTTCCGAAACCTCTTCAGTGTCAACAATGGTTACATCAGAAACATAGTACCCCCCCTCTTTTTTGATGCTATTGACCGACGCACGCGATACACCTTGGACAAGGATTTTGATACGACCGTCGTTGAGCTTTAGGGTACGCATAATGTTGGCAACGCACCCCACGTCAAACATATCTTCGGGTGCAGGATCGTCTATGGAGATATCTTTTTGGGTCAGCACAAGGATGCTCCGACTAGGTGTGGCGGCTGCCTCGTTGACTGCCAAGATGCTCCCCTCCCTGCCGATAAAAAGGGGGACAATCATCTGTGGAAATATCACAATATCTTTTACGGGTAGGACAGGTAGGTTTCTGCTTTGAATATTCGTCGCTTTATCGCCATCGCTCATAACTAAGACCTCTGTTAGTATATCTTTCAATGTTTTCATTATGCCTGCTAAGGTTTGAGGCTCATAGCAGTGTGTTTCTACAGCTAAGATAAGACTAAAGCTGTGATTGGCAATAGATTATCGCCAAAGGTGTGGTGTATTTAGTGGTGATATCATGCGTTTAGTGTGTTGTTAAGTGGGGGTTGCCCCTGTTTGAATAGCATCCTGAGGTGCACTATCGGCTACGTTGTCAGTATCGATGTCGTCGTCGATATCCATACGGAGTATTTGTTTTGTTCGGTAGTTGTATTTAAATACAGTGTATGAAAACTGTTCGGTAATGCGAAACAGTGAGGAGAAAAAGGCAACGCTCACGCCTTCATAAGCTGTGCCAAATATTGTAAGTTTTGATTTTGGGCAGTTCACGAATCTATCTGAGATATAGAACTGTTCTTCCAACGCTTCCAAATCTGACATTAGTTTTGTGTATGTTAGGCATAGTTTTTTGTATTTATCGCGACCGATTTCGCCAAGGGTCCCCTCTCGGGATGAGATATAATGCATAATCAGGGAGAGCCGTTCGATTGTTGCCTCCAGTTCGAAGGCTTTTTCAATCACTTCAGTTGCAGATTTGTCTTCCCAAATGCCCATGCTGACCCTTGTTGCTTTATCGCTAGGGCTCCCAAGTTGGTAGATGCTTGCGTTTCCCAGTACGCTGAGGGTGGTGCCGGAGATGACAGAACCTTCACGGTTGCAAAACAGATCACCTTTGCACCTTATGTCGCTATTGTAGACGTATCGGTTAATTGTTAGGTTGCCTGAGCAGTAAATATTTGCTTGCTCTAGGTATCCAACTTCAATATTTTTCACAGCTGAAAGGGTTGCACTCCCCTTGGCTTTAACTCCTGATAGAATGGTAATACTTCCGCCAGCGATGAGTGTTGCGTCGGAAACTACTCCTGCCACAGTGATATCCCCTGTTGCTTTCACTCTAAAGCCTCTCGACACATCTTCTTTGATGTAAACAGAGCCTTGGAAGTTGATACTGCCTGTTTCGTAGCTCACAGTGTTGACAACTAGTAGGTCAACAACGGCGATTTTGTAGGATACGGCATCATAGCTTACGTACCCATTTTTGGTGGCAAAGTATACAACTCTGCCCCCTTTGTCGAGCATTCGTATGTTGTCGCCAGTGGTAATATCGATGGTGTCGAAACCTTTGGCTACAAGTTCTTCTCCGGCAATATTGATTCCGGGTGCACCTAGAACGGGTTTTTGCAGTGTTAGCAGTTTGTCTCCTGCTCTAACTGATATGAATTTGTCGATATTTTTGTAGTCGGCACGTCCTGAGGCGTCGATACGAGCTTTGCTTGCTGAGTGGTCGCGGAAAAAGATGGTTACCTTTGCGTCTTCTCCCCCTTCAGGAGCTTTCCCTTCGGCAACAACGGCGTCGAGTACGAGTTCTTTGTTGTTCACCATCTGAACAATTTTGCTGATGGCTTTGCTTTTTAAGCCATACTTAATACCTTGATCTTTGAGGAATGTGGTTAGGCTTTCTTCGGTAAAGTCGGAGTCAATGGTTGCAGGTAGTATGCAAACTGTGGCTGTCATCTTATTTTTTGCGATACGGTGCTTTACAATGTGTTTGGTGATGCTGCTTTTCATTGTAATGGACGTTGTCTCGCCGTCAGAGAAGAGGTCGAACGCCGCTCCGGGGAGTCCAAACTGTTCCATTAGTTCAACAGCGACTATTTGTGGGTCTTGATTTGTAGTTAAGTTATTCATACTTTCCTAGTCTATACATATTCAATATTTTTTTCAAGGGGCAGCACTTCTAAGCTAGCTTTTTACTATTAAATACTACCTATTCGCTACTGTCTACTACTTATTATTCGAGTTAGTTTCTCGTAAAGATAATTTATAAATTCGGTGTCGGGGGTGGCGTCAGGAGTGGTGTTAAAATTTTGCGACTCGGTGTTGTTGGTGAATATCTTAAACGACTCCACACCTTGGTAAATGAGGTGCAACAAACCATCACAACTAACATCAGCCTGCATGTTGCTAAGAAAGGGTGTGGTAATGCTCCCTGCTAGTTTTGCACCACTTGCACCAACTTTTTGTGTGTAAATCAGGTCAACAGCATGGGGCGGGTTGAGGTTGATGCCTCGAGGGAGAGCTGTGAACGCCTCTCCATGGACGCCTGAGGATGTTGTGTTCACTATCAAGTAGAAGTCCCCGTGGGCGATGCTGTCTGCTGTTGCTATGGTGGCGGAAGCACCCATATCTGCAATGAGGTTGGCGGCAGTGTCAACTGTACGGTTGAATATCTGAACCTTGGCACCGATTTTATCAAGGTGCGTTACAACACTTCGTGCCCCGCCACCAGCACCTAATACTAGTACATTTTGACCAGCAGGATTAATATTTTTGTGTTGTAGCATCAGCTCAAACCCTACAACGTCGGTGTTGTAGCCTGTCAAAGTGTACGCAGGGGGGGACTCACATGCATGTTGTACACCCTTCGCAAGTGTGCTCAGCTTCACAGTGTTCACCGCCCCAACCTTAGCCGCTAACGGATCCACATGGTGGCACATGGAGATGATATGTTTTTTGTAAGGCAGGGTAACGTTGAATCCAGAGTAGTGGAACATTGCACCATGGTCGAGCACTTGGCGAATGCGTGATTCGGGTATGTCGAAAATATTGTAGCCGCCAACAAGACCTTGTGCTTGGAGAAGGTAGGAGTGTAGTACGGGGGAGAGGGAGTGGGATGCGGGGGATCCGATAACGCCCATGTTGTAGTAGTTGTAGTTCACCGAGCACCCCTTGACATTTTAGTCCGCACTGTTCGATTTATTCGCGTCCCGACTATTCGCCCTATTCGATTTATTCGCCCTATTCGATTTATTCGCCCTGTTCGATTTATTCGCCCTGTTCGATTTATTCGCGTCCGACTATTCGCCCTATTCGATTTATTCGCGTCCGACTATTCGCCCTGTTCGATTTATTCGCCCTATTCGATTTATTCGCGTCCGACTATTTAAGAAGACCGTCCTCACGTAGCATAACTTCCAAGCTGCCTAGTAGCTCCCCCTCAGAAACCTTGCGTAAAATCACACCCTTCTTGAACAAAATACCGGAACCTCGACCGCCAGCAATGCCGTAATCCGCCTCACGAGCCTCACCGGGACCATTCACAATGCACCCCATAACCGCAATCTTTATGCCCGCGGGTAACCCGACGGTTAGTTCTTTCACCTGCTGAGCCAGCGTAAACAGATCTATCTCCACACGTGCACATGTGGGGCAGGCAATTATTTCCACACCGCTACTGCGTACTCCTGAGGCGTGCAGTATCTCTTTGGCAACAACAATCTCTTCCAGTGGATCGGTGGTAAGTGATACGCGGATTGTGTTGCCGATACCATCCAACAGAAGAGCACCAATACCCACAGCCGATTTGACTGTCCCTTCAAAGGGTAGCCCCGCTTCGGTTACACCAAGGTGCAGGGGGTAGTCTGATCGACTTGCGAATATGCGATAACTTTCGACCATTGTGGGAACGTGGGAGGCTTTCAGGGAGAGTTTTGTGTTGTAGAATCCGTTCCGCTCGAATATGGCCAAGGTGCTCAGTGCGGACTCGACTAGTGCTGTTGGTGTTATGCCGTGTTGTTCGAAAACATGTTTTTCAATGGACCCACTATTGACGCCGATACGAATGGAGCAGTTGTTTGCCTTGGCGGCATGAATAACACTCTCCAAACGTTTTTCACCACCGATGTTGCCAGGGTTAATACGTATGCAACTAGCACCGTTTTCCATGGCGGCTATTGCGAGGGAGTAGCTGAAGTGTATGTCAGCAATAACGGGGGTATCAACGTTATCGACAATGTGTTTCAGGGATGTTGCCGAATCTTTGCACGGAACACTGCACCGTATTATTTCGCACCCCGCATTCGCCAATTCTCGTATTTGTGCGATTGTTGCTTCTGTGTCGGTGGTGTTAGTGGTGGTCATGGACTGAATGGACACAGGGGCATCGCCGCCAACGTCCACGTTTCCCACCTGTATTTTTCTTGTAAGTGTTCCCATATATTTGTCCTTAGATTAATTTGTGTTTTTTGCGTTAGCGGGGTGCGATTCGTCGTACACTTTGAGGAGTGCTATGAGGTTCATGTGTGTGTATTTTTCTGTTGTTGCGAGGCTATCGTGCCCTAATAATTCTTGGATAGAGCGGATGTCTGCCCCTGATTCTAGTAGGTGTGTGGCAAAGGTGTGGCGAAATGAGTGGGGGGACAGTGTCAAGGGGAGCCCCGCCTTGGTGAGGTATTTGTCCACAATGTTTCGAACGCTACGATCCGACAACCTCTTGCCGTATTTGTTGATGAATAAGCAATCGGAATCGATACGATGCCCTTTTGCCACAATCTGCGAGCGAATGAGTATGTATTTGTTGATAAGCTCCATATGTTCCGCAAACATGGGGAGGATACGCTGTTTGCCCCCCTTCCCCGTGATGATAATATGCATGGCACCGAAATCGATATCCCCCACGTCCATGCTTACCAGCTCCGATACCCGAACACCCATGGAGTACATGAAATCCATGAGAAGAGCATCTCGCAAACCGCTAGCCTTGGACTTATCGGGCAGATTCATGAGTTGCAGAATACTGTCGATACTGAATATTTCCGGGTGCTTCTTGTCTTTTTTTGGGAATTTTAGCCCCTTGGCAGGATTAGTGGAAACAATTCCGGTGGCAAGGAGGTACTTGTAAAGGGACTTGGTTGTTGCGATTTTGCGTTCGATACTGGAGTCGGACAAATTTTTACGCGACGACAGATACGGTGTGAAGTTGCGTAGAAAATAGGCATCAACCTGAGCTATGTCCACGGATGTGTTTGCGTCGGCGGATGTGTTTGCGTCGGCGGATGTGTTTGCGTCGGCGGATGTGTTTGCGTCGGCGGATGTGTTTGCGTCGGCGGATGTGTTTGCGTCGGCGGATGTGTTTGCGTCGGCGGGTGTGTTTGCGTCGGCATGTTCTGTGCTGGCGTGTTCCATGCTGGCGTGTTCTGTGCTGGCGTGTTCCATGCTGGCGTGTTCCATGCTGGCGTGTTCTGTGTGAAGGTAGCCTTGGGTATCGACCACAACATTTATGCCAACGTCATCCCCAATAATATACGACGCAAGCTCACGCAAATCCCCCGTATAAGCACGAACAGTATGCTCAGAGGCACCACGCTCCACACGAACATGTTCAATAAATAAGTTAAACGCCTCTATGACAGACTTCACAAACCACCGCTCAAAATACTAATTACGACACAACTTTACCACATCTACACCGTTTAATAAACACCTTGTTTGCAACCAAATATTACGACGAAAATGGCGACTCGCATGAAGTCAAAACAATACCCCCTGTGGCGTCATCCAAACGGGAAGATACGAATACCATTACAACACCAGCATCCATCGCTCTTTGGAACCCCTCAGCATATTTTGCGTCGATATCAGAGGCAACTTCAAATTTGCAAACGCCCCCCTTGATAAGGTAAAGGTTCGCAGCCCTGTAGCCATCACTCAAGGACTTAACGAGGGTATTGAGGTGCTTGAGCCCACGCACGGTAACCGCATCGGGGAACGAGGCTACACCATTATGAAACATGGACACACCTTTAACCTCCATCAGCACAGGCAACGGGTATTGCTCCGTCTCCAGAAGAAAGTCTACGCGACTGTTGGCGTAAGTGTATTCGCGGCGAACAGATTTCACTACACCAAAACAGCTCACCAAGTTGCCACGTATGGCGTACTCAGCAATATCATTGGTCAGCATGGTGTTTGTGCCTATCCACTCGCCATGGGCATGAATGTACTCCAAAGTAAACGGATACTTCCGCTTAGGGTTGTTGGACTTGGAGTACAAAACGGGTGCCTCGTCGTTGAGCAGTGTTTTCATGGAGCCCGTGTTGGGGATGAACATGGTTGTAAGCACGCCGTTTTCATCTATTACGTCCACCAAAAACCGTTTGTATCGACGAACGAGGGTACCTTGGTGCAGTTGTCCATAGGGTGCGGGCATGGTGATGGATGGAGCGTTGCCAGAACCGTGAGCACCGCCAGCACCGTGAGCACCGCCAGAACCGCCAGCACCGTGAGCACCGCCAGCACCGCCAGCACCGCCAACACCGCCAGAACCGCCAGCACCGCCAGCACCGCCAGAACCGCCAACACCGCCAGAACCGCCAGCACCGCCAGAACCGCCAGCACCGCCAGCACCGTGAGCAC
>CAMZNJ010000036.1 GCA_947313825.1 uncultured Deferribacteraceae bacterium | reverse complement strand
GCAAAAGATCGCAGAATCAACGGACAAAACGTTTGGGCAGTCGGTGTGGACAGAGACCAATACGACGACGGTATCTATGCTGAAGGCGAATCTGCAATCCTTGTATCCATGATGAAACGTGTTGACATCGCTTCCTACACTGTCGCAAAACTAACAAAAGAAGGGAACTTTCCTGGTGGCGAAACCATCTACTTCTCACTAGAGAACGGTGGCGTAAGCTTGCCCGAAAATAACCCAAACCTTTCTGCTGAAACACTAACCCTTGTGGACGACCTAAAAGCTAAAGTTATTGCCGGCGAAATTGAAGTTCCATCCCTACCCTCTAACCGCCAATAATTGCAGATTGAACACAAAACTCGGTCTATCACGTAGAGCGGCATAACTAAAATAAAGGAGTTGCTTCATGCAATCAAACTTACAAGATATCATGGACACCGTAACCAGTAAAACGCTGACCTATCAGCAAAAACTTTTTACCCTAGCCAATATCAGTGAGCGACTCCTCTCCCCAATCGATATTTTAGGCTACACCCCCGAAGAGCTCGAACATATCAACAACAACATGATATGCGACCTCAACGAGGGGTATGCCGCCTACAGACCGCGTTATATCGTTCCCGATTACAACGTTTACATCGAAAACGGCTGCCGGTTCCTAGAACTGGCACCACCACAAAACCTCGACGAATGCCTCGACGGACTGCTCATCCTCTACTCACATGTTCCGTCAATCACCTCTTTCCCCGTATTCATCGGCAACCTTGACACACTACTCGAACCGTTCATCGAAAACGAAGAAACCGACTACATCAAAATCAAACGGTTCCTAAACCATATCGACAAAAAAATCACAGACTCATTCTGCCACGCCGACATAGGACCATACGAAACCATCGCCGGCAAACTAATCCTCAAAGCTGTCATCGAACTGGAAAACCCAACACCCAACATGACACTCCACTACGACCCCGACAAAACATCCGTGGAATTTGCTCGCCTTGCCGCAAAAGCATGCCTGCTCGTATCCAAGCCATCATTCTCCAACGTCAAATACTACAACCGCGATATAGGCGACCACGCCCTTTGCAGCTGCTACAACGCACTCCCACTAGCTGGAGGCGGCTACACACTCAGCAGGCTACGACTAGGCACTGTTGCCAAAGCAGCCAACAGCACCGACGAACTTATCAATAACGTACTCCCCAAAGTAGCAAATATAATGCTGTCCATCATGGACAAACGCAACACATTCATCGTCGAAAAATCAAACTTCTTCGAAACAAGCTTCCTCGTCAAAGAAGGGTTCATACATCGCACCAACTTCACCTCCATGTTCGGCATTATCGGTCTTGCCGATGCCGTCAACCGCATGCTCAGCCTAGAAGGGCTCGACGAAACCTTTGGCACATCCGAACGTGGCGACACAATCGGACACAAAATCATGGAAACACTGGAAACAATCGTCAACGCTCACCACGGCAAATACGTGGAACGTACCAACGATCGCTACCTTCTACACGCTCAAGTTGGGGCAAGCCTACACGACGAAGACAACTACAACACACCTGCTCACCGCATACGCGTTGGACAAGAGCCCACCCTCGTTGATCACCTCAAACAGTCCGCACAATTCCACAAATACTTCCCCTCAGGAACTGGCGACCTCTTCGCTTTTGACCAAACATACGTCGATCACCTCGACGCCATCCTCGACATTGTCCAAGGCTCGTTCGACAGCGGTTACCGCTACATTACCCCCTACTTGAAAAATACCGACCTCATCCGCGTTACAGGTTACCTTGTGAAGAAGAGCGAAGTGGAGCGTGCCACCAATGGTGAAGCTGTTTTACGCGACACAACTTGGTTTGGCAAGGGTACAAACGAAGTGGCTGATGTTTTCGACAGGAAATTAAGAGAATAACTATGACCATGCTAAAGCTCCCTGTTCACCGCATTATCCCCTTCTCCAACGTTGAAGGGATGGGGAACAGAACAAGTATTTTCGTGCAGGGGTGCAACGCAAACTGCCTGTATTGCCACAACTCTGAAACCATCCCTGCAACGCACGCTGATGCAAGAACCTACACCATTGACGAACTCATTAGCGAGATTCGCCACAATACACCCTTCATAAGGGGGATAACCGTTTCAGGGGGGGAGGCAACCCTCTACCCCCGTAGCGTCAAAGCACTTTTCGACGAAGCACACACCTTAGGGCTAACTTGCTACATCGACACAAACGGTTTTTTTGATTCGAATAAAATTGGCAACCTCATAGGTGCCACCGATAAGTTTTTATACGACATAAAAGGTCTTGGCACCAACCTCGGGGAACTATGTTTCTCAGATACCATAATCCCTGTTAACAGAGCCCGTCCCATTCGTGGCGAGCAATTCGTTAGCCATAACCAACATGTTGCAAACTTACACCACCTACTAAACATGGACAAAGTAGAGGAGATTCGCCTTGTCTACATCAAAGGTTTTTATGACGCCGAGGAGGTAATCAGCACCGTGGCAGACGTCGTTCGCGACTACCCCCATGCCAACGTTTTCCTGAAAATTATCAGGGTGCACTCTCGTGGACTCACCAAAGATAGGGCAAAAATTCTTGAAGGACGAATACCTAGCGTTGACGACGTCAACAAACTCGCAACTTTTGCAAAATCGAAAAACATACAAAAAGTAGAACAAATTTTATAGGGTAGAACATGGAATATATTATTGAGATGCTAAACATCACGAAGGAATTCCCTGGCATTAAAGCCAACGACAATGTTACCTTACGACTACGAAAAGGGGAAATACACGCACTTTTAGGGGAGAATGGTGCCGGTAAATCCACACTAATGAGTATCCTTTTCGGACTGTATCGCCCCGATGAAGGCGTTATTCGTATTCGTGGCGAAGAGGTCGATATCGCCAACCCCAACGTTGCCAACTCCTACGGCATCGGTATGGTGCACCAACACTTTAAACTTGTCGAAAACTTTACCGTTACCGAAAATATCATTCTCGGCATTGAACCCAGAAAATCTTGGGGACGAATCGATATCCAAACAGCAGCAAAACGCGTCGAGGATATTAGCAAAAAGTACAGTCTGAGTGTTGATCCCCACGCAAAAATACGGGACATCACAGTGGGCATGCAACAGCGTGTTGAGATACTCAAAATGCTCTACCGCGATGCCGAAATACTCATTTTCGACGAACCCACTGCCACCATTACCCCCCAAGAGATAGACGAACTCATGAAAATCATGAAAAGCCTTGTCGCCCATGGCAAATCCATACTACTCATTACCCACAAACTCAGTGAGATTAAAAAAGTTTCCGATCGCTGCTCCGTTCTCCGCAAAGGTCGATACGTGGGGACTGTCGACACCATCGATACCACCGAAAAACAGATGGCCGAGATGATGGTCGGACGCGAAATTAGCTTCAAAGTTGACAAAAAGAACTCCGAACCGGGCGACGTTACCCTCTCCATCAAGAACCTCAGTGTCAAAAACAACCGCAAGTTTAACCTCATCAACAACCTCTCCCTCGAGGTTCGTGCCGGTGAAATTTTGTGCATATCAGGTGTGGACGGCAACGGTCAATCGGAACTAGTGGAAGCAATCACCGGTCTACGCAAAATCGAAGGGGGCACCATTAGCCTCTGTGGCAAAGATCTCTCCCACAGATCCATTCGCGAACGCACACTCGCAGGTGTCGGGTACATCCCCGAAGATCGCCACAAACACGGTCTTGTCCTAGATTTTAACCTCGAAGAAAATCTTGCGTTACAAACATACTTCCAAGCACCACTCGCCAAACGTGGCATCATCGATTTCGACGAGCGGAACAAAATGAGCGAACGACTAATCGACGAATTCGACGTACGCTGCAACAACCGAAGTAGCACCATCGTACGCTCCATGTCTGGCGGTAACCAACAGAAAGCAATAATCGCACGTGAGATAGATCGCTCCCCCGCCCTGCTTATTGCCGCTCAGCCCACACGCGGTCTCGATATCGGTGCCATCGAATATATTCACAAACGCTTAGTGGAGGAACGTGATGCTGGCAAAGCCGTGCTCCTCATATCTTTTGAAATGGAAGAAGTACTGAATCTCTCCGACAGGATAGCTGTCATTTACGAAGGTGAAATTATGGGAATTGTCGATGCAGATAAAACGAATGAGAACGAACTGGGTCTTATGATGGCTGGTATTCGTGAAGGGGGTGCCCTTTGATCAACTACTTGAGAGCGTACATTTCGGACGTCAAAAATCACAAGATTCTTATCCCCATTATTGCTGTTGTCATGGGCTTTTTGCTTGGCAGCCTCATCATCCTCCTCTCCAAGGAGAACCCTTGGTATTTATACAAAGCCCTGATTCAATCGGTTTTCGGAGTGAATTTCGACAACCTTGGTACCGATCGCCCCGCCTTTAGTATTCGTCGTGTTGGCGAATACTTCGTGTACGTCATGCCCATAACCCTCACCGGCTTGTCAGTTGCCTTCGCGTTCCGCACAGGTCTCTTCAATATTGGTGCAGAGGGTCAGCTCATCATGGGTGCTTTCGCCGCCACCGCTCTGGGCATCTACCTTGACTACCCCGCCTACATCCTTCTCCCCACGGTTATCATGGGGGGAACCCTTGCAGGAGCGGCTTGGGGGTTTATCCCTGGGTATCTCAAGGCAAGGTTCAACGTCCATGAAGTTGTCGTAACGATTATGCTCAACTATGCCGCCATGTATATCACGAACTTCCTCCTGAAGATGCTCCCCGGTTCAGATAGTCTCAAAACCGTGGGTCTCAACTCTGGTGCCCTTTTGAGCAGTGATTTCTTGGCGATGCTCACAAGCAATTCACGCCTGCACTACGGCTTCATCGTTGTTATCGCTGCCATCGTCATCTTCTGGTTTATCATCAACAAAACAACTTTTGGGTACGAGCTGAAGGCTGTCGGTTTCAATATCCACGCCACCGAGTACGCTGGCATGAAGTCTCGTCGTAATGCTGCGTTAGCCATGTCCATTGCAGGAGCGTTTTCCGGTCTTGCGGGTGTTATCTTGGTATCGGGAACGTTCGGTTACGGTCGCGTACTTTCTCACTTTGAGAACTACGGTTTTGACGGTATCGCCGTTGCCCTTATTGGGGGGAGCACTGCCGTCGGATCGCTCCTTGGAGCCTTACTTTTGGGGGCGTTGAAAGCCTCCCAACCGATTATGCAAGGGGATGGTATCTCCAAATCTATTACGATTATTATTTATGCTTCGATTATCGTGTTCATTGCAATACGGAAGCATATTTCCAAAATTTTAGTAAAAATGGGTAGGACAGATTAAATGATAGAATTAATACAATCCATGACCACTTCCACTCTAATCTACTCAACACCTATAATTATTGCTGCCCTTGGCGGTCTCTTTTCAGAGCGTTCTGGTGTGGTAAATATTGGTCTTGAGGGTCTTATGGCCATTGGAGCCTTCACTGCCGCCGCAACTATTGTGTTCATTGAGCCTTACACGGGCTGGGCTCCATGGATGTCGTTGCTGTTTGGCATCATGGCAGGAATCCTTTTGTCGACCCTCCATGCTTATTTGAGTATCAATCTTGGTGCTGATCAGATTATTTCAGGAACCGTCATCAATATTTTTGCAGGTGGTATCACCATCTACATTGCTTATGCAATTTTTGGTCAAGAGCGTACGGATACATTTACTCGCGGTTTTATCAAGATGGATGTTCCGTTTTTGCGTGATATTCCGTTCATAGGTGATGCTTTTTTCAGCGGAATATACCTCACGGTCTACATTGCCTTATTCCTTGTGTTGGTTTCGTGGTACTTGCTTTACAAGACGGCTTTCGGTTTGCGTTTGACGGCTACAGGCGAGTATCCACAGGCAGTTGACAGCGTTGGTATTAGTGTTTTCAAGATGCGTTATATTGGTGTTTTGACTTCTGGTGGTTTGGCTGGTCTTGCCGGCGGTATCATGGTGTTGACTCAAAATACTCAGTATACTGTTTTGGCGATTCATGGTACGGGTTTCATTGCCCTTGCCGCCCTTATTTTTGGTAAGTGGCGTCCATTTGGTATTTTGGCTGCTAGTTTATTTTTCGGATTTTCTCAGATACTTAGTTTGTATTCCACGTCTCTTTCTAATGAGCTTGGTATCGCATGGATAGGTAGCCTACCGAAAGAGGTTTATTGGGCATTGCCTTATATTTTGACCGTAATCGCCCTTGTTGTATTTAGTGGCAAGGCAGTAGGACCTAAGGCAGTTGGTGAGCCTTACGATCAGGGTAAACGCTAGTTTTTGCAAAGGGGGGGTTCACCACGCCCCCTTCCTGTCTAGGGGGCTCCCCTGTCCTGTCTAGGGGGCTCCCCCTTCCTGTTTGTGGCGTTTGTACAATATAAAAGGGGGCTTTCACCACGCCCCCCTACCCCCCCCCTACCATGTCTATGCACCAAAAGTCAAAAATGCGCTACACCATCCCCAACGCCATCGCAAACCCAAACACAGGCGTAACCGTAATCACCACACCATCATCGCCATGCGTTACGTTATTCATGTCCCATCATTCATGACGTATAACCCTCGAACACCGACCACCCCTACAGCAACGGCAAATACGCGTATTCAGCGTTCACTTTCTAACAATTATATGATACAATAAACAACACCACCCACTCAGAACGGAGGACGA
>CAMZNJ010000035.1 GCA_947313825.1 uncultured Deferribacteraceae bacterium | reverse complement strand
GTCTCCCAAAACTCTGCAGGAGGAGTGCCACTATCCACACCGAAAAACTCCTCGCCACGTGAAACTGTCATGGCGTAAGACCATGCCTTGCCCAAATGGCGGTAATCACCATAAAGACGTGTTGTGGACGCGTAAGCAGGTGAGTACAAACCATACACAAACGGACTCGACACTGCACCACCAGCACCAGCACCATCAGCACCAGCACCAGCACCAGCACCAGCACCATCACGCGAACCAAGGTCGACGCGAACGGCTACGACCGGAACACAAACATGGAACTTAACCTTCCCCGACGTCATGGAAATGCTATTCCACAAGGCGAACGGCGAACCGCTTACTTCGTAACCATCGTGGGCATCTATGTACGCCGACACTCTGCTCAAAAGTTGTGGTATCTGTGCGTCAAGCCCAAGCTCTCCTTGGGGATGATTAATATTCCCCTTGCCAGGCAGGGCGATGTAATGTATGGGATCCATCTTGTCGACACCCTCTTGTGCGATGAGGTATTCGTCGGTCTTATCCCCCATCAACAGTGCCAAGTTGTCCAACCCCCGTTCATAATCTGAACCGAGAATTTTATCCATCATTTTATTGAGGAAACGCAAGAAAATATTGTTCGATCCTGTGAGGCTCCAAACAACCTCAACATCTTCGCCACGCTGAAAAACCTCGAGGTAAACCTGAGCCTCCTGTGCATTGGAGCTTCTACCGCGATAAGTTTTCTCGGTGTAGTCTACCCGTTGCCACGTATTTGTCCCCGAAAACTTGTCCAACGTTACACTGCCACGACCAACAACTGGCGAATCCCAACTGTAGTGCGACCCCTCCTGATTGGTTACCATGGAGTAGTGCAGGGTAATCTCCTTGTCCATGGGGATCCAAGGGTTCCATTTGCTCCACTTGAGAAGATCCTGAATATGGGCAAATACTCCGTCCATACTGGCATTCTTAATGAGGCGTTTGCGTGTTACGGTGAAATGGCTGTCCTGCGTGCTCATGTAGAGTAAGTAAAGTATTGCACCTGTAAGTAATACTGCCGCTAATGTCGCCGCAAATGCTGCTAATGCTCCCATTGTTCGTCTCCTTGTCCTGTTTTATCGCTTCGGTATCTGCTTACGCACTGTTATCCATCGTCCATCGTCCATCGTCCATCGTCCATCATCCATCGTCCATCGTCCATCGTCCATCGCTCATCGTCCAGCACCCGACGTGCTACTTCCTCTGCAACAACTGCAACGCCTGACGAATTATGCCCTCAACTGTCTGACTATCTGCCTGAGCACATGCTTGAGGGATGATGGCGTCTATCTCTTTTGCTCGGTAGCCGAAATTCTCCAACGCCGATATGGCGTCCATCTTGGCACTGTGTTTCCCCGTGGATGACGAAAGGCTTGCCGCTGCTTGGGAGGATTGTGATTGTGATTGAGCGTGCATCTTGTCCCGAAGCTGGACAATGATGAGCTCCGCCGTCTTTTGACCAACACCATTGCACTTCTTCAAAGTTGCGGTATCTTCGCTCAGAATGGTGCTAATCAGGGTTGGCGTATCCAGCTCCCCAAGTATGGACAAGCCCAGCTTCGGACCTATCTTCGGCACCTTCAGAAGGGATAAAAACGTCTCCTTGTCTGCCAAGTGAGTAAATCCAAACAACGAAATCGCATCTTCGCGTACATGGGTGTAGAGGTGCAGAAAAACCACCTCCCCAACTGAAGGCAACGTGTCGTATGTTTTGGAAGAGATGTTGATACCGTAACCCAAGCCGCCTAAGATAAGCGTTACACGACTAGGGGATTTATCCGATACAGCACCTTCGATGGATACAAGCATTTATATTCTCCTGCGTAATTCATTCGTAACTCTTTGCCACTGACCAACACACGCCTGACCAACGCACGCCTGACCAACACACGCCTGACCAACACACGCCTGACCATTACGTTGAACGTTGCATGCGGTTGCTGTATGCCAACGTAATGGCACACGCCAAGGCATCAGAGGCATCGCCCTCGTTGGGTTTAAGGCGTATCCCAAGCTCCATCTCAACCATCTTTTGAACCTGCTCCTTAGTCGCACGACCATACCCCGTAACACCTTTTTTTATCTGCAAGGCGGTAAACTCGTGAACAGGTACGCCACAAAGAGTTGCTGAGCTGATTAACGCTCCACGTGCCTGACCAAGGAGTAGGGCACTGCGAACATTAGCACTAACAAAAATATCCTCAATACCAACCATGCAAACAGGGTAACGCTGTAGAATACTCTGCAACGAATGGCTCAAGTGCCCCAAACGAACGGGCAAAGGCGACTTAGAATTAGGCGTAATGGTTTCATGGTAAACATACCGCAAAACTTTACCCCTACTACTAGATGACGAAAACTCGATTACACCAACCCCTGTGCGATTTAACCCCGGATCGATACCTAAAAATACCATAACTCCTATTCTACACCACAAACACAACTAACTGCAATACTATTCGCAATACCATAAATACTTAACCACAAAATTAAACCGACAATACTTGTAAACCAACCCAAAAGTATTATACTGATTTGTACAATATTTTCATAACTACATAAGTTGTACCAAAATAAGTTGTACCAAACTCACTGGAGGAAAAACACACCATGAACACTAACACCATGCTAGGCAAAATAAGCCTAAGGAAGACAAACCCCATTATCGTGGCCGCAACCATAGCCACAGCATTCATGATTCTCGTGCAACCCGTCGCACAAGCATGCACAGGTATCATGCTCAAAAATAGCGACAAAACCTACGTACACGGACGTACACTCGAATTCGGATACTACCTCGACCCAAGCATACTCTTTACACCAAGGGGGAACGTTGTCAAAGGGAACACTCCCAGCGGTAAAGGCAAAGGGATGGTCTTCACAACAAAATACGCAACAATGGGGATGATATCTTTCGGTGAAGCAGGGTACATCGACGGCATCAACGAAAAAGGACTCTCGCTCGGTACATTCTACTTCCCGTCGTACGCAAAATACGCAAAAGAAACAAACAACAACAGAGCAAAAGCTCTCTCCGCTTCACAATTCGGCGACTGGATACTAGGGAACTTCGCAACCGTTGCTGAAGTACGCAAAGCTGTTACAGCCAAAAAAGCAGTCATCGTGCCAACACTCATAAAAGGGTATGGGGATGAAGCTCCACCAGTAAAATACGTTGTCTACGACCTCAAAGGGAACAGCATCGTTATCGAACCCCTAAACGGCGAACTCGTTATCACCGACAACCCACTGGGATCAATGGCAAACTCACCAACACACGCTTGGCACCTCACAAACCTACGTAACTACATCTCTCTAGGGGCCTACAACGTAAACGAACTAAAACTTGACCGACTAAAACTACAACAAATCGGACAAGGGAACGGCATGCTAGGACTCCCCGGAGACTTTACACCACCATCACGCTTCGTAAGGGCAACTGTGTTTAGCGTTACCGCAACTCCTTCAAAAACATCTCGCGAAGGCGTAAACCAAGTATTCCACATACTCAACAACTTCGACATACCTGTTGGCGTTGCTAAAGAGAAACATGACGGCAAAATCTATTCCGACTACACCGTTATCACTGTGGCTAGGGAACCTAACAAAATGCGTTACTACTGGAAAACATACGAAGACCAAACAATCAAAGTTGCTGACATGACTAAGTTTGACCTCAACGGCGACAAACCACTTGTGGTCGGTACAGAATCACCACAACCAATCTACGACAGTAGTGGCGACTTCCAACCGTTTGCAATGAAATAACTCGAACCAAACAAACCACTAGACGCTAGACGCAAAACACTAGACGCAAAAAGGCTCAACCGAGGTAGGCAAATAATTTGTCCACCAAAGTTGAGCCTTTCACATTAATTTACAGTGTCCGCGTTGCTTAATTATAAAAAATGCCCCCACCCGTCAAGACCCGCCAAACCTTGAACATATGTTCAAAACTCGAAAGGGGGAGGGCTCTCAAAAAAAGCAACCGTGCATCAACCTATTTCGATACCTTCTCTAAGTCGATGGCACTGTCCCCTTTGTTCCAATTGCACTGGCAAAGCTCACCCGTTTGCAACGCATCAAGAACGCGTAACACCTCATCAGGGTTACGACCAACATTGAGATCGGTTACCATGCTGAAACGGATAGTACCGCTTGGATCAACAATGAACACTGCTCGCTGAGACACACCCTCAACAGGATCAAGGATACCCAACGCACTGGAAAGCTCACGCCTTACATCGGCAAGCATGGGGATAGGCAAGTTGTTAAGCTCACTCTGGTGCTTACGCCAAGCCCAATGGGTAAACTCGGTGTCGGTGCTAGCTGTTAGCACAACACAGTTGCGTGCCTCAAACTCCTCGTTCAATTTACCAAAAGCCTCAATCTCTGTGGGGCACACAAAGGTAAAGTCTTTCGGATAAAAGAAAATCATCATCCATTTATCTTTATGAATATCGTTACTAATCTCAACAAACACGTTGTTGATGTTTAATTCGCTCAAAGGCTTTTTGTCCACCGCTTTAAGATGGAATTCTGGGAATTTTCCCCCTACACCAATAGCCATAATTCTCTCCCTCCTAAGGATAAGTTTTTATTAATATTAAGTGGCGTGATCCTTAACACAGCCAACTCTGATTTTACTACTTATCCCACCAACTTGCAAGGGTTTAGCACCATTAATTAAAACTATTTTAGTGTTATTTACACAGAAACCTCTAAACCACCACCAAATAACACTATGGCACCCCCTAAAAAACTTTTGACTTACAAAAACCAACGCAAAAAGGTACAATCAAACAAACCGAAACTGCACAGCACAACAGGGGGCTCCCATAAAGACACAACCGAAAAATATCGCCATCATCCTTGCCGCCGGAAAAGGACTACGCACAGGGCTTGACACCCCCAAACAGTTTGCTGTCATTCATGGCAAAACCGTGCTCGAACACACACTCGAAACCTTCCAAAAACACGAACGAATAAACGAAATCTACATCGTCGCAAATGAAGAACACGAACAGAATGTTCTGAAAATAACCGAAAAACACGGGTTCACAAAAATCGTGCAAATCGTGAAAGGCGGTACAGAACGATACCTATCAACTTTCGCCGCACTCAACGCCATTCAACAAAACAACAATACAACACAACATATCAACGTTGCCATTCACGATAGTGCTCGAATGCTTGTTACACCAAACATCATCGAACAGTGCATCAGCAAACTAGACAACTTCCAAGCCGTTACAACAGGAACTTACACCACCGACACCGTTGTGCATGTCAACAGTAGCAATATCATCCAAAATATTCCGCAACGAAATACCCTTCGTGCTGTGCAAACACCACAGTGCTTCCAACTAGACACCATCGCAAAAGCATACCTGATAGCCATGGAAGACACAAACCTGCAGGTAACCGACGACTGTGGCATTATCGCACAATACATGCCACACATACCAATAGCGGTCGTCATGGCACAAGAGCCAAACCACAAACTAACAACACCGGACGACATTGTTGTCATGGAGGCTCTCATGCGAGCAAAACAGGTGCGTAACACTTAGGGTGCAAGGTGCGGAACACCTGCCACACACCTGCTACACACCTGCTACACACCTGCTACACACCTGCACACGGCACACGGCACACGGCACGCACCTGCACACGGCACACGGCTACGCTACTTCTTTACCCTGTCAAGAAGTCGTATCAATGCACTAGCATCATCCGTGGGGTGCTCCCCCTTAAGGGACTCGTACATCTCCTTCAACAGTGCCGTTACCATAAGAGGTGCGTCGCTCTCTGCTCCCTGCTGAAGGCACAACCCCAAATCCTTCGCGATGAGGTAGATGGGGAACCCGAAATCAAACTTACGCTCATGCATGGTCGTAAAGCGATTGTCCATGCTCCATGAACCTGCAGAACCCTTGCTGATAGCGTTGAAAACCAACTCCATATCCAAACCGTTTACCTCAGCAAACTTTATCGCCTCAGCAAGACCGATATAATTTGCCGCAATACATATCTGATTCGCCATTTTAGTCAGCTGACCGTTGCCACTCTCACCCATGTGCGTAATGCTACTGGAGTACACCCCTAGCAACTCAGAAACACTGCTCAAAACATCGCCATCACCGCCAACCATGATAGTCAACACACCCTTAGTTGCACCAACTTCACCGCCTGAAACAGGAGCATCCAAAAAATTAACGCCAACTGCCAACGCTTCACGAGCAATACGCTTGCTAATCTCTGCACTTACCGTCGAGTGATCCACAATTGTTGAGCCTTGGGGGATATTAGCCAAGATGCCATCAGAGCCAAGGATTGCCTCCTCCAATGCCGAATCATTACTAAGACACGTAACAACAACATCTTTGCCCTGAGCAAGATCCGACACACTCCTCGCAACACCACCGCCGTGCTCCTTCTGCCAAGATGCACTCTTGGACTCAGTACGATTGTAAACAACCACGCTAGCACCAAACGACGATCCCTTCGACTGAATATGACCTGCCATGGGGTAACCCATAATACCCAAACCGTAAAAACCAACTTTTAATCCCATAACACCCTCCAAAAAAAATTAATAAATAATGAATATTTTGCCAATTGTATGCTAACATTAACCGTAACATAAATAGGTGTATATTTTAACACATCATAACCGTAGTTGAAACAAATAATAAACTTTACTAGAGAGGCAAACCTTGAACATTAACCGTAACACTAGCCGCAACACTAGCCGCAACGCAATGGCAATCACAATCACAATCGTCGCACTAACACTCGCAACCGCAATACTACTCGCACCCACAACCGCAACTGCCAAACCCATAAGCATCAATGTTACGTCCATCGTCTACGTTACCGACGGCGATACCTTCACCATCACCACCGACACAGTGCACAAAGTATTAGTCGGAAATAGATTCACCGTTCGAATAAACGGCATCGACGCACCCGAAATAAAAGGGAAGTGCCCGAAAGAACAATCATACGCCAAACAAGCCAAACAACTGCTCACAAACATTCTCAACAACGCAACAACAACAAATGCCAACGTGGAAGTTGTTTCACTCTACAAAGATAGGTTCGGACGACTGGTGGGGGATGTCTACATACACCCAACGAAAGGGGGAAAAGTGGTGGACGTGGGCAAAGTAATGCTCAGCGAGGGGCTAGCACTGCCGTACTCAACTAAAGGACGTAAAAACAACTACGACAACTTCTGGTGCTCCTAAGAGCAAAACCCCCAAGGGCAAAACCCCCAAGAGCGGACAACGCACACGCACGGACAGGCTAGCAAGAACCGCCCAAACCCCATTACACACCAGCGTGCCAACGTACCAACGTGCCAACACCAAGATGCCAACACCAGCGTGCCAACACCAGCGTGCCAACACCAGCGTGCCAACACCAAGAACAAGGGCACCCGTGAAGGCTACTTACCTATCACTGATATCAAAACTCGTATGCGAGACGTGTACTTCAAACCCTGATGACCATTATAACCATGGGTGCCAACAGCTACGCTCAAAATAGACTCGCCAACGGTGTGAGGGCTCGTTACAGTAAACTTAAAGTAATCATGGGACGTATTCATGGTTGTTCGCCATACCTGCAGTGTACCTGAACTGGAAAAACCGTAAATGTACTGGAACCCATCTTCGCTAGCAGGTGAGGTCAGGTAACCATTAATCGACGGGATGGTAAACGTTTTTGTCGGATCGCCAACTCTCATCACAATATTTTTCACAGGCAACAAACGTGGCGTTGGTGGCGTGGATTTCACCTTTATCAACAAAGATTGATGATTGCCGTTTGCATCCACAGCAGACGTTGTAACCCTAATGCGACCACTGCGACCCACCTCTTTCGCCGATACCATTAACATGTACCGCGAAAGCGTTCCCGTGGCTCCCTTTATCTCTATGAGCTCCGTCTCAAACCCTGAACCCTGAATGTCCACTTTGAGCCCTGTATCTGTGGGAACTGTGTCCCCAAACCCAATCTCGAAAGGGATGGCAACGTCGCTGTACGGAGTCATGCTCTTTGCTTCATCGGAATTTACAGGAACATCGATACCAAAAACACCCCCCCAACCTGATGCCGCAAAAGGCTCATTAAGGAGTGGCGGTGTTGAGGCATAGAAGCCTATCCCTTTTTTTAAAAAGACGTAATCGTTAAATGCCACAGGCACAACAACTAAATTGTAACTGTTTTTATCCGCTAACCTAAGGGTAAATTTTTTGCCAACAAACTCCTGCTCACTGCCCCCCTCAGCGTACGTAAACCTCACCGAACCAAGCTTGTAATACGCCTGAAGCCTATCTGTTGGAGCTCCATCCTCCCCAAACACCTCAATCACACCCTCGTCGAGGTTGACACCCTCTGCAAGGGCAAAGGGCACCTTGGTTTCGCTAACCCCACCCAAGCTGTAGTCCGCAAGCCCTCGAATTTGTAAATTGGTGTAAATCAAGTTCTCTGAAGTGGAGTTGAGGGTCTGAAACACTGTGGTAAAGCGACCAGAAGTTACCTCACCTATGCGAGGGTTGTACTCCACTCTAACCGAAATGGAACTCTTGAGATCCGAACCTGAATCGTTCTGAAGCACAGTCTGCAAAGTCTTATCAGTGTAAACGGTCGACGTTAAAACTGAACTCTCGCCATCAACTAAGTTGTCCGATGTAATAGTATCAAACTCAACGATGGTCTGAGCCTTATCGTTAATGGTAACTGTATCCTTTACGATGGATGAAAAAACCTTGGTTTTCGAATCTTGGGTAAGCTTCACCACCGAACCCTTGGGCAAACGTGAAACGGAAAACCTCTGCGTAACCTTCTTGCCAACATCCAACGCACTTATAACTTCAGGCTCAAAACCTCGGATAGCCACACCGGGGGGCGATGCCTTGATTACCGTGGTGAACGAAGCATCCTCAACAGATGTTACACGAATAACAGTAGAGGCATCCTCAACCAAAGGGAAAACATCTAGGTAGAAGTTATCGCCATCGCGAACCAAAGCTGTGTCGTAAAACTCGGGACTGCCAACTTCCACGTAAACATCGGGATTGGACGGAACAACACCTTCTCCAAAATCTATCCTGAAGCGACCGCTAGGCGAAACATTATCTGAACCCCCGCCCTGTGATGGAATCACCGACACAAACTCGGCAAGGTTCTCTGTGGGGGAACCAACCTTATCGCCAAACATATCCACAAGGTTGAGGCTACGAACACGAATCCACGACCTAGCGTCGGTTACAGCGATAGGTAACGCCTCTGTTTTGTTGGCACTCTCAAGGAGAAGGTACATATCTGACTCAGGGGCAACCCCCGGAAGAATCTCGAACTGAACCTTGCGATTAACAATGCTCGCCTTGATATATTTCGACTCACCACCACTCAAGCCACCCGACACAACTGATACATTTATCATGTTGCTCTCAGCTGGGAAAAACGTGAGAGGGAGCTTGCGAGAGCTAAGTGAAACGCTGTTCTTCTCCTGCTTAATGTAGGTAACAGCATAGTCGCCTGAAACATCTCTGTAACTTGAGCTCAGAGCAAACGAATCCGCCTCTATGGGGGTAATATTTACGCTGGGAGTCGTGTTTTTCGACTCATTGCCATTACCATTAAGGTCGGGAGCGTTAATATCCACGCCACACGAAATAAGTACTGCCGAAAGCGCTCCTGTAGATAGCAAGAACGCTAAGCGTTTATATGTTTTACTACTCATCACACTTTCTCCTATTGTACGCGTATTACTATTACCTTAGAAAATACGACGGATCCAGAATCTAGTACGTAAATGGTTATGAATGCCATATCACCACGACGTGCTGTGCTCGATACGCTAACCTCTACAGGACCAATGTTGTTGCGATCCGTACCTGATGGGGCAAATACGGGTTGACCCGAGAATATATTACCACCACCACTATTATCAACACGCATGGTCATGGAATTAATGTCATACTTGCCACCAAGAATAATATCGATTACACCTTTAGTGCCTGGGGAAACGCTTAAAGAATCAACAGTTTTTATGTAGAAATCCAAGAGGATTGTGCCTGAGGGGAGAGGTACGTCTATGTTGGCGATGGTTACCTGACCATTGATAACTACAAGTCCAGAACTGTCTGGTGTCAGAGGGTTTGTAGGGGAGTTGTCAACACATGCAACAAGTTTGTCCGAATTAGGCTTCAACGATGTTGCATAAGCAATACCTGTGCCACTCAATGCCTGAATGGAGCTAACAGATGCAAGCTTCGCCACGGAACTGATACCGGAAGGGTAACCACTAATCTCTGCAAAGGCGTACGAATCTGCACCGCAAACAGCACTCAACTGTTGCTCCTTAGCAGCATCGCCAAACACCTGATCAACGGACAACGCCCAAACCTCTGTGGTGGCAATTACGGGGGAACCACTTGTCAATACAGGGTTGCCACTGGAATCCAAAAGCTCCGCCTTGAGTACTGTTGCCCCCTTAAACGACGAACCTGAAACCGCCGTGATGTCGAACACCACTGAACCACTAGAATCGGGAGTCGCCGTCGGCGAGCTCACTGTAAATAGGTTGTCCCCCGAGGCATGGGATAGCTGAACAACGCTACCGCTGGGGAGACCTGTGCCCTGAAATCCAAGGCTCAGCACTTTGCCCGCCTCTGTTGTTGGCAAAAATACATTCAACTTAGATGCCGTAAGGTAAGCATTTACAACCGGTGCCGGCGTCTTGATATGAATCTTGCCCGAAGGTATCGCTACTGGCACGCTGTCGATGGACACCATGCCACTCAAAGTTACATCGCCGTTGGAGTCGAGAACAAGCTTGTTCCCCGAAACATCATCAACACACAACACAACGCTATGGGTGGACGAATCAACCTTCTTAGAACTAGAATAGGTATTGCCACCGGTGCCAAAAGCATCAACTGAGCTCACTGCAGACAACATATCCGCGGAACTTGTTGACGGTGCAAAATCCCTAACCTGAGCAAATGCATACGAATCAGTGCCGCAAACACCACTCAACAACGCCTGCTTGCTGGCATCAGCCATCACCGACTCAACAACCAACACGTCCACCGATACAGTACTCTCAACAGCAGTACCATTATTTAAAATAGGGGAACCGCTACTGTCGAGAAGGGCAGCCTTAAGAGTTGTTGTGCCCGCAAATGAAGAACCCGAAACCGCAACACCCGCAAACACAGCCTTGCCACTGGAATCTGGAACAATATTGCTTGAGCTGAAAGTAAATAGCTCCACACCACTTACCTTGGATATTTGCACCGTGCTACCACTGGGGAGACTAGAGCCGGTGAAGCTAAATGTAACTACTTCACCCGCCTCACTAGAAGGCAAGAACATACGACCTTTATCGGCAGAAAGAGTGGCTGTTATCGGTGGTGGTGGTGTGTTTATCTGTATTTTACCCGGTGCAAGGGGAACAGATACGTTGTCAATGGACACAGCACCGTTAATCGCCGCCGCACCTTGGGAATCAAGCTCCAACTCGTTGCCTAACGCATCATCCACACACAAAATAACTGTGTGAGGGGAAAGACCACCGCCAAGAGTGGCTCTTACTGAGTAAGCCTGACCCGAAGCACCTGTAGCACCAACAGAGGTTATCGCACCCAACATGGTACTCTCTGAGTCGGACGGGAAGAATCCGCTAACCTGAGCAAACGCATACGAATCCACGGAACAAACAGCACTCAAACCCTTCTGAACAGTTTCGTTGTCAAGAACGGAAACAGCCTTGAGCAATCGAATCTCGGTGGAAGCAACAACTGTTTTATTATCCTTCAATATGGGCTGGTTGCTGGCGTCCAAAAGCTGTGCCTGTAGGACTGTTTTCCTCGCAGGAGTAAACACCGACTCACCCAAAGCGGTTAACGTAAACGTAACCTTGCCATTGGCACCGGGGCTCAAAGTTGATGTACCCAAGGAGAATATGTTGTCCCCAGATAGTTTTGTTATTTTAATCTTGCTACCACTAGGGAGATCTGTACCCGTAAATACGAGGTCGAGATCCTTGCCAAACTCGCTTGTAGGCAAGAACATGCTACCCCGCTCAGGGGATAAAGTCGCTGTTATCACTGGTGGAGGTGGTGGGGGAGCAGCCTCTGTGGTGATGGTGCCATCGGGGAGGAGAACCTCAACACCATCGACTGATATGGACGAACTCACAGACACGGTAACACCCTGACCTAATGCACTACCATCAAGGCAAGCAACCATGGTGGCAGGTGTTGTGCTGGTATCTAAACGCTCAATGGTGGAGTAAGGAGTGCCGTTTGTGGACGCCTGAGAAGCCGTGATCGAACCCTCTATTTGAGAATTTGTGTCCCCAGAAGGGTATCCGCTAACAACGGCGAAAGCATAGTTGCCGCTATCAATACCGCAAAACTTGTCCAACAACTCCTCTTGGCTAGTGCCACGAACAGCGTCAACAGCTAAAACACGTACCTTCGTGCTAGCCGAAACAGGACGACCATCCCTAACAACAACCTCGCCACCTGAGTCCAAAACGGTGGCTGTGAGAACTGTTCGCTTGCCGGAAACAAAGTCGCTACCCGATAGGGCTGTTATGGCAAACTCAACGTCCCCGTTAGAATCGGGAACCATGCCACCACTGTCGGCACCAAGATCAAATATATCGTTACCGCCACTCTTAGTCAGCTGGATGGTTGCACCAACAGGAAGCTTACTGCCGTCGAAAGCAAGGCGAACTGTGCCGCCACCCTCAGACTCAGGGAGGTACAAAACCTCCTTGCTAGCAATCAACACCGACTCAACAGATGGAGGTGGTGGGGGGGGAGTAACAAAATCAACAATAATCGTGTCTTGGGGGAGAGGAACCTCAAAACCGTTAATCACAACCTTGCCGGAAACATCAACGGTGCTACCCGGATCCAAAGGAGTACTGTTGGACGCACTCAAACATGCCAAAACAGCTGTCGGTGTTACTGTGGTATCTAGTAGCTTGAAGGAGTTGTAGAAATTTGAGCCATTCTGTGCGGAAACAAGGGTAATGGAGCTCAAAACCTGACTAGGTGTGTCGCTACCACGGTAACCCGAAATGGAAGCAAACGCATAGGAACCAACGCCACAACTGCGATCAAGGGTAACCCGCTGCTCGGAACCAATGGTGCTATTAACACGAACAACGCGTACCTCAACTGTAGCAACAACCTCGGAACCATCACTCAAAAGTGGGGAACCATCTTCACCATAAAGGGTCGCAATAATTGTTGTACCCATGCCCGACTGAAACTCATCAACGCCATTCGACTTAACAGCAAACGAAAACTTACCGTCTTTATTAGGTGTAACAGCAGTATCGCCAAGCTGAAAAAGATCATCACCCGAAACGCGAAACACCTTAGCAGTAATGTTGCCAGCAGGGAGATTCTCCGCGGCGAACACAAGGTGAACAGTGGAGTCTGACCTGCTCTGCGGAACATACAAAAGGGGCAAAACCGCCTCAAGAGTAGGCTCCTCAATGACACCTTCGGAAGGCTCGACTGAAGCAACACGAACATAAGTTACAGCCTGACTGTTGTCAACAGACTCAAATCGCAAAACAGCCTCTTCGTCAACCTTCTTGGCAACAACCAAAGCAAATAACCCCGAATCGTTACGATACAACTCGGTGCTGAACGCCTCCTCGTTGCTGTTCTGAATATAAATATCTGGGTTGGAAGGAACAATACCACCGTTAAACTTTAGAAGAAGGTGCCCCGAGTTATCTGTGGTGTCGGAACCACCGCCAACAGGAATAACAACAGGAGTCAGATCCTTGTCGCTATTTTTGTTGACCTGAGCTCCGGAAGAATCCTCAACCGACACACTCGTGAAACCTGTCCAATCTTTGGATTGCACAACAATGAGGGGAACAGACCGTGTATTCATTCGCCCCTTAACATCCAACGCAAGACCGTACTCAGGAACAACACCCGGAATAATCTCAAACTTTACTCGACCATCGCTAAGGCGAGCAGTGAGGTAGTTGGAGGGGAGGTCGCCAGACCTTAGAAGCAGGTCAACCGTGTTGCTGTTGTTGCCCAAAAGCTGTACGGGCAAAATACGCGTACTAACAAAAACATGGTTCACCTCCTGTTTGATACTCGCAGTGGTGTAGGTAGTGCTGGAGTTAATATCGCCCGTACGATAGCTCGCATAAAGCTTGGCATCGTTGGCAATTCGCTGACTCTCAGCAGCATCGTCCATTTTAGCGGAACCCGTAGTAGCTGTAACACCACACGAGGCCAAAACAAACAGCAGCACTCCCAACACTAGAGTATAGCCCAAATGAGTAATTCTTTTCTTGTTCATTTTGAGCACCCTCCTGAATAATTTTCTTTAACTAAAACTTTATTTGCAACAATACTCCCACCTAAACATTATCGCTCTGGCAGGAGTATGTTTTGCGTACCCCACACTTGGAAGAGCACGCAAAACACATAACACCTATTTCGTGATAAACGTTGCTGTTGCCGAACTTTTGTCAATAGGCTTGCCCGTAAACTCATCTACAATATCGATCTTTATTCTCGATACATCACCCTTGGCAGCATAGTTTTTCATAACGAACGACAGGGTATCTGCATCGCCATAACTACCGCCAAGACCTAGCCCGTACTTATCTGTACCACTTGTTTCGATATTTACGAACAGACTACCGATAACACGATAGGGGGCATTTAGTAGTGCAAGGTTGTGCTTATCAGGGTCGTATGCTCGCCCTATCATAATGCGAGTAGTGCCCTTATGACCTGGTAAAACTGCTGGCGAATTTATAACCTTGATTTGAGGCACGGGATTAAGTGTACCATTACCAGCCTTAACCAGATCCCCCTGAATGCCTATGCTGTAGGTGTAACCTGTTCCGGGATCAAGTGGCATTGGCACTTCTTCTGTGTCAACAACACAGAGGTGCACTGCGTTAACAGTTGCAAGCTGAATCGGTGGTACTGGTACCTGAACCTTTCCTATTACGCTTTTGGTTGCAAACTCACCATTGATGGTGCGAACACGAGACTTGGTAATAATATTGCCAACTTCGGACGCCTTAGGGGGGGCAACATTGATCGCAAAACCGTAAACAGAAGCAACAGGGTATGCGTCGAAACCGCATACAGGGTTTATACCCCTCTGAGTGGTACCGTCCGGGTTTTTACTGAGGCGTAGGGAGTCTTTGAGCTTGAGGGGCTGAACATATGTGGTCAATCGCAACTCCTCACCTTTATTGTTCTTAACAACATTACCCTTAGGATCCAAAACAGTGGCAACAATCGTTGCTCGCCTGAATATAATGAACTCAGCCTTATTCACCTCAAGGGTAAACTCAGCATTCCCGTCATTGTCAACGGTTTTAAGGGCATTGTAAGTGGGCTTGAACATTGGAGAGTTCGGAGCGGTAGGATCACTCTTCACCTGAATACGTACCTGCAGAGCCTCGGGAGCATTCTCAACATGGAACGTAAACTTCAACTTCTGCCTGTCCACAATACTATCAACGTTGTAGTAGTACGTACTGTAGGCTGTGGTAAGGGTTTTCTCCTTAGGGAAAACCTTGCCAATGGTAAACGATACACTGTCTAACAGCTTGAAGGTGCTTGTATCTATCACCGATAGTGTAACCTGTACAGATGACTTTGTAGGGTCCTTCGCTTTTATTGTTAGCTTGCCCCTGTCTGATGAGAATTCAGCGTCCACGAGAGCCTCGATGGACCGCGTGTTAGAAGGATCAAGGGTTATATCGATACGGTGCTTACTCGAATTGTAACCCTCTAGGGCAAACACTGTGTACAGAGTATCGCCACTCACCATGGAAGGGGTACTTGAGATGCGACCCAGTCTCACATCGGAAACCTGATCCACAACAAACGATGTGCTTGCTACAACACCTGTAACTTTGTTCGAGCGTACCTCAAGGGTAACAGTAGAAGGGTATGGCGTTGGCGTTGTTGTTATAAGTGTTAGCTTACCCTTACCGTAGGCGTAAGAGTCGTCGATCTCAACACTCAAGTGCCCTGCACCACCACCAGTAATTTTAGCCTCAATATTGTGGATGTTTGGAGCGTACCCGGAAAGATCGAATATCACAACCTGAGAACTCTGCTTCACAAGGGTATCGATATCAGCAATCTTACCGATACCAATTTCGCCAAGGCTTGAAACATTACTTACCACAAACGATCTCGAGTAAACAACACGACCCGTAATTGTATCGAGGATACCCACGGAGATTCTTGTTGGATCGGACGAAATGTCGTTAGGAGTAAGTGTCAGACTGCCCAAAGCTCCACCAGCAATATCGTTGAGTTTAACACTCACAACATTCCTGTTAGACGATGTAACAACAACCTCGTATTTAGCAGGGTTGGCATTGAATACTGTGAAGTTTACTGTTTGAGGCACATCTTTACGCATGTTAGGAATATCTTCAAACTTGGTCATAAATGGACCATCATCACTGGGTAAACTATCATCGCCACCAGAAGTATCGCCAGAACCTGTTGCCTGAACCCTGAATACTGCTTTAACAAAATTGTCCTCAACAGACGTTACGGTAATGGTCGTACGTGCACCCGGTTCGTTGGGGAGCACTAGCAAAGAGTAACCTGTTATATCCTTGAAAAGCCTTGTTTGGAAATCACCCTTGTTGCTACTCTCAACATAGAGATCAGGGTTGGAAGGCTCCACACCCTCGCCATAGCTAATCTTAAACCTACCACCATCGGCAACCTTCTCGTAGTACATACCGTTGGCAACGTCAACATTAACAGGGTCAAGTCCGGAAGATGTTGGTCTGCTAATCACAGTGCCGTTTTTGTCCAAAACAGATACCTCTTTTATGGGCACCCAGTTGTCTGACTTAAGCATGCGTAGGGGTATGCTTTGAATAAACTTATCCCACTTCACCTCGAGGGATAGATCCTTTTCAGGGTCAACACCCGGTATAATTTCAAAACGTACCTCACCATTGTCAAGGTTTGCTTTGAGGTACTTGGATGCCCTGTCGCCAGCACGAACCCTCACCGTTGCTGCTTCGCCTGTGGGGAGGATAAAGGGGAGAGCACGGGAACTAACTAAAATATTGTAGTTCTCCTCCTCGATGTCGATGGGCTCATATTCATACTTCGTTAAGTGGTTCATGTAGCTAGTGTAAAACACAGCATCACCCGTTGTGCGTGCACTACCCTTGCCGAAATCATCAAGGGAGAGCCCACCAGTATCTATGCTGATAGATCCGTTACTGAGATCTCCGCTGAGGCTAACGGCGGAACCATCGCAGGATGTAAGAGCAAAAACTAGCACACCCAAAGTCAAGGTATAAACCAAACGTTTCAGTGTTTTACTGTTATTCATTTGTTACCCCTCCTATAAAACTTTAAATTCTAAATTAACTTATATTAAAAATATGCAAAACAACCCCTTCGACACAACCCATACAATAGGCGTGCCTTTGGAGTAGTTTATTTCGACCAGTTTGCTACTGCAACAAGGGTGTTACGGGATTGTGGAATGGTGGATGCGATTGTGCTGAAGGTGGTTTCGGTTACCTACTTAGATTACTACTGTGGTTTGTTGCAGCGTTAGTCCACCGTTTGTTTTCGATAAAATATTATCCCATTTAGTTCAGATTAAATCAGTCTTGGCTAAACTAGTCTCGGCTAAAGTAGTCTCGGCTGGGTCAGTCTTGGCTAAAATAGTCTTGACTGGGTCAGTCTTGGCTAAAATAGTCTTGGGGATAATCTTTAATATGTAGCACACCCTTTGTTTCATATTATCACAGATTTCCATGACACACAACACTATTTTTGTTCAATTATTTCTCCGATGAAGTTTCGTCCGTGTGTGTGTTGTTTGAGTATTACGTTGTAGAGTGTGTTTTTGTGTATTTTGGTATTGTTGTTGGTTATTTTTATGTTGCAGTAGTTGTCGCAGAGTAGGTTGTTTGCGTTGAGTGGCAGTGCTTTTTGTATTGTATTTTCGAGTTTTGCCATATTTTTGTTGGTTATTTTGTCTATTTCGGTTTTGATTAGTTTTGTTTTTTGTGCGATTGTTTCGGGTGTATTTTTGTTATTGAGTTTTGCTGCTACAGCTTCGTTGTGTTCTGAGTATGGGAATGCGTGTATGAAGTCGATGTTGCTTTTTTTCAGTGTATTTATTGTTTGTTGTAGTTCGTCTTCCCCTTCGCCAGGGAATCCGATTATTATGTCTGTTCCGATTGTTAGGTTTGGTATGCGTTGTTTTAGGTTGTTGCATACGTTTATGAAGTTTTCTTTGGAGTATCTTCGTCCCATACGTTTGAGTATTTTGTTGCTACCGCTTTGTAGGGGTATGTGCATGTTAGCACATATTTTGTGAGTGTTGTTTGCCATTGTGTTTATTAGGTCGTTGTTGATTTCGTGTGGGTCGAGTGATGTTAGTCTTATTCGGAAGTTTCCGTCCATGTTAATCATTGTTTTTATTAGTGTGTTTAGGTTTGTGTTGATGTCGTGTCCGTATAGTCCTATGTGTATGCCTACGATTACAATCTCTTTGACGTCCATTTTGAGTAGTGCTTCCACTTCTTTTTGTATATTTTCTATCGGTTTGCTTCTTGATTTGCCTCTGAGTTTATTGATAATGCAGTATGTGCATTTTAGGTTGCATCCGTCTTGTATTTTGATGAATGCTCTTGATCGTTTTGTTTTGGAGAAGTTTAGTAGGTTTTCCCATTGAGGTTCTTCGTTGTTGTTTATTGAGTCTGTTCCTTTTTGGATGTGTTCGAGTAGTTTTGTTTTTCCGTAGTTGTCCACTACAATGAAGGCACCGGCGTTTTTGATTGTTTGTGCGTCTCTTTCCACGGCACACCCTGTTGCGACTATTTTTGCGTTAGGGTATTTGTTTTTTACCCCTTTGATATATCGATAACATTTTTGTGCTGCTTGGTTTGTAACTGAGCATGTGTTGACAACGATATATTGGGCATCGTCAATATTTGTGGTGTATGTGAAACCTGCTTTGAGGCTTTCCCCTATTAAGTAGTCCTCTTCGGATTGGTTTACTTTGCAGCCGAATGAGTGGAAATATATATTCAAGTTGTGCCTCTTTTTAAATTAAAATAGGTGCTATTGTATAACAAATGCTGTATAAAATAGTAGTAGTTTTTAATATTTGGTGAATTAAAATGAGTAGGAAAGGTTGGTTTCAGTTAGTTTTAGTTCTTTGTGTACTGGTATTTGTTGGTTTTGTTGCGTATACTGCTACTAGTGGTGGCAATGAATTTAGTCGTAATGAGGCTATTTCCAAATCACTGGTGGGGTTTTACTCTAGTCGTGGTGGCGAGTATAGTTACGTTGAAAAGGATTATCTCAAAATTAAAAATATTACAGCCATTAGTATGGATAGTAAAACTGTTACTTTAGATGTTTCGATCCTTTCGTCTGATCCAAAAAAACTTTACCTCAATCGCAACCAGATATTAAGTATTATACGTGAAACCATTGGCAAAACAAACACAGTAATCTACAAAAAAGAATCGAATATCAATAATATTAAAACAATTATGGTTGAAGAGGTTTTTGAGGTTACAAATATTGAGTCTGAGCTCTATTTTGACAACTTTTACTACTTTTGATAACCCGTGCAAAAATAATGTTTAAGAGTAATGTTTAAAAAGGTGGTGTTTAAAAGTATTGTTTTATGTTTAAAATTAAACTAAAATACCGAACATATTTTGAACAGAAACATAAGCAGATAATTGCCAAACACAATAACGACGAAAACTAATAACAAATAGGGTTTAACTCTATCTTTTCACTTACAAAATATCAGCTAAAATAGTTTTAGTAAGTTTGAACATACAATTACTACTACTACTACTAAAATATATATATTATATTATAATACATTCACTTCGAAAGGCAGGGCTTAATACAATGAAATTTACAATCTTAAAAGACGAAATAGCTAAACCTATCACAAACTCAACAGGATTTATCAGCAGCAAAGGACTCAATCCCATACTCGAACACATCCTAATAACAACTCTTAATGGCAAAATTACAATCAAATCAACAAACATTCAAACAGTATTCATCGAAACAATAGAAAATCCCATAGAACGAGAAGGGGAAGTTCTAATACCTGCAAAAGACCTAAACAACATCATCAGAGAAATTGACAACAGTGCCAACATCGAATTCGATTACGACGGACAACGACTTAATATCAAATCTGGCAAATTCTCATCAAAACTAAACACTCAATCCACCGAAAACTTCCCAACAAAAGAAGACATCATATGGGAACACAACATACCCATGGACGTTGAAAAATTTATCAAAGCACTCAAAAGAACCGTTTTCTGCATATCAAACGACTTCAACAGAGTCGAATACTCAGGTGCACACCTAACAATAAACGAAAATACAGTTTACGTGTCCTCTGCTGACTATATGAGAGTAGCAACAGACTCCTTTAACATCGACATCAACCAAGGTGAAGAAATTACCTTAAACATACCAAAGAAGACCGTTCAAGAACTAATAAAAGTATTCGACGCCAAAGAAGGAACAATAAACATACACACAGACGGATCATGGATTCTGTTCAAACACGAAAACATAGAAATATACTCAAGGCTAATAGACAGGTACATCAAAACAATAAGAAGCCTGTTTGACAAAGAACCACTCATCAAAATCGAACTAAATAAAGACGACCTAATTGCTGCAATAAAACGCTCATCAATACTCATTAGCGACACAAATAACGCACTACTCATGAAATTCAACAACAAGGATATTAACGTATCATCGCTAGAAACCGAAAAAGGGATATCCAGAGACGAACTAACCGCCATCAAACACGACGGCGACGATATCGAAATTGTTGTTAACTCAAAATACCTACTCGAAATACTAACAAACATGCAGGAAGAAGAACTACTATTCAAAATAATAACAAAACACTACCCAATCATAATCGAACCCATATCAAACGAAAAATACAAATACATTACCGTACCACTAAACATAGAAAAACACTAAACACAACAAATTAACATAACAAATTAATACAACGGAGACCTATCAGAATGAACTTTAAAGTGGAAGATGCAAAAAACTCAAGCAAAATAGTAACGATTACTGTGGATTATGACAAATACGAAGAAAACTACCAGTCCGAACTAATCGAAGCATCCAAAAATATGAAAATAGAAGGGTTCAGAAAAGGGAAAGTACCTCTCAGCTATATCGAAAAGAAACACAAAGAAACAATATCAGCCGCCGCTATCGAAAAAACAATCAACTCAACCGTCTTCCAAACAATTGACGAAGCCGGAATAATACCCATAAGCAAACCAGAAATAATCGACGTTGACGTCAAAGAAGGGAAACACATAGAATACAAAGCACAATTCGACGTTTACCCCAAAATAGAAGTAACCAAATACACCAACTTCTCATTCGAAAAAGACGACGTGGAATTCACAAACAAAGACGTCGAAACCGTGATAAAAGAATACGCCGAAACAAAAGGATCACTCAGAGACGCCAGTGCTGCAAAAAAAATCGCCAAAGGAGATACAGCCGTAATAGACTTCGACGGGTACATTGATGACGAACCGTTCGATGGCGGGAAAAGTGAAAACTTCGAACTCGTAATCGGATCAGGAACATTCATCGGCGACTTCGAAACACAACTCATAGGACTCAAAAAAGGGGAAACAAAAGAAATAAACGTTACTTTCCCCGATAACTATCACGCCGAAAACCTCAAAGGCAAACCCGCAATGTTCAAAATTGAAGTAAAAGGCATCAAAGTAAAAGACAAAATCGAACTAAACGACAAACTAGCAAAAGAACTTGACGAAGAAATCGAATCCATGGACATGCTCAAAGAAAAACTATCCACAAAATTGAAAAAAACACTGGAAACCGAAACACTAGACAAACTGCACGTGGATATCATCAACAAACTCATCGACGAAAATAACTTTGAAGTACCCGACTCACTCGTAAGCGAACAAGCCAAAAATATGGCAAACTCAACTCTAAGCAACTACTACGGACAAGGTATTGACCCCACACTCTACGGCATCGATGTGGACAAAATAGCCGAAGACTATCGCGATATGGCAACAAACCAAGTCAAAGGTGCAATCATCATGAACACACTAGGAGTTGCCGAAGGTGTAAACGTTTCCGACGAAGACCTCGAACAAGAATACAACAAAATTGCAGAAGAATACGGCAAAGATGTCAAAGAAATAAAAGAGATCTACCAAGCAGACAAACTCGGCGACTCACTGAAAAATAAAATCTTCACCGACAAATTCTTCACAATGATAAAAGACAAAAACAAAATCACAAACAAACCACTATCCTACGAAAAATATGCGGAAACAGCCAGACAGTAACAACACACAACGCTTAACACTGTCAAACACGCAACAAAAATAGAACAAACTTGCGAGGGCTTTATGAGTTACGTACCTTACGTGATCGAACAAACAAGAAGCGGAGAAAGAGCCTACGATATCTACTCCCGACTACTAAAAGACAGAATAATCTTCATCGGCACGCCAATAGACGACATGATGGCAAACACCATTGTAGCACAACTACTCTTCCTAGAAGCCGATGACCCCAAAAAAGATATCTACATCTACATAAACTCCCCTGGAGGCGTTATCACTAGCGGCTTCTCCATACTGGACACCATGAACTACATCAAACCCGACATATCCACAATCGTTATCGGACAAGCAGCAAGCATGGCAGCCGTACTCCTCTCAGCAGGAACCAAAGGGAAACGATTCATTCTGCCACACTCACGCGTAATGATACACCAACCCCTCGGAGGGATACAAGGACAAGCCTCCGACATGGAAATACACATGCAAGAGATGTTACGTAACAAAAAAGCACTCTACAACATCTTAGCAAAAAATACCGGCAAAACAATCAAACAGATCGAAAAAGACTCAGACAGAGACAACTTTATGTCCGCAACAGAATCCGTAAAATACGGCATCGCAGACAAAATACTAACCAAAACAACTACATAACACAAAACTAACGACGAGTGAAAAAAACATATGACCAACATAACATGCTCCTTCTGTGGCAAAAATGAAAAAGAAGCAAACATAATCGTATCAGGACTAGGTGAAGGTGCATTCATTTGCGACTCCTGTATCGACCACTGCAACCATGTCTTAGCCGAAATAGAAACCGAAAACCACACCATGATAGAAACAACCACCTCCGCCCTCGACCTCTATATCTCCAAAACAGAACTGGGAAACAGATCCTCCAAAGAACGAGAAGAAGAAAATGCACAAAAAGAAGCACTCAAAGCAGCACAACTTGTGCCACAAGAAATCAAAAACATACTCGACGAATACGTTATCGGACAAGATACGCCCAAAAAAGTGCTGTCCGTTGCCGTTTACAACCACTACAAACGAATACTCAACGCCAAATCAGCCAACGTGGATATTGAAAAAAGCAACATCCTACTACTCGGATCAACTGGCACAGGCAAAACTTACCTCGCCAAAACACTGGCAGAAGCTCTAAACGTACCATTCGCAATCGCAGACGCAACAACTCTCACCGAAGCCGGATACGTTGGCGAAGATGTGGAAAATATCGTCCTGAAACTGCTACAAAACGCCGACTACAACGTCGCCAAAGCAGAAAAAGGAATAATCTTCATCGACGAAATCGACAAAATCTGCCGAAAAGGGGAAACAGCATCAATCACACGAGACGTTAGCGGTGAAGGGGTACAACAAGCACTACTCAAAATCATCGAAGGAACCGTAGCAAACATACCACCACAAGGGGGACGCAAACACCCCAATCAAGAATACATTCACGTGGACACCTCCAACATCCTCTTCATCTGTGGAGGTGCGTTCGACGGACTAGACGATATCATCAAACGACGACTAAAAAGTAGCGTAATCGGATTCTCAACCAATGACGATAACCAAAACAACACCATCCCCGAAGACAAAGGCGACCTACTCAAACTAGTCGAAGCCGAAGACATCATATCATACGGAATCATTCCCGAATTCATGGGACGACTACCAGTCATCGGAACACTCGACGACCTAAAACAAGACGACCTAGTGAGAATGATGATCGAACCCAAAAACGCAATCATCAAACAATACCAATTCATGCTCGCACTCGACAACGTGCAGCTGGACTTCACTCCCGACGCTCTAGAAGAAATCGCACGACTAACACTAGCACGCAAACTAGGGGCAAGAGGACTCAGATCCATACTAGAAGGCGTAATGATGGACACCATGTTCAACGCACCAAGCTACAAAAAAACAACCAAACTAACAATCGACTTGGACGCTATCAAACAAAACGCACCACGAATGCAGAACAACACCGGAACACACAAACCAACAACTCACAAAAAGGTGAACACCAAAAAAACTGCTGCAAAAAAAGTGCCCAACACAACGGAAGTAGCTTCATCCAAAAAGTAGAACTCCAAGGGAGAACTCCAAG
>CAMZNJ010000034.1 GCA_947313825.1 uncultured Deferribacteraceae bacterium | reverse complement strand
TGAGATTAAGGCGTACATTGAAGCCATGGGGGCTCCTAGCAGCTCAAATCACGTTTACAAAGTTGTTGATGTTGGCACGAATACCACTGAAAGCGTACACTACCCCAACTATGGCGAGGCAGTGGGTCGCTTAGTTGCCTCAGGCGAGGCTCACCTAGGGGTTGTAATCTGTGGCACAGGCGTGGGCATAGTGAACGCTGCAAGCAAGGTTGGCGGCATACGTAGCACGTTGGCGTTACACCCTAGCACAGCCCATATTGCTCAATCAATGTACAGTTGCAACGTACTCGCCATAGGTGCACGTACAACAGGTGTTGGCGTCGCGTTGGAGCTTGTGGAGCTGTTTGTTACGCCAAGGAATTCATCGCCCTTAGCTGGCTAACTAAACGGCCAGAGCCAGTCCACAACTTTGCTGAATAGCCCTGTGTTGCGTGTATCCGATATCATCCCTTTCCCGGAGTAACTAATCTGTGCGTTAGCGATATTTTGCGATGCAACCACGTTGTTTGCATTAATATCTTTCGGACGAATCAGTCCTCGAATAGACATTATCTGTTTTTCGTTATCCACAACAATTTCACGGTGCCCTTCAATTACTAGGTTGCCAGAGGGTAGTACTCGCAGAACTGTTGCGGCGATTGTTGCCTGTATCTGATCTTGCCTCGTGTTTGAGCCTTGCCCGGCGAAAGATGACGTGTACTGCGTGCCTAGGTTTGGGGAGAACCCCACACCAGTGCCGAGGAAGTTTGTTACGCCAAGATCCAGTGGCAGTCCGCCCAGTGCTGTTGCGGAGGCACCTACAGACGATGTTTTCCCCGTTGTTGCACTCCCAGTATTTGTTGCCGATGATGATTCTGAGATGATTACGGTGATGAGATCGCCCACTTGTCGCCCTTTGTAGTCAGCAAACAGGTCGCTTTTGTATTCGTTGTTTGCCCACAGGGATGCCGTACGCGACGCCTGTTGTGCAACTTGGTTGTCGTAATCTTCCATGAGTGATACGTAGTCCACGGATGGTTCGAACGCCACGCTGTCTGTGTTTACGCGTGCACAGCCCCCCAATGGTAGTAGCATCAGCGACGCCAACACAGCCGACGCAAGCACCGAAACCTTTTTCAGGTTTATCCTAGGTGTGTACGTGTGTGTTGTTGGTAGAGTAGCGGTTTTTGTGTTCATCATGGGCACAACCTTTACGCCATAGTGGTAATGGCATTCATGTTAGCAACCCCCCTCACAGAAGCCTATGAGAGGGGTTAGCGGTTTATCCTAATAGCGGATGTAGTGTTTTGAATAATAATTTTAATAGCAAGTGTTTGTGGTAAAAATTAGTATGAAGTCTCACTTGCTAGCTGTCGAGCTTTTGCAGCTGTTGAAGGTTCTTGCCTGCGTTTAGAGAACTTGGAACATGGAAAGAACATCATCAATCTTAGTTGCAACTTGGTAGATTCCTGTGAAAATAATCACATTGATTATTGCTTTCATAATGCACACCCTTCGTTTTATCTTGATAAATAAAACTTATGTAATATGCATAGTAGTTAGCAACAAGCATGCCAACTTTAGATTGTGGTGTTAATTTTTTGGGAATAAATAGCTGGTAGGATGGTGAACCCTCGATAGGTAAAGGGTTTCGGATAGGGTCTGAATTTTGTGAATTGTATGGACGTACTAATCTTTGGTATGTTTTTTACGCAATTGCTCCAACGCTGAGGAACTCTTTGCCTTCGTCGCTTGCCTGTTTTCCTCTAAAACCATGTCAAATATCTCTTTACGCAAGATATGGTATTTCATTGGGGCTTCAATGCCCACCTTCACGGCACTGGAACTAATATCCACAATTTTAAATTCGATTAGTCCATCGATCATTATACTTTCATTTAGCTTTCGGGACAGCACAAGCATTGTTGCAAACACCTCTGACGTTTCTAGTTTTCGTATCTGTATTTATGGCACTCTGTGTGCTAGGAGAATATTTTTGTTCGCATTCCAAGTGTTTCGTCATCCAAAACAAACTGCATGGCAAAGCGTTTTTCGAGGTTGAGGAGAATGGGTGCACGCATGTTGACTGTGGCCTGATCGATATCGGAATGCATTCGCACTACTCCGAATAGGTTTAGGGAGTTTTTGTTGCTAGCATCCGCCTCAAGCACTTCGTAACAGGAGTCTGGCACTTGTGGGTCGTAGTCCACTCCTGAGCTTTTCATATCTAGTAATATAAATATTAAGTCGGGTTCTTCAATGCATACGAGTCGGTAAAACGGCATTTCCCCATCGTTGCCCACTAGTAGGAACTGCCGACGGAATGGATATCCGACAATCGGTGCTACAAAGCTAACAATATCGCTACGCGAGTAGTTTACTGATCCTAAACCGTCTATCTCTATTTGGTATTTCTCTTCTACTGCTTGATGAGACACATCAAACCTCCATCATATAAGCCGATACTGCAGTAGCTTCCCTTAGTGAAATATTTGCCACAAGTGTGCCTAAATGTAGTTCATTAGGGATAGCCCTATAATTCTGCTTGTTGCTTGCAGTGCTGTTTCGTACACTAGCATGGACTGTTGATAGCTATTTGTTATTTGGTAGATATCGTTTTCGGTGGATCCTAGGTAGTTGGATCTAAACTGATCTAGGTTGAGCCCAATCCGTTCGTTAAACGATATCTGGGACCTTACAATATTCCCTCTGTTACCTATATCGGCATAAATGCTATTTACCTGAGAGGCAATTTTGTCGAATATGTCAATTTCTTGCTGTACGCCTGATCCTAGTGCGGTGGTGAAGCTGTTGCCACGCATTACGCTCCCCGAATCGAACCCCAAGGAGATTCCGTCTGCTACGAAATAGTTTTTGTTGGCAGTTTTGATGTTAATGTTGTCCACTATTCTGCCTGCTGAGTCGGTAATGGCAACGCTCAGGGCACTCCCTGCACGTGCAAACCCTAGCACTATGTTGTTTTCAGCCCTTGGATCGTGGTTCCCCTCCACAAACCCCACTGTTGTGTTTGCCTTGTTGACCACGAACCCAAACCCTTTATCGCCTGTGCGTACGGCGGTAAAAAATGTATCGAGCCCAGCTGAGGCAAGCTCTGTTGCTAGGTCGTCCATGAGGTTGTTGAAGCCTGTGGTGCTGTAGTCCTTGTTGGGGATGGTGATTGTTTGTTCTTGCAACTGTGTTCCCGCCATGTATCGGAATGTTAGTGTTCGTTCGTCCACAGATGATTTCGACAGGTCAAGGTTTACCATATCTGCAACGGGGCTTATGAGGTCAGCACCTTTGTAACCTACGCCTAGGGGGTTGTTGGGGGAGGCGGACAGATACCCTGTGCCACTAGTGTACGTTGGCGTAATGGTGTCGCCACCACCTGCAAACGTTACCAATGTGTTGAGTACTGCTGAGGCTGCTATCTGGTTGTTTACCTCTGTGGCGAGTGCGTCAACGTCTGCATAGTTGTTGGCTGGTATGGTGATGGTGTCGCTCACCCAAGTATTTGTTCCGAGGTTGAAGGTTTTGATGGTCATATCTTGGGGAGCGGTAATGTTTAGGTTGACGGGGAAAGGTGCTCCTGTTGGCTTACCCGCATCGAGGGCAATAATTGCCGCATCACTTTGTGCTGCTAGGTTTATGTTGCTTGTTCCCGCACCAGATTTTACGACGAGGGTTCCACCATTGTCGTGTGCAACTATCCCCACTGCTTTGAACGCGGTATCGTTGTTGATTGCGTCAATGATAAGTTTGTTCTGTTGTTTGAGGGTCATCCCTGTGGGGTAGCTTGTTGCGGGGATTTGCACGGGGATGGTGCTAAGTGTGCCCTTGTCGTTATCCCATATCTCCACGTCGAACAGAATATCCCCTAGAGCGGGGCTAACGAGTGTGGTGTTGGCGTACTCCAAGCGAAGCTCGTCTTGGAGGTACGATTCGGGGGATGCGGCAAACTGATTAACGTTGAACCCCCATGTGTCGTTGTTGTAGCCGGTATAGTTTCCGGAGAAGAATGCTTTTGCAAGGAGGTCGTTGTTGGGATCGAGAGCCCACTCGCTTGGGGATAGGTCGCCATTGTCGCGAACATTGTTGCTCAAGGCGTCTTCCAAGTTTTGAATGGCGTTAAAGATGTTTACGTTACTGCCCTGCTCAGTAATGTGCATCTCCCCTAGGCGAAGGTTGTTGCCACCACTTAGCGATATGGTGAAGTTCCTGTCCACGCCTATGTTTGGGGCATCGATGGGGGGCGTCCACGAAATACCCTGCTTCAGCTCCACAGGACCACCCTTGTAATCGGCAACTGTACCGCTAGCTATGGGACCACCTTTCTGGCTTACGATACTGTACGTTAAGTCGAATCGACCACCAACGTTGTCTATGCGATAGCTAACATCCCAATCCATGTCCCCTTGACCATCGTAGGAACCGCTTATAATTTGGTCGGTGTAGCCGAAAGAACGATCGATACCCCTGTTGTCAGGTGTCATGCTCAGTGATAAACGGCTGTCGGAACCGCTGTACAAGTCCTCAACAACAACCTGACCAACGCTGTTAATGGAAACTAGTGCTGAGCCGTTGTAGAAATTGTTGGCGAAGTTGAGGAGATCCTCGAATGATTTATTGACAGGAGCAGTGTAATCTCGTCCCAAGGTTGCACTGTGCAAGGTGCCGTTGGACATGATGGACAGAGACGTGTTTTCACCGTAATTCTCATTCTCAAACGTGTAGGTTATGTCATAAACGTCGGCAACACCAGTAGCAACAACGTGGGATTGAATGCTAAACCCTGTGTCGTTGCTCATCTGCTTATTTATCATAAACTGAATGTCCAAAGCTGTCGAACCCGCCGGAATAGTCAAGGTGTAGTCGTTGCCGTTGATGGTGTAGTTGTATGTGCCCGAAGAAAGATTCGTGTTGTCAGCCGTTACTTGCAAAAACTCGTTGCCACCCGGAACCGTAAACGGACGCGTCGACATGTTAAACTCGTTATCCTTTCCGTAAGAAAGGTTGCCCGTGTAGTCCCGAAACTTATCAAACCCCAAAGCGTTATCGATGTCGCCAAATGCTGAGAGGGAAACTTTGTCCCCAGCCTCATTGGTCATTATCATGAGTTGTTGTCCGTCGGCAACACTACGCAATTCGCCAGATATATCCACAACATGGTCGGTATCTTGAGGCGTGGGGGATAGCAAGGACGACCCGGCAAACGTTGCTGTTTTCATGGCAACGTTGAAAGCATCGGAAAGATTTTCCACACTACCGTAATTCTTCGCCTCAAGCTCCACCTTGTAGTAACTACTGCCGTAACGAACATAAGTAATACGTGCACTATCGGGGAGATCCGCTAAGTTAACATTGACCTCACTAGTACCAGACACACGTGCATTCCCCACAGGATGACCATAATGATCGCTTGCCCTAAACTTAATCGCATCACCAGGGCTAGTTTTCACACCATCCAAACCCGAAAACACTGAAGCTAAGTTTATGGGCAGACCGCTGTAAGTGTTGAGAAAAGCACTCTGTAACGTTTTGTACGTGGACATGAACAGGGAATTACCAGAAACATTTAACGCCACATTAGAATTACTGCCGATTTGCGACACTATTTCACTCGAATCACCCTTGTAAGTTATATCTGAACCAGCAACATAGGTGAAATGGTACTCGGTAAAAAGGTGCGTCGTATTTTCCGGCAGCTTTATCGCCATACCACGACCGAGATTAACCACCTTACCCGGCTCGTATGCCACTGACGTTGAAAGCATCAGCTTGTTGCCATCACTAGTCGCATCATCGCTAGAGTTGGAGTCGACGGGTACGGCGTTGCCATATTTATCGTACAACGTAATCTCTGCCATCCCGTTGGAAATTGTTACCCCCATGCGATAATCGCCCTGAGGCAACTCCCGCACGTCGCTAAATGTATCCGTGGCAAACAAAGCCCCATCACTGTTGTTGCTAGAGCGAATATTCTTCACATCGTTGCTCCCTTCAACAAACGGAGGCTCACCAGTGCCAAAGCCACCAAAAATATAGTGATCAAGGTAGTCGGTATTGGACAACCCAACAACTTGCTGCATAATGGACTTAATCGCCGAAGCCATGGAGCTCCTGTCGCTAGCACTAAGGGTATCGTTGGCACCCTGTATGGCGTAGTCGTTTTTGATGGTATTGATAATGTTTACCAACGAGCCAACAGCGGAATCCGATTCCGTCAGCCAGTGGGAAGCCTTGTCCGCATTGTCGCCATACGATTGCAGAATATTTATTTGTTGCTGTGTTTTGAGGTAGAACGAGTAGGATCGAACGTCGTTTTCAGGATTAATCAGCTGACGACCATTTAGCACACGCATGTAGTCTTGTTGCATACGTTGGTTTGTGGACTGCATGTGTGCTGCCCCTGTGTTGTACAAGCTATTGAATGTAACTCTCATGATTTTCTGCTCCTAAAACAATTTTCGTGGGCAATCCATCTGAACAGGACTACCTACGCCCGACCTACCTACAACCCTACGGCGACCTATCCACCGACCGGCGACCTACCTACGCCCGACCTACCTACGCCCGACCTACCTGCCAACTAAGCCAAGCCTATTAACAATTAAGTCCAGCATCTGATCAACAGCCGTAATAAATCTTGCGTTCGCTTCATATGACTTCTGAAATTTGGTAAGATTTATTGCTTCTTCATCGAGGGAGACACCTGTAACAGCGTCCAAGCGTACGCTTACCGCCTGCAGGGAAACCAGCTTCGAGCCCACAAAAATATCTGCTTCGTACTTCATGGCAGATATTTCCGCGACGAAAGAGGAGTAGTACGCCTCAAACGATATATTCCCAAGTGCTTCGCCCGTATTTATTCCTGCCATGGCTAGGGCATTTGTGTTGTCGCCAACCCTGCCTGATGTACCCGCCACCAAAAACCCCGAGTCCACCTGTATCTTTTGGCTTACGGATATGTCGCGTACACCTGTGCCGTTGAAGAAGCTGTTGAACCCCATGGCAGCCGTAAACCCTGTATTGTCGGCTGTGAAAGCGATTGTGCTATTATCTTTGCTCGAGAGCACCATCTGGTTGTTCGAGTTAACCACAGCACTTATTTGCCCCCCTGAGGCATCGCTAATCTTATCTGCAATGGTTCCGATGGAGTCGACTTTGGGATCGATACTAATGTTAACAGTTTTCACAACCACATTGTTGTCGTCGTAAATGCTCAGGGAGAACGATCCCGCCTGCATCTGGAAGTGCGTATTCGTAAAGTTATCGCCAATGTTTTGTTGCAATGGGAATCGCGAATCGCTAACGCTGTAGGAGGATACGAGGCTAGATTCTGCTCGCAAGTGTCGTCCTAGCCCATGCACCATGTTTGTTTCAAAGATTAGGGAGCTAGCAAACGAATCTATTTGTTCGATGGTGTTCAGAAGGTTCTTGTCGCGAGAATCAAGGTCGCCACGAATGGAGCCAGCACGTATTTGGTTAGTGATATCCACAGACTCGCCACGGGTACCAATATTTACGCCCCGATACTTGATTGTCAGGAGCCTGTCCTGCCCCTCCCCCGCTTCCACAGTAAACTTGCCCGCATCACCACGATCCACAGCCACAACACCCGCGATTACAACGGCGTAACTACCGTCAACACGCTCTGTTACGTTTGTTGAGGCGTAGTTTGAGATTGTTGCCACAGCCATATCACGTTTGTCTCTCAGTTCGTTGGCGATTGTAACCCCATCACTCTCAATCTCCACTATTTTCAGGTTATACTGAGCAATATTTTTCAGTTGGATATTCATGTCATCCACAGCAATATTGACTTTGACTTCAATATCATCGCGAACAGCCTCAATATGCTTGTAGCCATCTTGGAGCTTGTCCGAAAGGATGATGGCTTTGTTTACCACATTGTTACGGTTTGTCAGTGCTGTTTGCGTATCGTCTGGCGGTGTGCCCCCAAGGGTAACCCACGATTGCGTGTAGTCGCTAAGGGCATCGGATAGCCCACCACTGCCGTCGAGTTCGTTGAAGTATTGTTGTAGGTTGCCGATGTTTTCTTGCATTGACGACCACATTGTAAACCCCGACATTTCATGGCGAACGTTGGAGGCAAGAAGATCGTCGTAAACACGCTCAACACGTGTAAGGCTGGCACCTGTGCCGAACCATCCACGAGTGTCGATGGCATCACGGGATTCGATAACAGCACGTTGACGCGAATAACCAACCGTGTTGGCATTGGAAATGTTATTACCTGTAACACTGATTCCTGCTTGGGCGGTGTAAAGCCCCGACGAACCTGTGTAAAGCATTCCGAACAAAGAACTCATGGGCTACCCCTTAAATGAAATGGTGCTAATATCTGAACCGCCACTTGTTGGCTTCCATGGCGAGTTTTCGTACACGCCACTATTGGCGATTCCTAGTGAGTGGAAAAACCCCTCACAAAGACGCTTATTCGTGCTATAAACCGACTGGAGCTGAGCCGTCAACGCCTTCAACGCTAGCACCTGTCCTTCGATTGTTTCTTGCAGTGAGTGTAATTCCTGAGCAATGGTGTTGTCAGGAGTATCCTGCACCGCCTCGATAACTTGAGGGAGTGTCATGTCCGAAGAACCAAGTTCTCGGCACACCCTGCTCATAATTGCCGCCTTGCTTTTGCCAAGGACAGATTCGTTTGCGATGAGTGTTTCTTTACGTTTGGTAAGCTCCTCCACCGCCTCAGTATCCCATTGTATTGCACTTTCAAGCTCTTGATTCGAGATGGTAATAAATTCCTCCAAAAGATTGGACGACGACACTAAAACATCTCTCAAGCGTTGAATAATTTCCATAACATCACCTCGATCATAAGTATCATTTGCATTCAACAACAGTATTGACGGCATTTTCAGCAAGGGCTAAATATACCCCACATATCACTCTATTTCCTAGCAATTTTCTAGCCAACTCCCCGCCGCCTAGTACCTCGGAGAGCTGGGGACGTGTGGACGTGCTGGGACGCATGGACGTGTTGGGACGCGTGGACGTGTTGGGACGCATGGACGTGTTGGGACGCATGGACGTGTTGGGATGCATAGACGTGCTGGGACGCATGGACGTGCTGGGACGCGTGGACGTGCTGGGACGCATGGACGTGTTGGGGGCACTCTAGGGAGGAGGCATTTTTTAGGGGATAAAACTAGGACAATACTAGGACAAAGCTAGTAGCGAAATAATAGGCTAATAAGCGAGCAGGACAACAGGATAATACTAGGACAAAGCTAGTAGCGGAATAACAGGCTAATAAGCGAGCAGGACAACAGGATAATACTAGGACAAAGCTAGTAGCGGAATAACAGGACAACAGGACAATACTAGGACAAAGCTAGTAGCGGAATAACAGGCTAATAAGCGAACAGGACAATACTAGGACAAAGCTAGCAAGCGAAAAACAGACTAATAAGCGAGCAGGACAAACAGACAACAGGCCAATACGGCGGCAAAGCA
>CAMZNJ010000033.1 GCA_947313825.1 uncultured Deferribacteraceae bacterium | reverse complement strand
GGGGTACGTCAACAGGGAAAGGATGAGGGATACAACTAAGGTGGCATCAGCAATACGCCTATCCCCACCCATGTTCGACGTGAGAACGCAGTGTGCCAAAGATAGTGGTGCTGCAAGCATGATCAAAATGACGAAATGGTGAATATTCAAAGGGGTGTCGAATATCAACGCCAAAACAAGGAACGTACTAGGGAAAAGAACCATCTTCATGAATACGCCAAAGGAGATGGCACGACTATTCCCTTTTATGTAGCTGAAATCGATGGTGGAGCCAACAAAAAGAAGAGCCAACGGCGACATGGCATTGCTAATCATGGTAAAAGTTGTTTCGGTGATTGTTGCCACGGGGATACCCGCCAAGGAAAATACAATACCCAGTGTTACCGCAATCAAAATAGGGTTGCGTGTTGTTTGCACAATAGCAGTTTTTATACTCCCCTCAGCGTTCAAAAGGATACCGTAAGTTACCACCGAATAGACGTTTGTCAGGATGGACGAGATCATCACAACAATGGACAAAATGGACAAACCCTCGACGCCGTAAGCCGCATAAACAATGGGAAACGCAATGTAAACAGCATTGGTGCGAATGGAGCCAACCCACAACGTAACACGCATGGCACGATCCCAACCATGAACGAATAGGAGCAAAACACCCGAAACAGAGAGAGTTATGACGTATGTAAGCAAAATAAGGGGGATGTTTACACTAAAAACAAGGTGGTTAATGTCCGACACCCAAAGGGAGTAGAATATTGTACCAGGCATGAGGAAATAATAGAGGAGCCTGCTAACACCATCGTAAAAGCTAGTGGGGAGGAAACCTGTGCGTACGGATAAGTAGCCAATCGTAACCATGATTATCAGGGGTGCCAAAATAATGAATATGTGCATAACAATAATCCCCAACGGCGTAACTCGTCAACGTATCACTAGCGTGCACCGCGAACCGTGAACCAACCTGCACCGCGAACCGCGAACTACGCACTAGCGTGCACCGCGAACCACGCACTAGCGTGCACCGCGAACCAACCTGCACCGCGAACCGCGAACCAACCTGCACCGCGAACCACGAACCGCGAACTAGCGTGCACCAATCACCAAGCGTTGCCCTGGGATAATCTCGCCATAACTCCGCTCCCCGTTTAAGTAGATTAGCTCCTCCACGCTCATGCTCACTTTGCGTGCAATGGATTCTAGGGAGTCCCCACGACGCACAAGGTAGAGGTCGTTACCCGGCTTAACATTTAGCTGGAACCATTTATTTAGGCTACGATCGTAATAACCTTTCAGGGGCACCAATACGGGTCTAGTTGATGTTAAGTAGCTGCTGGATAGTGCGTTAATGCGTTTGAGCTCGGCAATGGAGACGCCGTACCGCTCGGCAATGGATTTAACGCTCTGCCCTTTGTTGGCATAGTAAACGGTGTACTGCAGTAGTTCTTCACTGCTCATGCCTAGGAGTTTGTTGATGTCCCTCTGGCTGACCGACACGGGGATGCGTAAGTTGTATGCACGTGGTGGAGTTACGGGGTGGAGCAGTCCGGGGTTGAACTCACGTATCTCCCCGACGCTAATTCCGAGGGTATCTGCGATTACGTAAAAGTTTGCCTGACTTGGTATATTTATGGTTTTGTAGATCATGGGTTCTGTTTTGGGCATGGTGAAGCCGTAATCGAGGTAGTTTTTGTAGATGATGAGTAGTGCGGTGTATTTGGGAACGTAGTGGCTTGTTTCTTTGGCGAGGTATGTGCCTTGGTTGAGCACGTAGAAGTCGCGGGATCGCGAGTACGATATGGCACGGCTAATCTTCCCCGGCCCAGCGTTGTAGGATGCTGTGGAGAGGTGCCAGTCGCCGAATTGTTTGTACGATTTCTTGAGGTATTTTGCTGCAGCCCTAGTTGAGGCTTCAAAGTCTTTGCGATCGTCCTGCCAGAAGTCTTGTTTTAGTCCGTAATAGATCCCTGTTTTGGGCATAAACTGCCAAATACCGGTGGCTCCAACCCAAGATACGGCTTCAGTGTTGTACCCACTTTCCGCAAACGGTAGTGCCATGAAGTCCACAGGGACGCCCTCTTCGTAAAGAATATTTTTCACAACATCGATGTAGCGATTGGAGCGTTCGAGCCACATTTGGAATGTTCTGCGTGCTGGACCTGTGTAGTAGCTAATGTATTTTTTTGCCAAGGGGTCGATATTGATGGGGTAAGTGTAGTTGGCGGGGAACATGCTTGGGTCGCTTGGTGGCGATTCGGGGTCGGAAATGAATGCCTCGGCGTCAACCTCAGGGAGGTGTAGGCTTACGGGTATGGTGCCGTTGTTTAGGTAGGCGAAGTAGAGTTGTTCGGATTGTGTGAGGTCTCGCATCGAATTGCTGTTGTTGCCTGTGTTTACGGGGGGAGTGTTGTCCAAAAGGGCTGTGAGGGGGAGCGTACTTGGCTCAGAACGATTGCTATCGAGGCGACTACTTTGTAGTAGGGGCAAGGTGTTTGCTGGCGTAGGTTGCGAAAGTGATGACTCGGATGGCTCGGATGGCTCGGACAATGCAGAGGCGTTACCCCTAACGTCGTAGAACCCCACTGAGCCACGACCATTGCTTACCGCTCCATCCGTATTATTAGGCGTAGCAATATTAATATTGGGCGTAACAATGCTAGACGTACCACTACTACTATTGGACATGGCAATGGGCGTACACGACCAAAGCACTAGGCTAGGTAGGCTCAACGCTAACAAAAACAATAGGTACGACTTTGGAGCAGACGCTATGAGGCGAAGACTGACTGGTAATCTTGCGAACACATTCTGGGGAAAAATCACTCAACACCTCGAACACAGAAAGATAATAGACCAACTAACCATAGCGGCACTCACAATATTGTACACGAACATGCTGCCATTGTACACAATAAATTTCAGCACGTCAAACAGCACGCTAGAACGCCAACAGCACGCTAGCACGCCAAAGCGTTATGATTTGTGCCCCAAAAGAGTTACACTCCCTTCCCGAGGGGGGAGAACGTACGCAACCTCTCCACTGCTACAATAATCATATCCACAGCACGTTCAACCTCTTCCATGGTGTTGTATCGTCCGAAAGAGAACCGCAACGAGGCACGGATGTGGATGGGATCCACGCCCATGGCTTCCAACACGTGGGAGAGACCGTCGTCCCCAGCACAAGCAGACCCCGGCGATGAGCACACCTCCCCTGTAAGTACGAGCAAGGCTTCCGAGTCGATGTATTTGAACGTAACGCTAGATACGGACGACACCCTATTCTCCTGCTCGCCGTTGATTACAACGTCGCTTAATGCGTTGGTCAGTTTCTTTTCGAACGTATCTCTGAGCAACGCAATGTGTTTGTTGTCTGCAGAGTGTCGTTCTGCAAGGAGGTCGCACGCCTTTGCCAACGCTGCCACCTGATGAACGGCAACGGTTCCCGATCGTTTGCCGAATTCATGTCCGCCACCACGAATTACCGGCACAAGTGTTTCCATTAGTGATTCTCTGACGTAAAGAGCTGAAACCCCTTTTGGTGCGTATACTTTGTGTCCACTGAGTGTTAGGAGGTCGACCCCTAGTGTTTTCACGTTTAGGGGTAGTTTGCCTGCAGCCTGAACAGCATCGGTGTGGAATATTACGCCATTTTCGTGGCATGCTTTTACCATCCCTTCGATGGGTTGGATAACGCCTGTTTCGTTGTTTACGTACATTACGCTGGCAAAGATGGTGTCCTCCCTGATGGCACTACGGAACCCTTCCAACGACACTTGTCCCCCCGGATTTACGGGCAGGAATGTTACGTCAAACCCCTCCTCTTCTAGTGCACGGAAAACTTCCAACACAGCAGGGTGTTCGATGGCACTGGTGATAATGTGTTTGCCTTTGTGTTGCAGCCCTCTCACCATGCCTAGTATTGCTAGTGTGTCGGATTCCGACCCCGAGGCTGTGAATAGTACCTCTTTGGGAGAGCACCCGAAATATTTGGCAACACTGGTGCGAGCTTGCTCCACGGCTTCACTTGCCTCTACACCAAACATGTGTACGCTGGAGGGGTTGGCGTAAACCCCTTCACCTGTTAAATATTTTAGCATTTCATCGCGTACCTCTGGGGCTACAGGCGTTGAAGCACTGTTGTCGAAATATATGTAACTCATTCCATCCTCCAAAAAATTAATGCGACTTTTGTTTTTCAACACCCATCATACCACGTTCTCCAAAAATTAACACAACTTTAATCTCTTAATCAAATACTATTTTAGCAGTACGCCACCCCCTTGCAATAAATGCCCACCTAGCTTGCAGTACAAAGCAGTACGGATTTGTTAGGGCTTGACAAATATTTGTCTTTAGGGCTACAATAGTAGTACTGCCTCGAGTGTGCAGTGGTATCGTACGCAATATACAAGGTGGCAAAACTTGGAGATACAATGACAGGGCAACTCAAACACTTCATACTTGCTGTTTCCATGGTAACATTAGCCATGCCTAGTGCCTCCGCCTTGTCCCTGTATTCCGATGCGTCGTTCACGTACGTCAGCATCAAAACCCTAGGAACATACTACCTCACAAACTTCGGTTACGGGTACGGTGCAGGAGCCTCCGTGGGGCTAATCAACCTCATCGAAGCCGACGTGCACTACGCTATCACCATATTCGATAACGCAAAATTTGCCTCACGTGTCGCTCCTGCAGTTCGCTTGGATGGGCGAGGTCGTGTTGTAAACGAAGATTTATACGGCTCCCTAGAGGAGATTCTGACGAAAAGAGGAACCATCACCGCAACCGACTTCACCATCGTCCTTGCCCCCCCGCTGGTGGTTATCAAGCCGTATGCCGCCGCTGGTATCAGTTACAGCACCATCACACTCACACAGCTAGGGAAACCCGTACACCAAGACACTGTTTTTGCCCCCCTACTGCGAATGGGTGCACGCATCAATTACCGTTTTGTGTTTGTCGGGTTCGAGTACCGCGTCAACACTGCACGCTTCAACATCGACCTAAACTACGACGGACTAAAAACACCTATCATTCTCGGTGGCGACAGTGCTCTCATCTCCGCCGGATTGTCCTTCTAGCCCCTCAGGTGCCAGCTCGATGCTCAATATTTTCCACACCAAAGCAATTCTTATTGACAAATAGTTTTGTACCTATTATAATTTGAATGTGTTGTTTTCGTTTTTACTTGTAGCACAGGCTACCGCACTTTTGTAGCACAGGCTACCGCACTTTTGTAGCACAGGCTACCGCACTTAAATAACCAACGTAAAAACCTTGCACTATTTTATATTTCTTAAAAGGAGTACTATACTTATGATAATTACTAAGAGACTTAAATATTTTCTACTTGTTGCCCTGATGACCGTTGCCGTAACACCCGTGGCGTCTGCCATATCCATTTACGGCGATGCTGGCGTTACCCTTCTGAACTACAAAGCTGTTTCCCAAGAGGCTTACCTCAACCCTGCTGCCACAACCCTCGGCGTAGGTGCGTCCGTGGATATTTTCCCATTTATCGACCTAAATGTGCATACATCCTTTGCAACATTCAAAAACAAAATTGCTAAACCTATCATCGAAAAGGCCATCGAAGACAGCGTGCCTGAACGCGTTCGTCAAAACCTCGACATGCCTGCCATCCTCGATAAATACGCAAGACTCACCTCAACAGATGTATCCATCGTTGTAACACCGCCACTCATCATTGTACGACCATACGCTGGCGTTGGCTTAAGCTACAACTCCATTAGCGTACACCAAGCTGGACAGGACACCATCAAAGACACGTCAATCGCACCTGTGTTCAAAGTTGGTGCACGCATGAACGTCCTTTTAGTGTTTATTGGTGCTGAGTACAAGGTTAATAGTGCAAAGTTTACGGGCGACTTCAAGTTTGACGGTAGAGGGGAGCAAGATATCACTTTTGCACCTCAAACATTCTCACTAATGGCTGGTATTGCCCTTTAATACCGAGTGCCCACTATTCGAGAAGTGTACGATAAACTATAAGTAACGGGTGCATGCAGGCTTGCTTCTGAGCGGTCTGTGTGTACCCTTCGTGCGTTTCGTATGTGCTACAGAGAGAATCGCAATGATGGATATGCCGACAACACCTCGAAATACTGAGAACAGTGGGAACAAGGGCTCTCTCTCGCCACAGCCACAACCACAACCACAGCCACAACCACAACCACAACCACAGCAATCACAGCCACAACCACAATCACAGCAATCACAGCAATCACAGCAACCACAATCACAGCCACAGCAACCACAATCACAGCAATCACAGCCACAACCACAATCACAGCAACCGTCATCCTCCCGCTCCCCCAAGATTATTCGTATGGGTTTGGGTATCCTGACCAGTCGGGTACTAGGTTTTGTGCGTGATCTTACCATGGCCGTTACCCTTGGTGCGAGCCATGCCACGGATATTTTCCTTGCTGCTTTTGCTATTCCCAATCTTTTTCGCGTTTTAATTGTTGAGGGTAGTTTTAGTTCGTCCTACATCCCCCTTCTCAACAGCAAAGCACTTCACAGTCGTCGTTCTGCTAATATTTTTTTATCTCAGTTGGTATTTTTCCAACTAGGTGCGATTCTGATTATTGTTGCTGTTGCCCTTGTTTTCCCTCAAATATTGAGCCATAGCGTTATGCCTGGTTTTTTGACTAGCGACAGCGATGGTAACGCCTACATTAATAATCTTATTCGTCTTCTTATGTTGTACCTCCCCATTGTTGGTCTTATGGGCACGTTTACTTCGTATTTGAATGTTTACAATTCGTATTACATCCCTTACGCTTCTGTTGCGTTGTTTAATTTGGCATTTATATTCGGTATTCTTTTATCTTCCCACCTTGATGGCAACATGTACGTTATTGCTTACAGTATTTTGATTGGTGGTTTGGTGCAGTTGATTTTGGTTGGTGGTTTTGCTTACGGTTCTGGTTTGCGTTATGTTCGCGTATCCCCTGTGGATAGTGCCCTCTGGTTGACGTTGCGTAATATGCTTCCCACAGCGATTACGTTGGGTTCGTCTCAAATCGGTTTGCTTATTGGTCGCTCTATTGCGTCCTTCATGCCCATGGGGAGTGTTACGTACCTGTTTTATTCCCATCGTATTTTGCAGTTTCCGTTGGGTATTCTTGGTGTTGCGTTGAGTATTGTGTTTTTCAATTCGTTGGCACGTCAGTTGTCTGTTAATCGTCAAACCATGACTGAGTCGGACTCCATCCGTGCTACCATGCCCCTTATTAAGCAGGTTATTTTGGTTTCATTGCTTTTAACTGTCCCTGCAGCCATCGGTTTGGTTGTCATCCCTTACCCGCTTATTGATCTTGCTTTTGGTTATAATGCCTTCACGTCCGAGGATGTTTTTCAGACAGCCCGTGCATTGCAGTTGTACGCTGTGAGCATTGTGTTCATTACCCTTGCCTCCATCTTCACACGTATTTACTACTCTTTAGGATCGTACCGCACCCCCATGTATATTGCTGTGTCGGCTTTGGTTACCATGCTTGTTTCCTACATATTATTGCTCCCCCTCGGTTACCTTAGCATCCCAGCCACGTTTACTCTTACGTCCATGGTTCAGATGATTTTGCTTTGGGTAATGCTTCGCAAGCACGGTTTCCCCCTCCTGCCCACCACCTCCACAGCAGTCAGCATTATTCGCCAAGTACTCATTCCTAGCAGTATTATGGCTGTTGCGTTAATATTTATGCATAGTATCGCCATGCACGCTGTACTAATGGTTGCAATCAGTGTATTATTATACGGTGTCGCCCTTCGTGTTTTTGGAGTGCGACTACTAAAAGTATTCAAGGAGCTAGACTAACTATGAAAGCCATACATTTTCAGGTGGAACCCTTGGGGGTTAACTGCACAATTCTAACCTACAACAACGGTAAAGACTGCCTCATTGTTGATCCCGGCGGGAGCGAACAGCGTATCAGCAAAGAGATAGCCAAAACAGGTGCAACTCTGCGAATGATACTCCTTACCCACACCCATTACGACCACATCGGTGGCGTAGCATACGTCAAAGAGAAATACGACGTCCCTGTGTATTGCCACGAACTGGAACTGCCACTCCTACAACAGGTCAACGAATGGATATCCCCCTACAACCTCGACGAAATCAAAATGTTTACACCAGACAAAATAGAGGGCAAATACCTACACCATGGGCAAACTATCACACTGAGCGACAACACCGAAATACACCTCAAACATGTACCCGGACACTCCCCCGGCTCAATCTGCTTCCACATACCCTCCATCAACCTACTACTAGCAGGCGACACCCTGTTTCGACTAGGAGTAGGACGAACAGACATACCACTAGCACAACCCAAACTACTACTGCCCGCAATCAAAAAACACCTGCTCACACTACCCAACAGCACAAAAGTCATCCCCGGACATGACGCATTCACTACAATCGAGTTTGAGAAACAGAACAACCCACACTTACGCAAATAGGCGAGAATACCATGGCACCTAAAAACCGAACCACATTATTCGTAAACGCGTACGCCGACTACATCCAAACGGCAGTAATCGCACAAAATACTACACGACAAAACCCTAACGGCAACAACACAGTACTGCTAGCAGAAGAAACACTCCCTGTCAGCCGAAACATGACCGCAACCTTCCTGCCCATGATCAAAGAAACACTGAACATCGCAAACACACCCCTCACACAAATCAGCAGGATTATCGCCATCACCGGACCCGGCTCATACACAGGACTACGTATCGCCATGGCATCCATGCTCGCCATTAGCGATGCCCTCAACATACCCATGAAGGGGCTCAGCACCAACGACGCCTTCGCCCTATCGTCCAATATGGACACACTTCGCGTCGCTGTGGGGGAGAGGTTCGGCTACGTTGTCCGTACCTACAACCTCGCTCCATGCCCCAACAACAACCCACACACCATGGCTTCGGACTACTCCCTTGTAGACAAAGACACACTCACACAACAAAGGAACAACACCCCCATCATTATCGACGAGAACTCCGCCAGCAAACCACGACGCCACAGCAGTAGCAGTAACAGTAGCAGTAGCAGTAGCAGTAGCAGTACCGATACACAAGAGGCAGGGAGCACAGCGAACACAGCGAACACGGCAACACAACACAAAATCATCCCCCTGCTGATTATTGCACACCCATGCCTCAACGCCCTACTAGTCGACCCGACGCCGTTTTACTCCATCACAAACCCCTACAACCCGCCCCAAAACTCCCAACCACGGACGTAACAACCATGACCGCACACCGTAACAGCAACAGCAACAGCAACCGTAACAGCAACCGTAACAGCAACCGTGCCATACCCCAAACATACACACTAACCCGTGCCAATGAGAGCCACGCCCACGCCATCCATTCTTTGGAAACAGCGTGCTTCATGGTGGCGAACAGCACCAACTCTCCCGCACAAAAAATCACCGATTCACACTGCTGGAACCTTGACAACATCCTCGCCGAACTACGCAACCCCCACTCCCACACAACCCTGTACCGCAACAACGCTAGCAACAACGCTAGCAACAATTACACAGGCTACATCATACAACGCACACTACTGGACGAAACAGAAATACTACGACTAGGTGTAACAACCTCCGCCCGCGGGCAAGGTGTTGCCACAACCCTACTGCGACACGTAATCCAACACACATCGCAACACACATCGCAACACACATCGCAACACACATCGCAACACACATCGCAACACACATCGCAACACACATCGCACAAGATTTTACTAGAAGTATCAAATCAAAACACCACTGCCATTCGGTTTTATAACAAGTGTGGATTTATTGTTGCAAATAGCCGTAAAAAATATTACAATAACTCGGATGCTTTAATAATGATATTCCAACCAAACACCACGGAAGCACAACTACTACTCACAACCCACTAAACTAAACAAAACCAATACCTGTGAACACAACAACAAAAACACAGGGGGAGACTCCCATCAAAATAGATAGCAATAAAAAATATGTCCTAACATCCGAATCCGTTACCGAAGGACACCCCGATAAAATAGCCGACCAAATATCCGACGCAATACTCGACGAAGTACTCAAACAAGACGCTAACGGACGCGTTGCATGCGAAACCCTCATCTCCAAAGGACTTGTCGTTGTTTCCGGCGAAATCACCACCACAGCACAAATATCCGTCGACGAAATCGTACGCAACACCATCACTAACATCGGCTACGACCGTGCCAAATACGGCTTCGACGGACACAACTGCGGAATCATCTCCGCCATCAACCAACAATCCCCCGATATCGCAATGGGCGTTGACACCGGCGGTGCTGGCGACCAAGGACTCATGTTCGGTTACGCCTCAAACGAAACACCCGAACTCATGCCCCTCACCATCGCCCTCTCACACCGACTCGCACGACGACTCGCCACCGTACGACGAAACAACACCATCGACTACCTACGACCCGACGGCAAAGTTCAAGTAACCGTGCAATACCAAGGCAACACACCTGTAGCCATCGACACCATTGTTGTATCATCGCAACACGCCGACCATATCCACCTCGACGAACTACGCAAAGATATCACCAAACACGTTATCAACCCCACCATGCCCGACAACCTCGACACATCCAACATTACGCTCCACATCAACCCCACAGGACGATTTGTCATCGGTGGACCTAGCAGCGACTGCGGACTCACCGGACGCAAAATTATTGTGGACACTTACGGCGGCATCGGACGACACGGTGGCGGTGCCTTCTCAGGCAAAGACCCTTCCAAAGTGGATCGCTCAGCTGCCTACATGGCACGCTACTTAGCCAAAAATATTGTTGCCTCAGGTGCCGCAAACATCGCCGAAGTACAAATAGCATACGCCATCGGTGTTGCCGAACCCGTATCCCTCAACATCAACCTACTGGGCACAGGGGAAGTTGACGAAGAAAAACTCAGCCAATTCATCCTCAAAAATATTGACCTCACACCAAACGGAATCATCAACAAACTCAACCTAAAACGGGGCATCTACCTGCCAACAGCAGCGTACGGACACTTCGGACGGGAAGAATTTTCGTGGGAAGCAACCGACTTAGCAAAAAAAATAACAGAACAGCTGTAGTAAGTGAAAAAATGTGCTTGTGTCATAAGTGAAAAGGTGTGCTCCATATGTTAATTTTTATCGGGTTCATAATATTAATACTGTATATTTCCAGCAAAGCCTCAGGAGCAAAAGCTGACATGCTGTTTTATGAAGTCCGCCAAAAGCTCAGCGAACTTGATAAACGTACTGCTGAGCTTGACAAACGCACTGATGAGCTTGATAGACGCACTGCTGAGCTTGATAGACGCACGAAGAAGCCTAACAGCGAGCTTAACAGCGAGCTTGACAGCGAGCCCGACCAAAATACTGGGTACTTTTATTAATGTACTTGAAAGTTTGCGGGGTTTGCGGGGTTCGCGGGGTTCGTGGGGTTCGTGGGGTTTGCGGAATTTGCGGGGTTTGCGAGATTTGCAGAGTTCGTGGAAATAAAACGATTAATCATCATTTTTTAATAATAGGTGGTTTTTATGCTAAAAAAAATATATGAAGCCGTGGCATTACGCACACGCTACCCTATCACCCTTCTGATTTGCGGTTACTACAATGTTATTGCCATTATCAAGTTTCGTTTTACTAAAAAATCTCAGCTCCTAACCATCAACAAAACAGCGGATGTTATTTGCAAGCATATCGGTAACACCAACCTCATCGTCCTCGGTGAGGAGAACATGGTTGAGGGTCAGCCATACGTTTTTGCCCCCACACACCAAAGTTTTTACGACTGTTTTCTCATCTACCACCTGAACCAAAAGCGTCCTATGATTGCTGTTGCGAAGCTGTCTTTGTCTCGAATACCCCTTGCTGGCACCCTTTTCAAGATGTACCAGTTTGTTCTTATCGACCGAAGCAACCAGTCTAACGCAATAAGGTCTCTGCTGAAGGGTCTTCGCACGGTTGAACCTGAAAGTTCCCTGCTGATATTCCCCGAGGGCACACGTACTCGCGATGGTTCCCTTGGTCGTATTAATCCTGGTATTGGCATGATTGCCAAGAAGCTTGACAAGCCTATCATGCCGGTTATTTTTGCTGGAACCAAGGATCTAATGCCTCGTGGTGGCAAGATTTACGGCAATAAGCTTGTTGTTACTAAGTTTTGTGAGCCGATTAGTGTTTCGGGTAAAAGTACGGATGAGATTGTTTCTGCGGTAACAGCTTCCCTTCAGCGTAACCATGCTGAGGTTATGTC